>JBBAWG010000036.1:0-2405 GCA_040397305.1 Methylacidiphilales bacterium | reverse complement strand
AAAGGCCCGGGCCAACCCTGCCAGTTCGCTGGCCGTCTCTCCTTTGGCCGCCCATGCCAATAAAAAATCCACTTTCGCGCTGTCCGCAATCCCCGGATCGGCCAGACCCGTGGCCAAGTCCTCGGCCTCGAGAACACTCATCTCCCGCTGATCCCGGCAATGTTCCGTGGCTCGAGTCAGTGCCTCGGATACCGTCCGTTCACAGCTCATCCGATCCCCGCATCCTTGGGCAGGAGCTCCTGAAACCGCTGCTTATCGATGGCCTTCATGTAGGCCTCCGTCGGCGAGATACGACCCGCCTGGAGATGGCCGGCGATCGCGTCATCCATCAGCTGCATTCCTTCGGCCTTTCCGGTCTTGAGGACGTCATTCAGTTTCATGGTAGCGCCTTCGCGGATGATTGCCGCCACCGCATTGTTGGAGATCAGGATCTCATTCACCGCCAACCGGCCACCCCCGTCCGACCGCTTGAGCAGCAGCTGCGCACAGACCGCCCGCAAGGAGTTGGCCAGCATGGTCCGGATCTGTTCCTGTTGGTCGCTGGGAAAGGCGTCGATAATTCGATCCACCGTTTTACGTGCATTGTTGGTGTGTAGCGTCCCAAACACCAGCAGCCCGGTTTCCGCTGCTGTCAAGGCCAAGGCAATCGTTTCCAGGTCCCGCATCTCGCCCACCAACACCACATCCGCGTCCTCCCGCAAAGCCGCCTTGAGTCCCGCCGCGAAACTCGGCGTCTCATTAGGAACCTCCCTCTGTGTAATGACGGACTTCTTGTTGGGATGCACAAACTCAATCGGCTCCTCCACGGTGACAATATGCCGGGAATACGTGGAGTTGATGGAATCGATCACTGCCGCCAAAGTCGTGGACTTACCTGAACCTGTTGGCCCCGTCACAAGAACCAACCCGGATTTGAAATTCCCAAAACTATTAATGATCGCAGGCACGCCCAGTTCCTGCAGGGTCTTGATTTTGGTGGGGATGATCCGAAATACCGCTCCCAACCCATGAAGCTGCTTATAAAAGTTACAGCGAAAGCGGTTGGCTTCGTCCATCTCGTAGGCGAAATCGAGATCCCCGGTCTCCAAAAACTTTTTCCAGGCCTGCGGTGAACAGATCGGCTGCAGCAGGCGCACCATCTCGTCATGGGTGAGCGGCTCATCCCGGATCGGCATGACCTCCCCGTGCCGCCGGATCTTGGGAGGCTGGCTTTCCAACAGATGAAGGTCGCTCCCCCCGCGCTCCACCAAAGCCTGAAAAAGCTCGTCGATAAGATGACTCATTGGTTTTGGCCTGCAAAGGCGGCCGCAAACGCCTTCTTGTTTTCCGCCCGCCGGTAAGCCTCCTCCGGCGTGATCAGGTTCTGGTCCAGAAGTTCCTGGAGACTGTCGTCCATTAACCGCATCCCCAGTTTCTTTCCCGTCTGCATCACCCCCGGGAGCATGAAGGTCTTGGCCTCGCGGATCAGATTCCCCACCGCCGGATTGTTCACCAAAACCTCCAACGCCAGGACCCGCCCATGCCCGTCCTTTCGGGGAATGAGCTGCTGGCAGACGATCCCGCGGAGGGACTCGCTGACCATCGTCCGGATCTGAGCCTGCTGATCGATCGGAAAAACATCCAGGAGCCGGTCTAACGTCCGCGCGGCCGTGCTCGTATGCAGCGTCCCCAACACCAGGTGCCCTGTTTCGGAGGCGGTGATCGCCAAAGCGATCGTCTCCAAATCCCGCATCTCTCCCACCATGATCACGTCCGGATCTTCACGCAGCGAGGCCCGCAAAGCAGAGGAGAAGGTTTGGGAGTTGCTGCCGATTTCACGCTGAGAAACCTGGCACCCTTCGGGACGAAAGACACACTCGACGGGATCTTCCAGGGTGATGATATGGTCTTTTCTCTCCTTGTTGATATGATCGACCATGGACGCCAAGGTCGTGGACTTGCCGCTTCCCACCGCCCCTGTCACCAGCACTAGACCATTATGGTAACGCGTCAGCGTTTTCAGAACCGGAGGAAGACCTAACTCATCCATGGTTCGGATCCGGCTGGAAATAACCCGGAATACCGACTCCCAACCCCTTCGTTGTCGAACCACGCTCGCACGGAATCGGGACAGCCCGGGCACATCGTAGCAATAATCGATCGATCCATGTTCCTCGACTCGGTTAACCTGCCGTGGAGTTAAGAAAGACCGGGCCAAATGCTCGGTTTCTTGGGGTGTCAGATGACGTGCCCCGGCTCCTTCGAGAGGGGTGAGTTGACCATGCAAACGAACCAACGCAGGGGCATCGGGTCCTACGTGCAGATCACTGGCACCAAATTGAACGGCCGCCTCCAAGTAGGCCCGAATCAAGCTGGGATCCTGTTCCGCCTCTCCCCCCGCTTGGGCGATCAGATCTCGCAGGGTT
>JBBAWG010000035.1:0-13854 GCA_040397305.1 Methylacidiphilales bacterium | reverse complement strand
GCGCAGCTGATCATTGAGCGGACGGTGACGGTGAATCAGATGATTCCGGACCGGGGGCAGTACGTCAGCACGCTGGTGTGGGAAAATGCCGGGCTGAGTTCCATCAGCCAGGTGACGGTGGACTTTGCTCTCTCCTCGCCAAGTGCGACCAACCCGATGTGGTTGGGGGACATGTTCGCCAGCCTGACTCACGGAACGGCGTCCGAAATGGAGCGGGTGGGCACGGTCTTCAACTATTTTGGTTCGGACCCGGACAACAGCGCAACGACCCTCAACCACAGCTTCACGTTTGAAAGCCAGTTCAACGGAGCTTGGCTGGCCAGCAACAAGTGGAGCCTACTGGTGGCGGATCGCGCCCAGGGCGGTGCGGGACGTCTCGATTCCTGGAAACTACGGGTAACCGGTGCCCCGGTCTCAACAGGAACAATCGCGGTCAATAGCGGGGGAACATTGTTGTTGGGGGCGGCCAACCAGATCAGCAACAGCACCCAGGTGACGATGGCGGGCGGCACGGTAGCCCTGGCGGGTTACGACGAGACCGCGGGACGGCTGGCGGTCACGGCCGACTCGGTCTTTGATTTCGGCACGGCCGGGAGCGGCACCAACACCTTCACCTTTGCCGACTTTGATACCGCCGGTTACGGGGGCGTGGCGGGGCTAACCTTCAGCAACGTGGGGATCGGTTCCAAGGTCGTCTTCAGCACAGACTACACGGGAAACACGACCTTCAACGCCTTCACCTCGAAGATTAACTTCAGCGACGAAAGCTTGCAGGGGCAGATCTCATTCAGCGGCGGCTCCACGACCCTGACGGTGGCGGCGATTCCGGATGCAAGGAGCACTTGGGCGGCAGGGGTGTTGTGCGGCCTGATTGGATTGGTGGAACTGCGAAGGCGGCAATCCGCAGGGGAAAGTCGAAGGCGTGAGGCAGGTAGGGCGGGGTCGATGACCCCGCCTGCTTGTTGATTTCGAAAAATAACTAGGCGGCCTCATCGAGGCCGCCCCACCCAAGGGGGGAGTGATGCGCATAAAAACCAGTAAAACGCCGGGGGAGAGGGCGGCGATGGAGAATCTCCTAGCCAAGGCGGAGTGGTGGCTCGAGCGGAATACTCAGGAGATGCCTCTGATGGGGGATGGGAAGTTGATGAAGGAGGGGGAAAATGATGTTCTGCAGTGGGTGATCGGCATGCTGAAAAAGGAGGTGCGGAACTAGTCATCCGTGGGAGCATTTCCCTGATGACGAATGGCCAAGGCACGGGCCGGGTAGGGGAATTGGCGTCGGATCTGACGCCGGCCCAGCAAAAGGCCGTGGAGGCCAGCCCGCTTTACAATGCGGATCTTGCGCCCGTGCCTTCCCACGAGCGGCGCTGGGGCACGCTCGACATCGCCAACCTCTGGATCGGGATGTCGGTCTGCATTCCCACCTACATGCTGGCCAGCAGCCTGATCTCCGGTGGGATGAACTGGTGGCAGGCGATCGGCACGGTCGCCCTCGGTAACCTGATCGTGCTGATCCCCATGCTGCTCAACGGCCACGCCGGCACGAAGTATGGCATCACTTTCCCGGTCTTTGCTCGGGCCTCGTTCGGCACGATGGGTACGCATCTGGCTTCGGTGCTGCGCGGCATCGTGGGCTGCGGTTGGTTCGGCATCCAGACCTGGATCGGGGGAATCGCGATTTATGAGTGCGCCCGGGCCCAGTGGCCCACCCTGGCGGAAACCCCGGTACTGGGTCTGATCAGCAACGCCCAAGTGCAGGTCAACGCCGCCCAGTTCACCTGCTTCCTGATTTTTTGGCTGCTGAACATCGGAATTTTCTGGAAGGGGATGGAAAGCATCCGCTGGGTAGAGAACTGGGGCGCCCCGCTGCTTATCGCCATGGGGCTGGCCCTGCTCGGCTGGGCGTGGTGGGAAGCGGACGGGTTCGGGCCGATGCTCTCCCAGCCGGCCAAGTTCGCCACCGCCGGGGAGTTTTGGACCTTTTTCTTTCCCAGCCTGACCGCGATGGTCGGATTCTGGGCCACGCTTTCTCTCAACATTCCCGACTTCACTCGCGAAGCGAAAAGCCAAAAGGACCAGATGTTTGGTCAGTTCCTCGGGCTCAACACCACGATGCCGTTCTACGCCTTCATTGGGGTGGCCGTGACCAGTGCCACGGTGGTGATTTTCGGCGAGGCGATCTGGGATCCGGTTCAGCTCCTGTCGCGCTTCGGCAACTTTTGGCTCCTGATTCTTTCCATGTTTGCCCTGATGTTGGCGACGCTGACCACCAACCTCGCCGCCAACGTGCTGGCGCCAGCCAGCGCCTTCTCCAACTTCCTACCCAAGGCGATCTCCCTGCGGATGGGGGGACTGATCACCGGGGTGGTCGGAATTCTAATGATGCCATGGAAGCTGGTGGCCGATCCGAGCGGTTACATCTTCACCTGGTTGATCGGCTACAGCGCCTTGCTGGGCCCGATCGGCGGCATCCTTGTCGCCGACTATTTTCTCGTCCGGAGAACCAAGCTGGAGCTATCCGCGCTCTACGATCCGAAGGGCGCCTACTCCTACAAGGGCGGCATCAACCCGGCGGCGGTGGTCGCTTTGGTGGTGGCGGTGTTACCCAACATTCCGGGATTCTTCGGGCAGGTCGGATTGATGGAGGTCTCGTCCCTTTGGAAAAACCTATATCACTACGCTTGGTTCACCGGGTTCCTTCTGGCCATGGGGATATATTCTCTCCTCATGACACGCGGGAATGCGGAAAAAGCATAAGAAATCCCACACTTCCAATCGCTTGCACCGGCGGGGTAAGGGGTGCTTAACTATTGCTTGTATCGTCGCCTTGGAAAACTCGGCGATGGACGAAGATCAACATGCCGCTGAAGCCTAGAGCCAGTCGGAAAGAGCTCGCCCAGACGATGGGGGACATTGAGCCCCGCTACCGTCCCCAAGAGGCCAAAGTCGAAGCCGACCGTTGTCTCTACTGTTTCGACGCCCCCTGCATCATGGCCTGCCCGACCGGCATCGACATTCCTGGTTTCATCAAAAAAATTGCCAACGGAAATCTGGTCGGCTCCGCTCGGGTGATTTTGGAATCCAATATCCTCGGAGCCAGCTGTGCCCGGGTCTGCCCCACGGAAGTTCTCTGCGAGGGAGCCTGCGTGATGCTCGATCGCGACGAGAAGCCCATCAAGATCGGGCGGTTGCAGCGCTATGCCACTGATGCACTTTGGGAAAAGAAGGCGAATCCCTTTCCTGAGCTCCCCAAGAAAAACGGGAAGAAGGTGGCGTTGGTGGGAAGCGGCCCCGCCAGTCTTGGCTGCGCTGCGGAGCTGGCCAAGTTGGGCTACCAAACGACCGTATTCGAAAAGGATGCCGAGCCCGGTGGATTGAACCGCTATGGCATCGCGTACTACAAGATGACTCCGGAAGTGGCCAAGCAGGAGGTGAAGTGGGTGAAGGATCTGGGCGTTGAGTTCCGCTGCAAGAGCGAAGTGGGGAAGAACGTTTCCGCGGCCAAGCTACTCAAGGATTTTGATGCCTTATTCCTCGGGGTGGGCCTCGGCCAAGCCCATCGGCTGGGTGTCCCGGGGGAAGACAAGAAGGGCGTGGTCGAGGCGCTTGAATTCATCCGCTGGATTCATACCAAGCCGCTTCATCAGGTTCCGGTCGGGGCACGGGTGGCGGTGATCGGTTGCGGCAACACGGCCATCGATGCGGTGACCCAGGCCAAGCGACTCGGGGCCAAGGAGGCCGTCATCATCTACCGCCGGGGCGAGGATGACATGCCGGCGTACGAGTATGAGTACGAGCTGGCCAAAGCGGATGCGTGCGGATTCCTGTTTCACACCGCGGTGGTGGAGGTTCTGGGAGGCAAGGAGGTGACCGGGCTGCGCCTCGCCAAGACCAAGACCGACAAGAATGGGAAAACCGAGATCGTGAAGGGCACCGAATTCGAGGAGCCGTTCGACATGGTGATCAAAGCCACGGGACAGGAGAAACAGGCCAATCTCTGGAAGAAGCTCCTGCCCAAGCTGAAGTTCGACGCCAAAGGCCGGATCGAGGTGAAAAAGGAGACGAACCAGACCAGCATCCCGAAGGTGTTCGCCGGGGGTGATGCCGTAAACGGTGGTCGGGAGGTGGTGAATGCGGTGGCCGAGGGAAAGAAAGCTGCCCTCGCCATTCACGCGATGCTTTCCGGAAAGACCGGGACATCGCCGGTGCAGGCCAGCCGGATTGGACACCGGGACGGGGCGAGGGGATCGGGTTTCCTCAAGCCGGTCCGCGTGCCCGAGCTGGAAGCCGCCTACTTCGCGGGTAAAAAGAACGGAGCCCACCATGGCTGATCTTTCCATCAATCTCGCCGGCATCCGGTCGCCGAATCCCTTCTGGGTGGCCTCGGCCCCGCCCGCCAACACCGCCTACCAGTGTCATCGCGCCTTCGAGGCGGGCTGGGGCGGGCTCGTCTGGAAAACGATCGGCGACCCGATCGTCAACGTCAGCTCCCGCTACTCCTCCCTCGACATCAACGGCAACCGGATGGTCGGCTTCAACAACATCGAGCTGATTAGCGACCGCTCCCCGGAAACAAACTTCCGCGAGATCGCCGAGTGCAAAAAGCGCTGGCCCGACCGGGCGGTGATCGCCTCCCTGATGACCGACACCCGGGAGAACTGGCACGAGATGATGAAGCGGTCGCTCGACTGTGGCGCGGACGGGGTGGAACTGAACTTCGGCTGCCCCCACGGCATGTGCGAGCGGGGGATGGGGTCGGCCGTCGGCCAGAACCCCGACGTCATCGAGACGATCGTCGGCTGGGTGATGGAGGCCGCGCAGATCCCCGTCATCGTCAAGCTGACCCCGAACGTCACCGACGTGACCAAATCCGCCCGCGCGGCCAAAAAGGCCGGCGCCAACGCGATTTCGCTGATCAACACGATCAACAGCATCACCCAGGTGAACCTGGACAAGATGTGTCCGGAGCCCTACGTGGCCGGGAAGAGTACCCACGGCGGTTACTGCGGTCCGGCGGTGAAGCCGATCGCCCTGAACATGGTGCAGGCCTGTGCAGCCGATCCCGCCGTACAACTGCCCATTTCCGGCATCGGGGGCATCTCGAATTGGAAGGATGCGGCGGAGTTCATCGCCCTGGGTTCCACCGGGGTGCAGGTGTGTACCGCCATCATGCATTATGGATTCCGGATCGTGGAGGACATGATCGACGGGCTGAACGACTTTCTGGATTCCAAGAAGATGAAGTCGGTCAACGAACTGGTTGGCAAAGCCGTCCAGACGGTGGGGAATTGGGAAAATCTCAACCTTAACTACAAGCGGATCGCCTCGATCGATTACGACAAGTGCATCGGCTGCAACCTCTGTTACATCGCGTGCGAGGACGGCGCCCACCAGGCCATCGCCCTGGTCTCGCCCAACGGGCACGGCCTCGGCCCGGGACGCCTTCCCGGCAAGGCGATCCCGCAGATCAAGGAGCAGGAGTGTGTCGGTTGCAACCTTTGTTCGCTCGTGTGTCCGGTGGAACAGTGCATTACGATGGTGGACGTGCCCACCGGCAAGAAACACATGAGTTGGAAGGAGTACCAAACCAGACTCGCTTCCGGCGAAATGAAGCCCATCCCCGCCCATGCCTAAGACCCTCGCCGAGCCCAAGAAGAAGAGCGGATCCAAGTTGGATCCCTGCCCGATCTTTATCGGAGGGAAGTGGTCCACGCCAAAGACCCCGAAGACCTCCAGCGTCTACAACCCCTCCACCGGGCAGGTGATCGCGGAAGTGCCGATGTGCGGGGCCGACCTGGTGGACCAGGCCGTGCAGGATGCCCAGCGCGCCTTTGCGGACTGGTCGGAGACGCCGCCGGTGGAGCGGGCCCGGATCCTCTTCCGTTACAAGATGCTGCTGGAGGATGAGTTTGAGGCCTTGGCCAAAAGTATTTCCCGGGAACACGGCAAGAATCTGGTCGAGGCGAGGGGAGACCTGCGCCGCGGCATCGAGGTGGTCGAATACGCCTGCGGGATTCCGGAGCTCCTCAAGGGCGAGGTGTTAGAAAACGTGGCCCGGGGGATCGACTGTGAAATGGTCCGCCAGGCCCACGGAGTCTGTGTCGGCATCTGCCCTTACAACTTTCCGGCGTTGGTGCCGATGTGGATGTTCCCTCTGGCCATCGCCTGCGGGAACACCTTCATCCTCAAACCGAGCGAAAAAGTCCCCCTGACCGGCATCCGGTTGATCGAGCTCCTGCAAAAGGCCGGCCTGCCCCCGGGAGTGCTCAACATCATCCACGGGGGCCGGGAGTGTGTGGACGCGCTTCTGGTGCATCCTCTGGTCAAAGCCATCTCCTTCGTGGGCTCCTCCCCGGTGGCGAAGTATATTTTTGAGAAAGGCACCCAGCACGGGAAGCGGGTGCAGGCCGCCGGCGGGGCCAAGAACTATGTCTTCGTGCTACCGGACGCTGATTTTGGAAACTCCGTCAACGGGCTGGTCGATGCGGCCTTCGGTTGTGCCGGACAACGCTGCATGGCCGGTTCCACGGCCGTGACCATCGGCAAGGCGGCCGACCGGTTGCTGGATCCGCTGGCCAAGGCGGTGAAGTCGATCGAGGTGGGGCCGACGGACCGCGAACACGGCCAGCGCATGGGCGCGGTGATCAGTCCCGAGCATCTCACTCGGGTGAAGGGTTTGATCGATTCCGGCGTGAAGCAGGGCGCCTCCCTGGTGGTGGATGGGCGGAAGATCCAGGTGAAGGCCGAGCCCAATGGTTTTTATCTCGGCCCCACCATCGTCGACCGGGTGAAGGTCGGCATGGAGATCGCCAAGGAGGAGGTGTTCGGCCCCGTGCTGAACATCATGCGTTTCGACGACCTCGAGGCAGCCATCGACATGGCCAACCGCACCCCCTTTGGGAATGGCGCCTGCATCTACACGCAGTCCGGCAAAGCGGCGCGGGAATTCAAGCACCGGATCAAGGCCGGGATGGTCGGGGTCAACGTGGGTGTGCCTGCCCCGCTCGCCTACTTCCCCTTCAGCGGTTGGGACTACTCCTTCTTCGGCGACCTCCATCTGCAGGGCAAGGAAGCGATCCTGTTCTATACTCGCGCCAAGGTAACCACGACGCGCTGGTTCCGCTACGGCGAAGGCGACATCTGGCATAAGGAGTAGTCCGGTGGCGCTGCTGATCCGCCACGGCGAAATCGTCAACGCCGACTCCCGCGCCCATGCCGACGTCCTCGTCGAGGGCGAGACGATCACCAAGATCGGTAAAAACCTGGAAGCGCCCGCCGGGGCCACCGTCATCGACGCCAAGGGGAAGTATATTTTCCCGGGTTTTATCGATCCCCACGTCCACATCCATCTCCCGTTCATGGGGACGCTGGCCAAGGATACCTACGAGACGGCCAGCCAGGCGGCGTTGGCCGGTGGTACCACTACGCTGATCGAGATGATTTGTCCCTCGCGGGCGGACGACCCGCTGGCCTCTTACGAGTTGTGGCGGGGCAAGGCGGAGGGGAAGAGCGCCTGCGACTTCACTTTTCATATGGGGGTGACGAACTTTGACGGCAAGACGGCCGACCAGCTGAAGAAGATCGTTTCGGCCGGGGTGGCCAGCTTCAAGGTGTTCCTGGCTTACAAGGGCGCCTTTGGAGTGACGGATGAAGAGTTGTACCAGACTTTGAAACTTGGTCGGCAGTTGGGAGTGATCACCACGGCCCACTGTGAGAATCCGGAGCTGATCGCGGTGCTCCAGCAAGAGCTCCTGGCCGCCGGAAAGACCGGCCCCGAATACCACCACGAAAGCCGTCCTCCGATTGTTGAGGCCGAGGGCGTGCACCACCTGATGACCTTTGCGGAGATGACCGGGGCCCACGTCTACGTGGTCCACTTGAGTTGTGAAGAGGCGCTGCATGAGGCGACCCGGGCGCGGGAGCGGGGAGTGAAGGCTTGGGTGGAGACGCTCATCCAGTACCTGGTCACCGACAAGACCTTTGCCGAGCGGCCCAACTTCGAGGGGGCCAAGTTCGTGATGTCGCCGCCCCTGCGGGACAAGAAAAACCAGCCCGTGTTATGGAACGGGCTGCAGCAGGGGTTTATCGATACGTTGGCGACCGACCACGCCCCGTTTGATTTCAAGGGACAGAAGGAGATGGGGAGGTCGGATTTCACCAAGATCCCCAACGGGATTCCCTCGCTGGAAGATCGGGTGACACTGCTTTACACCCATGGGGTGAAGACGGGGAAATTGGATCTGTGCCGTTTTGTGGAGGTGGCCAGTACGGCGGCGGCCCGGCTCTTTGGTTTGGCGCGCAAGGGGACGGTCTCGGTGGGTGCGGATGCGGACCTGGTGGTGTGGCATCCCGATGCTCCGGGAACGATCTCGGCCAAGACCCACCACATGAACATCGACTATAGTCCCTTTGAAGGTTGGAAGACGGTGGGCAAGCCGGAGGTGGTGACGGTTCGCGGGGAGGTGGCGTTCCAAGACGGCAAATTCACCGGCAAGATCGGGAGAGGGAAGTTTCTCGCCAGGGAAGCGACTCACGGGGGATGACACCGGGACAGAAGTTTCGCGAGGCGGTCCGGCGGGAGCGTCCGTTGCAGGTGGCCGGGGTCATCCACGCCCTCGCGGCCAAACTGGCCGAAGAGGCGGGCTTTCGCGCCCTCTACATTTCCGGAGCGGGGGTGGCCAATGCCTCCTTTGGAAAACCTGATCTCGGTCTGACCACGCTCGAGCAGGTGGCCGAAGAGGTGAGCCGGATCAGCCGCGCCACCAATTTACCCTTGTTGGTGGATATCGATACCGGCTGGGGCCGAAATCTTTTTTCCGGGCGGACCATGAAGTTGCTCCATCAGGCCGGAGCGGCGGCGGTTCATCTGGAGGATCAGGTGGAAATGAAACGTTGTGGTCATCGTTCAGGGAAACGGCTGGTGCCGGTGACGGAGATGGTGAAGCGGATCCGGGCGGCGGTGAAAAGCCGGCCGAACCGTGACCTGGTGGTCATGGCCCGTACCGATGCGGCCGGAGTGGAGGGTCTGGATGCGGCCATCCACCGGGCCCAGCAGTACGTCCAGGCGGGGGCTGACATGATTTTTGCCGAGGCACTGGGCTCGCTCCCGGCCTACGAGAAGTTTTGCCGGGCCGTCCAGGTGCCGGTATTGGCGAACATGACGGAGTTCGGGAAAACGCCGATGTTTTCGGCCAAGCAGTTCCGCACGGCCGGGGTACGACTGGTGCTATATCCGCTTTCCGCCTTCCGGGCCATGAATGCGGCCGCGCGGGAGGTGTACCGGACCCTCCGAAGCAAAGGCACCCAGAAGTCCCTTCTGAGAAAGATGCAGACCCGGAAAGAATTGTACCGCCTGCTGGATTATCAGAAGGCGGAGAGGAAAATGGACCGGAGGCTTCGGTCAAAACGTTAAAAAGGAGAAAGAAATGAGCGAATTCTCAAAAGGATTGGCCGGGATCGTGGCGGGGCAGACCGCCGTGGCGATCATCGACGAGAGTGAAACCGGGGGAGGGCTGCAGTACCGGGGCTACCGGTTGGGAGAGCTTGCGGAGAAGTCGACCTTTGAGGAGGTGGCTTACCTGCTGATCCATGGCACCTTGCCTAACGCCGCTCAGCTGAAGGAGTACAAGCGCAAGCTGGTCTCCTTGCGGAAACTGCCGGCGGACCTGGTGGCCGTGCTGGAAAAGATTCCCGCCGATGCCCATCCGATGGATGTGCTGCGGACGGGCTGCTCGATGTTGGGATGTCTGGAACCGGAGGGTAAGGATCGGGACGGTAAAGCGGTGGCGGACCGTCTGACCGCCTGCTTTGGGCCGATGCTGTTGGCCTGGTATCTCCACGCCCATGGGAAAAAGAAGCTGCCGAACGCCGATCAGGAGGACACGGTGGCCGGAGCGTTCCTTTACCAGTTGCACGGCAAGGCTCCGACCGATCTCCAGCGGCAGGCCATGGATGTCTCCCTGATTCTTTATGCGGAGCATGAGTTTAACGCCTCCACCTTTACGGCCCGGACAGTCACCTCCACCTTGGCGGACTTTTACTCGGCCGTGACCGGCGGCATCGGGGCCCTCCGCGGGCCGCTTCACGGGGGTGCCAATGAGGCGGCGATGGAGCTGATCGAGCGGTTTCCAAATCCTGAGGAGGCGGAGAAGGGACTTCTCCAGATGCTGGCCAAGAAGGAGAAGATCATGGGGTTTGGTCACCGGGTCTATAAGCACTGTGATCCGCGGTCCGACGTGATCAAAGGCTGGGCGGCCAAGCTGGCGGAGAAGGACCCCAAGGGTCAGAAGTTGATGGCGGTGGCCGAGCGGATCGATGCGGTGATGAAGCGGGAGAAGAAGCTCTTCACGAATCTGGATTTCTACAGTGCCGTGGCCTACCACCTCTGCGGAATCCCGACCCCGCTCTTCACACCGATCTTTGTGATGGCCCGGATTTCCGGCTGGGCGGCGCACATCCTGGAGCAGCGGGCGGACAATCGACTGATCCGGCCCACCTCGGAATACATCGGCGAGAAGGTTCGGTCGGTGCCACCCCTCGAAAAGCGCTGAGCCCCTCTTGAGCGCCGAGATCTCCAACGTCCGTCCGCCGCCCGACCCGGTGTTGGCCAAGATCGCGGACTATGTCCTGACCGCACCGGCGGGGAGTGCCGAGGCGTTCCGGACGGCCCGCTGGTGTCTTTTGGACAGCCTGGGTTGCGCGGCTTTGGCGCTGGGTCACAAGGCTTGCACGAAACTGATCGGGCCGGTGGTGCCGGGAGCGGAGATGAAGAAGGGGACCCCGGCGCCGGGCACGGGGGAGAAGCTGGATCCGGTGCGGGCCGCCTTTCATATCGGCACCCTGATCCGCTGGCTGGATTTCAATGACACATGGCTGGCGGCGGAGTGGGGTCATCCCTCCGACAACTTTGGGGCGATCCTGGCGGTGGCGGACTATCTGGATCGGAATGGAAAGAAGGTGTCGCTCAAGCAGGTGTTGGATGCGGCGATCCGGGCTTATGAGGTGCAGGGAGTCCTGGCGTTGGAGAACGGTTTCAACCGGGTGGGCCTGGACCACGTGCTTTTGGTGCGGATCGCTTCCACCGCGGTCGCCGCCAAGCTCCTCGGGGCCAACCGGGAGCAGATGCTTTCAGCTTTGAGCAATGCGTGGGCGGATGGCGGGGCGTTGCGGACCTACCGGCATGCGCCGAACACTGGTTCACGGAAATCCTGGGCGGCGGGGGACGCCACCAGTCGAGGGGTTTGGCACGCCCTGAATGCCAAGCGGAACGAGATGGGATACCCGTCGGTGCTGACAGCCAAGACCTGGGGTTTCCAAGATGCGCTGTTTCGGGGGAAGGAGATCGTGCTCGCGCGGGAGCTGGGCAGCTACGTGATGGAACATGTGCTGTTCAAGGTGTCGTTCCCGGCCGAGTTTCATGCCCAAACGGCAGTGGAAGCGGCCTTGGAGCTGCATCCGGAGGTGAAGGGAAGGCTGGATGAGGTTGAGAGGGTGGAGATTGGCACCCAGGAGTCGGCCGTGCGGATCATCGACAAGAAGGGGCCGCTGCATAATCCGGCTGACCGGGACCATTGCCTGCAGTACATGACCGCCATCGGGCTGATTTTCGGGGAGCTGACGGCGGATCATTACGGCGAGAAGATCGCGGCGGATCCGCAGATCGACCGGCTGCGCGAGAAGATGAAGGTGACGGAGGTGCCGGCTTTCACACGGGACTATCTGGATCCGGCCAAGCGTTCGATTGCCAATGCCGTGCAGGTCTTCTTCAAAAACGGGACGGCCACCCGCCGGGTGGAGGTGGAGTATCCGCTGGGGCATCGCCGGAGGCGTCACGAGGCCGAGCCCGTCTTGCTGGCCAAATTCCGGGCTGCCGCCAAGCGTTGGGGGAAAAAGGCGGCCGCCATCGAGGCCTTTTGTCTGAATGAGGGCAAATCGCCCCGGATCTCCGGCCTGCTGGAGCTGCTTTCGTAAGATCCAAAGCAGGGATAGAGTTGAAGCATGCCTGACAGCTTCTCCTTCCGCCTGAATGGCGAGGAACTACGGGTGGTGGGGGTCTCCCCGAATCTCACGCTGCTGGATTGGTTGAGGGCCAGCGGCCGGACCGGATCCAAGGAGGGTTGTGCGGAGGGGGACTGCGGAGCCTGTTCGGTGGCGGTGGCGGAAACGGATGCTGCCGGGAAACCTGCCTACCGATCGATCAACAGCTGCCTGACTCCGCTGATCCTGATGGCTGGACGGGATGTGGTGACGGTGGAAGGACTGGAAAACGGCTGTCCGCACCCGGTGCAGGCGGCGATGACGGCCCACCACGGTTCCCAGTGCGGCTACTGCACCCCCGGCTTCATCATGTCGATGTTCGAGGGCTACTACCGCAAGGACATGGACCGGGATTGGAAACTGGACGATCAGCTGTGCGGAAACCTCTGCCGCTGCACCGGCTACCGGCCGATCCGGGATGCGGCCCTGGTTTCGCTCAAGGAGAGGAAAAAGAAGGGTACCGACCGATTTGACCGTTCGCTGGCCAAAGCAACGGTTCGGCTCAAGAGCCTCGAGTACCAGCAGAACGGCGAAAGGTTCTTTCGGCCGACCACGCTGAAGGAGCTCTTTGCCATCCTGAAAAAACACCCCGCCGCGCGGTTGATTGCCGGGGCCACGGAGATGGGAGTGGAGATTGCCAAGCGGTTCAAAAAGTTCCCCATCCTGGTTTCGATCGAGGCGGTGGCAGAGCTGGCCAAGGCCAAGAAGGGCAAGGACGGATGGCATCTGGGCGCCGGGCTCAAGCTCACGGATCTGGCCGATGCGGTGGAGAAGGATTTCCCCGAGTGGGCGCGGATGTTGTGGGTGTTCGGCTCCCGGCAGATCCGCAACCGGGCCACGTTGGGCGGAAACCTGGTCACGGCCTCGCCGATTGGGGACACCGCCCCGGTTCTGTTGGCCCACGGGGCGACGATGGTCTGTGCCTCGGCCAAAGGGGAGAGGAAGGTTTCGGTAGACGATTTCTTTGTCGACTACCGCAAGACCTGCTTGAAGAGCGGGGAGATTTTGCGGGAAATCTTCGTGCCGGTTCCTGCCGACAAGGCTGGGGGGAAGGTGTTGCGGGAGTGGTACAAGGTTTCCAAGCGCCGGGAGATGGACATCAGCACCGTCTCAGCCTGTTTCGTGGTTCATCTTGGCAAGGACGGGAAGGTAGGAGGGGCAAGATTGGCTTTCGGTGGGGTGGCGGCGACCCCGATCCGGGCGAAGAAGACCGAGAAGGCGCTGTTGGGCAAACCTTGGGACGCGAAGACGGTGGAAGCGGCCTGCAAGGTGTTGGCGACGGAGTTTAATCCGCTTACCGACGCGAGGGGCACAAAGGAGTACCGGTCGGGCGTGCTGGTTTCCCTCTTGTGGAAGTTCTTTGCCGGAGAGAGCGACGGCGTTGATTACGAGTCGGCCCTGCCGGTGGTTTCCGATCCCAAGACCCTGCCGCCGCCGCACGAGAGCGGGCATAAGCACGTCTCCGGGGAGGCCGTCTATGCCGATGATGTCGCGCTGCGGCGGGAGAATGCGCTCGAAGTCTGGTATGTGACCTCGCCGCACGCCAAGGCGCGGATCAAGCGGCGGGACGCCACCGAGGCGAGGAAGGTGCCGGGCGTGTTGGCGGTGCTGATGGCGGAGGATGTGCCTGGCCTGAACGACACCGGGCCGGTGGTTCACGACGAGCCGCTCTTTGCCGACAAGGAGGTTTGTTTCCACGGCCAGTTGGTGGCGCTGGTGGTGGGCGAGACCGCGGAGATCTGCCGGGAGGCCGCGGCCAAGGTGGTGGTGGAGTACGAGAAGCAGAAACCGATCCTGACGGTGGAGGAGGCGATCCGG
>JBBAWG010000034.1:9579-14031 GCA_040397305.1 Methylacidiphilales bacterium | reverse complement strand
CAGGAAATCCTTGGCGCCTTTCGCGGTTCCGGAAACTGACCGCGCAAGGCTTCCTAAAATCAAATACAGGCCAGCATGAAAAAGATCCGCCAAGCCTTCGTCATGTCGGTCAACCCCGGCCAGGAGACGGAGTATGAGAAGCGGCACCGCCCGATCTGGCCCGAACTGGAAGCGGTCCTCAAGCAGCACGGGGTCCACAACTACTCCATCTTCCTTCACGACGAGACCCGGCAGCTCTTCGCCTATGCAGAAATCGAGGACGAAGCCCGATGGCAGGCCATTGCCCAGACGCCCGAGTGCCAGAAGTGGTGGCGGCACATGGGCGACATCATGCCCGCCAATCCCGACCACTCCCCGAAATCCGCCCCCCTCCGGGAAGTGTTCCACCTGGACTAAGAACCCGTCCGTCGGAGTCGTCCGAGCCTCCCTTGACAACAGACCAGACCAGACCAGACTTGATTCTATGAAGGTCATCAACGTACAAAACGCCAAGACCCACCTCTCCCGGCTCATGGAGACTGCGGCCGCCGGGCAGGATATTCTTTTAGGCAAACACGGCCGGCCCATGGTTCGCCTCACCGCCTACCATCCCGGCAAGCAACCGCGACGATTGGGAGGACTGGGCGGGAAAATCAAAATCTCCGCCAACTTCGACGCGGTCGACCCCAGAATCCAGCGCCTGTTTTCCGGGGAGTAGGTTTGGGCTACCTGCTCGATACCCACGTGTTTCTTTGGGCTTTGTCGGACCCGGAGCGTATCCGCAGCCCCGTTCTTCCCATCCTGCTCAATCCCGCGCATCCGGTTTACGTCAGCGCCATCAGCGCGGTGGAAATCTCGATCAAGCAGTCGCTCGGAAAACTTCAAGCCCCGGATCATCTGGAAAAGGAGATTGAATCGCGGGGCTTCCGGACCCTCCCCGTCGAGTATCGCCACGGAGCCCGCTTGTCCCGTTTTCCGCCCCACCACCCGGATCCCTTCGACCGCATCCTCATCGCCCAAGCCATCGAGGAAGGCCTGACCCTGGTCACCCATGACCAGAAGTTTCGTGCCTACCCAGTGAAACTTCTATTTACCTGAGCTGTTGAACCGAATGGAAACGCAATGCCAGCACCAGATCCTGATGACTCTGCCAAATGCGTCATACGCCCGATTCATTGACGGCCGTTTTCACGGCTCTTAACTTCATTCTATGAAGATAAAGGAGCAGCCAGGGGTGCAAAAACCCAGGCCGAGTTCCTCGGCCGGGGCATCGCGAAAGGCAGAGCTGGAGCGGTTGGCTCGCATGACGATTGAGGAACGTGTCTTGGCGGCCCTTTCCCTGCGCGATCGCTTGGGTGATTTACAGCCTTCATCTCTCTCTCGCTGAAATCCGTGGAAAAGCCCGCTGCCCTGCTCCAGGCCGCGGAGGACGTGGTCGGACTTCTCCAAGGCCAAAAGGTTGAAGCCGTGGTCATCGGGGCGGTCGCTTTGGCCGCCTACCACTATGTTCGCCAAACCGAGGATATCGACCTGGGAATCAACGCCTCCGTACAAACCCTGGAGAATCTTACTCAGACCCTACAAAAGGCGGGCTATCCCGCGGTCTTGCGCTTGCCGGATGCCCAAGATCCGCTGGGAGGGGTCATCGATATCGAAATGTCCCTGGGATTTCTTCAGATCATCAGTTTTGCGGATCGTTTTCCCGCGGTGATTCAGGATGCGATCGAAAGTACTCGCACCGCCATTCGTCCGGGAAGCCGGCTCAAGCTTGTGCCGCTTCCCCATCTGATCGCGCTCAAACTTTATGCCGGCGGGCACAAATCCAAGGCCGATATTGTTGAGGTCCTTTCAAGAAATCCCTCGATTGATCTCAGGGAAGTCAGGCAGCTTTGCCAAAAATATCAACTGGGGGGTCTTGAGGACTTAATTGAGGAAGCCGGACTGGACGGAGAACGAAAAAAGAAAAATTAGATTCAATCTTTTGCGCACCGGAAGCCTAGGTGGCTGGAGCCGGTACTGACCTCTCCTTTGCTGCGGGTGCCCAAAATGTAGCGGGCGCAGAACTGGTCGGAACAAAGGAACGATCCGCCGCGATGGACTCTTTTTTTGGCCCCCGGTTCGTCCGGATCGAAACTCTCCCGCGGGCCCCTTGGATTCCGGACCATGCCCCTCTCCGCATCCTTTGCATAGGTGTCCGGTCGGTACCAGTCCGTGCACCATTCCCAGACGTTTCCGGAAACATCATATAATCCGTAGGGGTTGGCCGGATACTGCTGTGCGGGCGCCAAGCCTTTCCAGCCGTCTTGCCCCGTATCTTCCGTGGGAAAAAGCCCCTGCCAGGTGTTGGCCATCCATTTTCCCCCAGGCCGAAACTCCTCGCCCCATGGGAAAACCCCTCCTTCCCTTCCACCCCGGGCGGCTCTTTCCCATTCCGCCTCCGTGGGCAGACGCTTGCCGGCCCATTTCGCGTAGGCCTCCGCATCCTCAAAAGCGATATGCACCACCGGATAATGTTCCTTCCCGGCCAGATCGCTGCCGGGCCCGGCGGGATGTTTCCAAGATGCGCCCGGGACATAGGTCCACCAGGATCGGTGATCCCTCAGGTCGGCATCAGGGAGAGGCCGCTGAAAACAGAGGGAGCCCGGCACCAAGGCCTCCTCCGGTACACCGGGAAAATCCTCCGACTTCGGCTTCCTCTCCGCCACGCTGAGGTAACCGGTCGCCTCCACAAACTTCCGGAACTGCCCGTTGGTCACCTCCGCCTCGTCCATCCAGAAACCATCTATCTCCACCTCATGGACCGGCTGCGCATCCCCAAACCCCTGTTGCAAGAGCGGACAAGAGGGTTTGGTCGCATCGGCCTGGACCAACAGGGCCCGGCAAGCCTCCGTGGAAGGCCCACCCATCCGGAATTTCCCCCCCGGGATCCAGACCATTCCCTCGGGGGTTTCTCCCACCGGTTTTTCCACCCGGAGATTTTCAGAGCAGCCGGAAACCAGCACCGCGAGGGAGCCGAGGAAAAGGAAGGGAATAAAGTTCACACGCAAGAACCGGGGCTCACCCTGCCGGTCAGTTTTCGGTATTTTCCCGAATGGGGGCGGAGATCCTCATAAAATTCCCGTTGTTGCGGGAGGCCAAGGATCGCAGGAACTTCTCCTCGGAAGCCTTGGACATGAAGGCCACCCCGTGGATGGAAGGCAGGTCGTACCCGTCCTTCTTGTAGGTGCCGGCAATCGTCTCCTTGATGTACTCAAGAATTTCATCGTCTTTCCAATTCCCCAAGTTGGGCGCCGCCACCGCCTGACCCTGGGTTTTGGGCTTGGGCGGAACCGGAGCCGTCGGCGCCTTAGGCGCGTCAGGCAGGCCGGCGATCTTGACCGGATCGACCACAAAACCCTGCCCCTCCACCACCTTTCCCTTCCCCTTGGCCCGGTTCTCCGCCTCCTTGCGCGCCTTCTCCTGCAGCTTGTCCGCATATCTTTCGCGATATTTCTTCAGCTCCTCGTTGTACTCCTCAATTTTCTTCCGGTACTCCGCGACCTCCTTCTCGTATTTCTGCCGGTCGGCCGCGGAAATTTCGGAATCCGCCATTTTTTTCCGGTACTCCTCCCTTTCTTTGTCATCCATGGCCCGGCGAACCACCGGCTTGCCGTCCGTGAGCACAAAAATCGTGTCCGCCCGTCCCTCAAAGGCCGCGACCAGTCCCAGATCCATGCGGCTGGTCCCCCCCATGGCCGGGAGGGTCGGGACCTTGGACCGATAGTTGCGGGAGATATTCCCCCGCTTGCTGGTGCTGGCCATGTACTGTTCCATGAACTTCAGGGCGGCCTTTTGGTTTTCCGGCGTCGCCGAGACGGAGGTTGGCATAAAAAGGTCCACCGCATCGCCGTAGAAGACGATATTGAAGCTCGTTTCCGGCGCCAGGCTCCGGATCATCTGGCCCAACTTATCCTTGAGGTTTTTGTATCCCTCAATCCCGCCCTTGTCCGACTCCACCATGCTGTCCGAAACGTCCACCACAAAGTAGACGTTGGTCCCCTCCCCCTTCACGCCGAAGAAGTTCACCGCCGAGGCCTTGGCCCCGGGCCGCGCCATCGGCTTGGACATCATCTTCTCGGCTCCCGTGGCGGCCGCGGCCGAAGGCGGGGCAATCACCGGAGGAGCGGAGGCCATGGGCAGAGCGGAAGTCAGCCCGGCGGTGGCTAGGATTTCGTCGTCCGTGGAAGTTTCCGTCGGCATGGCGCTGGCCTCGGACTCCATGGTCGACTCCTCCGTCATTTCCGGAACCTCCTCCGTGGGCGGGGCCTCCATCCCCACATCCTCTGCCGGAACCCCACCCTCACTGGTGAAAGGCATCCGTGGCACCGAGCCTTTGAATAACGTGTAGGTCCCAAAGCTCAGCAAGCCTAAGAGATGAATGGCGAAGGCCAGAATCAGGCAGATCGCCAGAAGGCTCCGGTTTTTTCCAAGGAA
>JBBAWG010000034.1:1935-9479 GCA_040397305.1 Methylacidiphilales bacterium | reverse complement strand
CATCAGCGCAGGAAGCCGTCCGCCAGACCGCCATCCACATGGATCACCTGGCCGGTGGTTTTGGGCAGACGGCGCGGACTGACGAGCAGGAAGGCTGCCTCGGCCTGGTCGGCCGGAGTAATCGGCACCTTGGTCAGGGTCCGCTGGGCGTAAAACTCCGCCAGCTTGTTGCGTAGATCGTCGTCGTGCTCCTTCTCGGAGAAGGGAATCTTGTACTTGGCTAACGAGGCCATCACGCGGTCGCGGGGAAACATCGCGCTTCCCTGGACCACGGTGGCCGGGGCCACCGCGTTGACCCGCACGATCGGGGAAAACTCGATGGATAACTCCCGCACCAGGTGATTCGCCGCCGCCTTGCTCGTGTCGTAGGCAAGACTCCCTTTTTTGGCCACCACCGCATTCACGCTGGTTGTCAAAACCAGCGAAGCGGGCAGTCCCTGCTCCTTCCAGATCCGGTACGCCTCATCCGCGACGATGTACGAGCCCGTCACGTTGATCGCATAGGTCTGCGCCCATTTGTCATCGGGAATCCGGCCGTTCAGGTCGGGTGAAACAAAAATTCCGGCCGTCACCACCACCCCATCCACCCCGCCGTAGGCATAGGTCACTTCTTCCAGCATCGCCCGGACGCTGGCCCGGTCGGTGATGTTGGCGGAAAGGCCGATCGCCGGGCCGCAACCGGAAATCCCGGTGCCCGCCACGCCAATCCCCTCGCCCAGCTTCTGCACGAGGGCATCGGCCGTCTCTTTGGCCGCCTTCTCGTTCATGTCCACCGAGATGATGGCGGCGCCTTCCCGGGCCAACCGCTGGGCGGTCTCCTTGCCAATCCCGCTGCCTGCGCCCACCACGGCGATCACCTGCCGGGCCAGTTCCTGTTCCGGGGGCATGCGCTTTAACTTGGCCTCCTCCAGCGACCAGTACTCGATGTCAAAGGCCTCCTGGGCGGGCAGGTTGATGTACCCCCCCAGCGCCTCAGCCCCGCGCATCACCTCCACCGCGCAGTTGTAGAACTCGGCCGTGACCCGCGACTCACTCTTGGACTTGCCCCAGGCCACCATGCCGAGGCCCGGAATCAGAACCACCGTCGGGTTCGGGTCCCGCATCGCCGGGGAGTCGGGATGACGATGCTTCATGTAGTAGGCCTCGTAATCCTTCCGGTAGTTGGAAAGACCGAATTCCAGCATCTGTTTCAACAGGGCGAGATCTCCCTTGGCTGGGTCCCACGGGACATAGAGCGGCTTGATCTTGGTCCGCAGGAAATGGTCCGGGCAGGATGTGCCCAACTCCGCCAACCTCGCCGCGTCCTGGCTGTTGACGAAGCGCAGGATGGTCGCGTCCTCCTGCACCGTTCCGATCATCCTTTGGCAGGCGGAAACCCGTCCCCGCAACCAAGGCAGGATGCCCAACCAGAGGGCGCGGCGCTCTTTCTCCCCCGGAGTCGTGAACTTCGATCCTCCGAACGTCTTTTCCCCCTTGTCCTTCTTGGCAATCGCCGCGGCCGCCCGCCCCACCAGATCCAACGTCAGCTCGTAGCACTTCTTGTCGTCGTCGTGCCAGTTGATCAACCCGTGCTGGCCCATGATCGCGCCCTTCGCCTTGGGATGGTCGGCACAGAGTTTCTCCAGTTTCAGGCCGAGGTCGAAGCCGGGGCGCTGCCAGTCCGTCCAGACCACCTCGTCCCCGTAGATCTCCTCACAAACCTTTTTGCCCTTGGCACAGGCCGCCACGGAAATGGCCGCGTTCGGATGCGTGTGATCCACATGCCGGGACGGCACGAAGCCGTGCAGCGGGGTATCGATGGAAGACGGGCGCGGGTTGAGATTGAAGGTGCAGTGGGAGTAGGCGCCGACCATCGAATCCTCCACCGGAGTCTTGGGCCCCTTGGGGTTGGAGGCATGGTATTTACCCTGCAGTCCCTTGAGCTTGTCCATGTAGAGGGACGAGAATCCGTCCTTTTTGGCGGTGCGCAGGTCGCCTCCGGAACCTTTCACCCAAAGCACCTCGGTGTCCTTGCCGGTAAGCGGATCCTTTTCCGTGATCTTGGACGAGGTGTTGCCGCCCCCGGTGTTGGTCAGGGTGGGATCCTGGCCGATGAGGTTGGAGCGGTAGACGAGCCGGGCGACCGGGTCGAGGGAGTTGGCGACGGAATCTTTCCATCGGTTTTCGGGCTGGGTTTTCATGGGTTCTTTCCTTGGGCTTGGCGCAGACCCCGGAAGCGTTTCCACGCCTCCTCCCAGGGTCCGCGCTCTTTGGGTTGAAAGGTTTCGAGGGGAAAGGAGCCACGCACCACGGACCGGATGCCTTCCAGGCCCTTGAGCCGGCCGACGGCACTGGCTTGGACCAATAGATTGCCCACGGCGGTCGCCTCCACGGGTCCGGCCACCACGATGCAACCGGTGGCATCGGCAGCCATCTGGTTGAGCAGGCGGTTCTGACCCCCGCCCCCGAGAATGTGCAACGTGCGCACGGTTTCCCCGGTGAGAATCGTGAGGGATTCCAAAACCTCGCGATAGGCCATGGCGAGGCTTTCCAGGCAGGTACGGACCAAGGCACCGTCCGAGGATGGAACGGCCTGCCCGGTGGTCCGCGCATAGTCCGAGATTCGCTTCGCCATCTCCCCGGGGGCATTCCAGGAAGAAAGAAAAGGATCCAAAAGGGTAACGAGCGGCTTCGCCTCCCCGGCCAGCTTGGTCAGAGTGGCGTAGTCCATCTCCCGGCCCTGCTTGGTGAAGTCCCGCCGGCATTCCTGCACCAGCCACAATCCGGCGATATTCTTCAACAGCCGGATGGTGTGGCCAAAGCCCACCTCGTTCGTCATGGCGAGGCGCAGGCAGTCGGGAGTCACCACCGGATCCTTTTTCTCCACCCCCAGAAGGGACCAAGTCCCCGAACTCAGGTAGGCCCAGCCCTCCCCCTTCGCCGGGGTGGCCGCCACCGCCGCGCCGGTGTCATGGGAACACGATGCCACCACCTCGCAGGTGGCCGGCAGTCCGGTGGCCTGGGCAGTCGCGGCAGAAATTTTCCCCAGCGGGGTACCGGAAGGGACGATCTCCGGCAGAAGACGGGCCGGGAAGCCAACCTGTTCCAGCAGATCCCGGGCCCATTCCCGTTTTCGAGGGTCGTAAAACTGGGTGGTGCTGGCCAAGGAAACTTCCGCCGCCGGGCGGCCACCCAGAAAGAAATTAAAATAATCCGCCATCGGCAGGATGGCTTTGGCCTTGGGGAGTTCCGGTCGACCCTCGAAGCCGTCGGCCGCCGCCTGGAACAGGGTGTTGAGCGGCATGAACTGGAGCCCCGTGCGCTCGAAAATCCGCTCCCGACCCAGCCTCTCCACCACCTTTGGGTAGGCTTTCTCATTCCGACCATCGCGGTAGCAGAACGGATCCTTCGCCGGGGAGCCGTCCTCTGGAATAAAAACGTAGTCCACCCCCCAGGAGTCGGTGCTGACCGAATCCAGCGGGATCTTCCGGTCCCCGATCTTTTTCAATCCGGCCAGAATCTCCTGCTCCAAGTGCCGGAGATCCCAACGCAACCCCCCGTCCTTTTCCCGCATCCGGTTGGGAAAGCGGTGCATCTCCTCGATGGTGATCTTTCCACCCTCAAGTTTTCCCAGAATGACCCGACCGCTTTCCGCACCCAGGTCGACCGCGCCGTGATAGGACAGTTGGCTCATGCGAGTTTCAGCTGCTTTTGCCGATAGTGTTCGTCCGGCCGGCCGCTGATCCGCCGGACCTGGTCGGGGGGAAGAAAGACCGGCCCGCCGACCGCGGCGGCTCCGAGGAAAATCCGAGCTGATTTCTCGGCCATGCGGGTCGTCGCTTCGACCGCCCCGGAGGTGGCCCCGATCGCGATCAGGCCGTGGTTCTGCAGAAGGATGACTCTGGGCAGAGTGTGAAGTCGCTTTTGGTAGGCCTCCACTTCGCATCGGATCGCCTTGGCCAGGGGAACGCCCGGATCCGTGTAGGGCACGAGAACGGATTCGTCCCCACAGCAAACAATGTCATCAGGGAAACTCCTCTGTTTGGCGAAATCAGCCGCCCGAGGGGAACACAGGATGCCGTTCACCGCGATGGGGTGGGTGTGCACGACCCACTCGATTCCCGGGAGAGAAAGAAGATAAGCGTGGAAAAGGGCTTCCGTGGAGGGTTTCTTGTCGCCGGAACGGACGCGGGAGTTCAGCAGCAACTGATCGACCTCCGCATCACCTAGGCAACCGGCATTCCACAAGGGCGCGAGAACCGAGCGGCGGCATTCGGTGAAGGTCCCGGCGGCCGCGGTAGCCAACGAGGTTCCGCTGGCCTTGACCCAAAACGTGTCCGTTGCAGAACGGGTCGAGGTGTTCCCCTCCCCGAGAATGGCGAAGGCCTGTGGATCCCCGCCAACCCGCCGGCTCAACCCGACCAACTCCCGTAGCCGGGCCGCCCGACCCGAACCCGTTTTTTTCACGAGCCACCCTCCGAGACAAGATGGGGGGGGATTTTTTGTGTGGCCAGTTGCCGAGGCGAGGCATCGGTGATGAGTCGGAAATTTTTACCCAAGGGGCCAAGAAAACTGCCCGTGCTGTGTCCCAGCTTTTCTGCGGTCACCAGGACAAAGGATTGGCGGCTCTGGGCCATGGCGGCCCGCTGCAGAGCCACGACCTCGGCCGCGCTGTTCCAAACGCCCTGCCGGGTAACCCCCTCAGCACCAAACACAGAAACATCAAATTTCCACGCCTGCATCGCCCGCACGGCATGGGAGCCGATCAGCAGCGACTGCCGGGGGACCATGTCTCCTCCGAGGATGTGAACGGAAACCGGGGTGGAGGCCAGGAACTCGACGACCGGCAGACTGTTGGTGACCACCCGCAACCCAGGGATCTCAGCCTCCGGAAGCATCCGGGCCAGAGCGTAGGGGGTCGTGCCTCCGTCGATATACACGGTGAAACCGGAAAGAAGATAGGGCAGCACCTGCCGTGCCAGGCCCTGCTTGGCCGGGCTATGGAGGGCCAACCGCTCGCTGAAGGTGGGGAAACGGCTGGTGAACCTGGCCAATGCCCCTCCCGGGGTCCGCTGGATCCTCCCCGTTTTTTCGAGCTCGCTGAGATCGCGACGAGCGGTGGCCGCACTGATGGAAAGCCGGCGGCAGATCTGCTCAAGCGGAAGGTAGCGGCCCCGGTCCAGCAGCTCCGCGAGAAGCTTGCGACGGGAATCCACCACGGATTGGGATACGCGCATGACCGGAGCTTAAATATTTATATGATTGATTTCAATCATATATTTTCCCGCCCCCAAAACAGGGTTTTAGCCCCTTAGGCTCTTGAGGCGGAGGATCGGCTTAGGGAGGGCCAGAAAAAGCCGTACGCGGCGATCACCGCAAAGCAGGCCATCGGCACAAAAAAGGCGGTCGACATGTCCCGCACGTCCCCCACCCAGCCCATCAGCTTGGGCACCAGGGCCCCGCCAAGAATGGCCATGACGATGTACGAGCTGGCGATCTTGCTCTTTTCCCCCAGCCCATGGATCCCCAAGGCGAAAATCGTGGGAAACATGACCGACATGAAAAAGAAGCTTAGGAACAGCGCTCCCAGGGAGAGCCAGCCAAGCTTGGTCACGATCCCCGCCATCATCAGCACATTGCCCAAGGCATAGATCCCGATCATTCGGTGGGCCGGAACCCTCGTAAGAATCCATGACCCCGTCGCCCGGCCCAGCAGGAACAGGGTGAAGCCGAAGTAGGCCAGCAACTTGGTGGCGCCCTGCTCGCTTACGTACCAGTCCCCTCCCCGCTCACTCACCCCGGCGGTGCCCCCCAGCCAGAAACTGTTCTTCCACGCTTCTCCCACCGGCGGAATTTCCGCCACCACATAGTTGATAAAGAACGCGAAGATGCCGGCTTGGGCGGCCACATAGAAAAATTGGGCCACCACCGCAAAGACGAAGTGGGGGTGGGCCCAGATGGATTTGGACACCCCTGCCGTGGCATCGGTCAGATGATATTCATCCGGCGGACGGATTTCCGGGAGACGGGTGAAAAGGAAGACACAGGCCAGAAGCAGAACCCCTGCGGCAATGCCGGCGTAGGGGATCCAGAGCTGCTGATGGGCCGTCTCCGCCCCCTGCTCGGAATAGAAAAACATTCCGCCGATGATCGGTCCCAGGATCCAGCCCACCCCATTGAAGCTTTGGGCGATGTTGATCCGCACCGCGGAGTATTTGGGATCTCCCAGCACCGTGGTGTAGGGATTTGCCACGGTTTCGAGAAAGGTCAGCCCCATGGAAATCACGCAAATCCCCAGCAAAAAAGCCCAGAAGGTGGAAATCTGGGTGGCGGGAATGAACCAGAGGCATCCGACGGCCACTCCCAGCAAACCAAGAACGATTCCGCCCTTGTACCCCAACTTCCGCGCCAGCCACCCCGCCGGCAGGGCCATCAGGAAGTATCCGAGGTAATGGGCAAACTGGACCCAGGCGGACTGCTTTTTGGTTAGGCCCAGGTAGTCTTGGAAATGCTTGTCCATCACGTCGATCATCCCGTTGCACAGCGCCCACAGGAAAAAGAGGGAGCTGATCAGCAGGAAGACGGCGGCGTGGTTCCGCCCGTCCGGGGTCCGAAAAAGAGGCTGGTGAAGCACGTCGGTAAATTTACGATATTCAAATGATCGGTTCCAATCATAAAACCACCATCGGAATCCGGCCGGTCATCGACGGCCGCCGGGGCGGGGTCCGGGAATCGCTGGAAGGCCAGACCCTCGCCCTCGCCCAAGCCGCCGCCAAGCTCCTCTCCTCCTCCCTTCGCCACCGGGACGGCTCCAGGGTCGAATGTGTCCTGCCGGAACGTTGCATCGGCGGGGCCGGTGAGGCCGCCGCCACCGACGCCCTTTTCTCCCAGAAGAATGTCGGTCTGACCCTCACCGTCACCCCCTGCTGGTGCTACGGCTCCGAGACCATGGATATGGACCCCCTCCGGCCCAAGGCGGTTTGGGGCTTCAATGGGACGGAGCGCCCCGGGGCCGTCTACCTTGCCGCCGTCCTCGCTGCCCACGCCCAAAAGGGTCTGCCGGCTTTCGGGATCTACGGCCGGGACGTCCAGGAGGCCGGCGACCTAAAAATTCCCGCCGACGTCTCGGAAAAGCTTTTGCGCTTCGCCCGGGCCGGTTTGGCCGTCGCCACCATGCGCGGGCATGCCTACCTCGCCATGGGCGGAACTTCCATGGGGATCGCCGGCTCCATCGTGGATCCGGACTTTTTTGAAGCCTACCTCGGCATGCGGGTGGAGAGCGTGGACATGACCGAGTTCGTCCGCCGGATGGAACGCGGCATCTTCGACGCGGCCGAGAAGAACAAGGCCCTTGCCTGGACAAAAAAGAACTGCCGGGAAGGCAAGGACTGGAACTCGGCCAAGACGAAACGCCCGCGAGCCCAACTGGACAAGGAGTGGGAGAAGTCGGTCGAGATGGCCCTGATCGCCCGGGATCTGATGGTCGGCAACCCCGCTCTAGCCAAGGCCGGGTTCGGCGAGGAGGCGCTCGGCCACCACGCCATCGCCGGGGGTTTCCAGGGCCA
>JBBAWG010000034.1:0-1835 GCA_040397305.1 Methylacidiphilales bacterium | reverse complement strand
TTTCTCCACCTGATCAACTCCGGCCCCGCCGCCCTCGACGGAGCCGGTCGCCAAAAAATCGCCGGGAAACCGGCCATGAAGCCCTTCTGGGAAATCAGCGACGCGGAGGAAAAAGCCTGCCTGGAGGCAACCACCTGGCACCCCTCCATCACGGAGTACTTCCCGGGCGGCGGTTGGTCCACCCGTTTCCTCACTCCGGGAGCCATGCCCTGCACCATCCACCGCCTAAATCTCGTCCGGGGCCTTGGACCCGTTTTGCAGATCGCCGAAGGCCAGACCATCGAGCTGCCCGCCAAGGTGAACCAGACACTCGAGGAACGGACCAATCCGACCTGGCCGACCACCTGGTTCGTCCCCCGCACCGGCGGAAACGGCGCCTTCCGTGACGTCTACTCGGTGATGAACGCGTGGGGCGCCAACCACTGTGTCCTGACCCACGGCCACGTCGGGGCCGATCTGGTCGCCCTTGCCTCCCTGCTGCGGATTCCGGTCTACATGCACAACCTGGAGGCCGGGGAGATTTACCGCCCGGCCGCCTGGAACGCTTTCGGCACTGCCGATCTCGAATCGGCCGACTTCCGCGCGTGCTCCACCTACGGCCCGCTGTATCGCTAGAGTTCTTGAGGTGGATCCTCAAATGATTGATTTCGATCATAAAGGTTCTAGGCTCAGGAACGTGATTACTTTTGTCCTAACTCTTTCTCCTTCATGAATCCCTCCTACCCGTCGATCGAACTTCTGGCCGAACGCGCCCGGCAACGCATGCCCGGCTTTGCCTACGACTATCTGGCCGGAGGCTGCATGGCGGAGGTGAACCTGCGCAAAAACACCAGCGACATCCGCGCCGTGGAGCTCCGCCCCACCTACCTGCGCGACTACCGGGGTGCCTCCCTCAAGACCACCCTCTTCGGCCGCGAATACTCCTACCCCTTCGGGATTGCCCCGGTCGGTCTGCAAAGTCTGATGTGGCCGAAATCCTGCGAAATCCTCGCCCGCACCGCCCGCACCCACAACCTCCCCTTCGTCCTCAGCACCGTCACCACCGCCAGCATCGAAGCCATTGCCGAGATCACCGCGGGCGACTTCTGGTTCCAGCTGTACCATCCCGCCGAGGATTCACTCCGCGACAAGCTACTCGAGCGGGCCGCCGCCGCCGGCTGCCAGACTCTCGTGCTCCTCGCCGACACCCCCACCTTCGGCTACCGGCCCAAGGAAATCCGCAACGGCCTCTCCGTCCCGCCGAAAATGACCCTCCGCAACCTTTTCCAGATGTGCACCCGGCCGGAGTGGTCGTTTTCCCAGCTGTTTGCCGGGATCCCCCAGTTTGCCACGCTCAAGCCCTACATCCCCCCCGGCCTCTCCATGAAGCACCTTGGACTGTTCATGAACAAAACCTTCAGCGGCCGGCTCACCGCCGCCCGCATTCGCACCATCCGCGACAAGTGGAAAGGCAACCTGGTGATCAAGGGAGTCGTCAATCCGGAGGATGCCGAACTGGCCATTTCCCTCGGAGCCGACGGGCTCATCGTCTCCAACCACGGCGGTCGTCAGCTCGATCAGGGCCAGTCGACCATTAAATCTACCGCCGCATTGGCCAAACAGTTCAAAGGCCGCACCAAAATCATGATGGATAGTGGCATTCGCTCCGGTTCCGATGTGGCCGTCGCTCTGGCCAGCGGGGCCGATTTCACCTTCCTCGGCCGGGCGCCGATGTATGGCGTCTGTGCCATGGGTTCAAAGGGCGGGGATCAGGTGGTCGAAATCCTTCAGAAGGAACTCCAGCAGGTGATGGAACAGCTCGGTTGCGAGGTGTTGGCCGATCTCCCCAAACACCT
>JBBAWG010000033.1:0-14595 GCA_040397305.1 Methylacidiphilales bacterium | reverse complement strand
ATTTCTCCTTCATCACCCAAACGCCGTCCCACTTCTCGCCCGGGGAGTTCTTTTGGAAGTAATCACAGCGCTCGATATAAATCTTACTTAGCTTGTCTCCCGGGTGGGCCTTGAGGGCCTCGCCAAACGCGGCCTTCGCCCGATCCCACTCCTGCTTCCGATACTTCCCCAGCCCATCCTTGAAGTGGTTGATCACCTCCATGGGGTTCGGAAAGGTGGCGTCGGTGTGGTAGTCGAGGCACTCAAAAATCACCACTGGTTCGGTCTTTCCTTTGACGATCACCCGGTCGGCCTCGCGCATCCGGTAGGTCCCCTTGAGCTTTTTCACGGTGGCGTCGCTCACCAGCATCTTGGCGCCGTACTGCTTGCAGGCCGTTTCCAGCCGTGCGGCCAGATTCACCCCGTCCCCAATCACGGTGTAGTTCATCCGTTTCGGGGAGCCGATGTTGCCGCTGACAATCTCGTCGGTGTTGATCCCTAAACCCATGTCGATCGCCATCATGCCTCGCTGTTTGCGGGCAGCGTTGAAGCGGTCGAGCTCCTGGAGCATCCCAATCCCGGCCCGAACGGAGCGATCCGCGTCATCTTCCCGCGGCAACGGCAGCCCAAACACCGCCATAATCGCGTCCCCGATGAACTTATCCAGCATGCCTCCCTCTTTTTGGAGGCAGTCCACCATCAGGGTGAAATATTCGTTGAGCAGGCCCACCGTTCCCTGAGCCCCCAGGCTTTCCGTGAGGGTGGTGAAACTGCGCACATCGGAGAACAGCACCGAGGCCTCGCTGATATTGCCACCCAAAGCGTCCTTGCCGGAGGCCATCAACTGATCGGCGATGGCCGGATCCATGTAGCGGGCCATCGTACCCTTCATCCGCTTTTCTTCGCTGATATCCTCGACCATCAACAGGGAGCCCAGCGGCTTCTCCTTCACGCTGATCAGCGGCAGGACGCTGACGTTGGCGGAAGTCTTCTCCCCACCCCACTCCATTTCGGCGTCCATCACCAGCACCGGCTCCTTGGACTCGGCCGTCGAGCGGATCTTCTCCTCAATCCAGGCGTTCTTACCGGTGAAGAACTCGACGGCTTTCTTTTTCAGGATCTCCTTGGCGTTGGTTTTCAGGATCCGGTAGCCCGCCTTGTTGCAGGTCTGGATCACCCCTTCCTCGTTCAGGGTCACCACCGCATTCGACATACTTTCCAGCATCGATTCGGCGTAGTTCTTCATGTTCTGGACATCGTCAAAAAGCTTTGCGTTCTCCAGGGCCACCGAGACCTGGGCGGTGAATGCCTTCAGCTTGGCCTCGTCCTCGTGGGTGAATGCCCCACCCCGTTTGTTCAGCACCTGGGTGGCGCCGATGACCTTGCCCGCTTTGTTGATCACCGGGGTGCAAAGGATGGAACGGGTGAAAAAGCCGGTTTTTTTGTCAAAGCCCGGATTGAAGCGGAGATCGGCGTAGGCGTGCTGGATATTGACCGTCTGCCCGGTGGTGAATACGGCGCCCGCGATGCCTAGATGGTTGGGGAAACGGATCTGGGTCGCCCCCAACCCCTCCCCCACCTCCGTATAAAGCTCATGGCTCTTTTCATCGTTAATGAAAAGAGTCGACCTCTCGGCATGAAGCAACCGGGTGATGGTGCTGATAATCTTGGCCAGCAGGCTGCCCAGCTTGATCTCCCCGGAGATCTCTGAGACCACGCTCAGAAACTCCGCTTCCTGGGCCTTTTCTTTCTCCGCCAACTCCATCAGGAGACTTCTCTGCAGGGAAACGGACGCCTGCGTGGCCATGGCCTCCAGCAGTTTGAGGTCCTTGGAGGTGAAATGAGCCTCCTTGGTGCCCTTGCGGTTCAGCACCTCCACCACCCCGATGATCTCCCCGCGCACGGTCCGGATCGGGGCACAGGCAATGGATTTCGTCCGATATCCGGTCTGCTCGTCCACGGTCTTGTTAAAGGAGGGATCCCGATACACGTCCTTCACCACCACACCCTTGCCGCCTTGAAACACTTTTCCCGCAATGCCGGTGTTGTTGAGGATCCGGATCTCCCGCTTCAGACCGCCGACGGTCACCCGGCTGTACAGCTCCTGGGTGGATGGGTCATTCACAAAAAGGGTGCCACGATCCGCCCCCGTGGCCTCGGTGACCAGCGCCACCAGGGTTTCCAGTTGCTCACTCAGGGTCTGCCCGTCGGCAACTTTGCGGGCGACTTCCAGCAGGATTTTGGCTTCGGCGAGGGAAAGGCCGTCCACCGGGCTCTTACTTTTGGGCACGTTTTGCCTCCAGCTCGGCGCGGATATTCTGGATGGTTTTCTCCAGCTCCGCCGTCTCATCGCGATGAGTCCGCTTCTGCATCTGTTCCGCTTCCGCGTGCCGGGCCCGCTCCACCTCGAGCTGATCCCGCACCGCCTGCACGGAGGCTTTGGACTGCCTAGCCTCCTCGGCCGCCTGGGCTAACACCTTCTGGACGGCTTCCTCTCCCGCGGCCTTCCGCCGCTCTAGCTCGATTCGCATCTCGGAAATCGTACCTTTGAGGTCCCGAATCTCGTTGTGGGCTTCCGCCACCGCTTGGGCCACCTCGGAAGCGGTGCCGGCTTTCTGTTTCTCGAGGGCCTCCCGCAGGGCCGCCACCGTCTCCTTGAGATTCCGGATCTCCAGCTCCTTTTCCATCTCTTGGGATAGCCTGGATTCCGGAGTGGCAAAGGTCAGGGACATCGCAAAATCCTAAATCCCGGCGGAGGGAAAAACAAGCGGACCGGCCGATTACCAGATGAAGGACTTCTCCTGGGCAATGATCTTGCCGTCCCGGACGATGGAGATACGCCAGGAGTTCACCACCCCGCCTCGGAGGTAGTCGTCGCCCACCACTTGAATCACCGTCTTTTCAAATCCATCAAAATTTTTGTACTCCTCGGTCTTGGTCATGACCCGTTCGCGGGTGTTCGCCTGCCGGTAATCCAAGCGGATGGTGAAATCCGCCGGAGCACCATCATTCTGCCAATTGATCACAAAGATGTTTCCCTGCCGGCCTTCCCGATCTTTTTTAAGGATGGCCCCGTGGTCCCAGTATTTTTTTTCATAATCCAGCATCGGATTTCCCGTGCGCTTGAACTGCGGGTCGTTGCGGTAGGTATAAATCTTGTTGAGGCTGACCGACTCATCCAAAGCCACCGGCAGGTCACTGGTCATTCCGTCCGGGGGACGACTCGCCACCGAGCCGGGCGTCGCCAAGTTGGTGGTCGGCTCTACTTGGGCAGGCCGGAAATCCGGAACCTCCTTGTTGTCCTCTTCGGCCTCAACCCAGAGGACAAACATGGCCAAGTAAGCCAAGGATAAGATTTTACGCATTTCATCGTATTTAATCCCCCCTTGCTCCCAGCGTCAAGATTGCCGATACCCAAGGAACATTCCTGAATTTGTGGCCCGCAGATCCTCCGCTAGTCTTCGCCTCCCATGGCGAGCTCAGGATCCATCCGCATCGAAGGCGCCCGCCAAAACAATCTCTGTAACCTCACCTTCGACCTTCCCCTGGGCATGTTCCATGTCCTGACCGGACCCTCCGGTTCGGGAAAATCCTCCCTCGCCTTTGACACCCTCTACGCCGAGGGCCAGCGCCGCTATGCCGAAACCTTTAGCCCTTACACCCGCCAGTTCCTCGAACGGATGGACCGACCCCGCGTCGACCGGATCGACGGCATCCCACCGGCCATCGCCCTCGGCCAGTCCAATCCCGTGCGCTCCTCCCGCAGCACCGTCGGCACGGTCACGGAAATCTCCGACTACCTCAAACTCCTCCTCCCCCGCCTCGCGGAGCTGTCCTGCCCCGACTGCGGCGAAACGATCCGCCCATGGACCCCCCATTCCATTCTGCAGGATCTCGGCAAAAAGTTTTCCGGAAAGGAGCTTTGGCTCCTCTTCCGCGTTCCTTTCCCCAAAAAAACCCCGGCGGACGAAGCGGCCGCCTTCATCGCCCGGCAGGGGTTCCGCCGCGTTCTGCTGGACGGAATCGCCGTCCGCCTCGACGAAGCCGAGGGGCTGGCCAAATTGGCCCATGCCCTCCGCCACTGCCCGGAGGAAAAACTCCTTCTGCCGGTCATCCAGGACCGGATCGTCTTGTCGCCGGACCGCCGCGCCCGATTTTCCGAAGCCCTCACCTCCTGCCTTCGCTTTGGCCAAGGCACCGCGGCGGTGGCTTTGACGGAAAAACCGGGGGACTTCCACCTCTACTCCAGCCGGTACTACTGCGCCCGGGACCAGCGGGAGTTCCACGAGCCAACCCCTGCCCTCTTTTCCTTCAACCACCCCGTGGGTGCCTGCCCCCTCTGCCGCGGGTTTGGCCGGGTCGTCGAAATCGATGACCAACTGGCCCTGCCGGATCGCTCCCTTTCCATCGCGGGCGGAGTGGTGAAACCTTGGCAGACTCAAAGTTTTGAGGAGTGCCAGCGGGACCTGGAAAAGGCCTGCCGCCGCCACCGCATCCCCCTCGACACCCCTTTTTCCCAACTCACGGCCGAACAGAAAAAGTTTGTTTTGGAAGGCGAAGGCGGCGCCACCCGCGAACTCCACGAGCTCTGGGACTCCGGCGACTGGTACGGCGTCCGTGGATTTTTCCGGTGGCTGGAAACCAAGACCTACAAAATGCACGTCCGCATCCTCCTGGCCCGCTACCGGACCTATCGCCCCTGCCCCGATTGCGGCGGCCGGCGCTACCAACCCCAGACCGCCTCGTGGCGTTTAAGCGGAAAAACCCTTCCCGAGATCAACGCGCTACCCCTGGGTGAACTCGCCGAATTCTTCGCGAAGATCAAAACTCGGGACGAATCCGCCCAGACCCCGCTGGAAAACATCCGGAAACGTCTTCGCTTTCTTCTCGGCGTGGGCCTGGGCTACCTGACACTCGACCGCGCTACCCGCACCCTCTCCGGAGGAGAACTTCAACGGGTCAACCTCACGGGTTGCCTGGGCACTGGCCTCACCGGAACCCTCTTCGTCCTCGATGAACCCAGCATCGGACTCCATCCCCGCGACACCAACCGCCTGCTCGGCCTTCTCCGCGAACTCCGCCAATCCGGCAACACCGTCCTCGTGGTTGAACACGATGAGTCCGTCATCCGCGCCGCGGAAAATATTCTCGAGCTCGGCCCCGGTTCCGGCGCGGAGGGTGGCCGCCTCCTCTATGCCGGCCCGCCCGCCGGCCTTCCCAAGGTTAAGGAGTCCCCCACCGGGGCGTATCTCTCCGGCCGGAAATCCATTCCCTTTCCGGAAAATCGCCGCCCTTGCCCCGGAAAAAACCATCCTTGGCTCAAAGTCCGTGGGGCCACCCGCCACAACCTGCGGAACCTGGATTTTTCCTTCCCGCTCCGCCGCTTGGTGGCGGTTTCCGGCGTGAGCGGTTCGGGCAAAAGCACCCTCGTCCACGAAATCGTCCACCAAGCCCTGCTCCAGCATCTGGGCCGCCCCGTGGAGGAACCGCCCCAGCTGAAATCCATCGAGGGCCTCGAGGAGATCTCCGATGTGGTCCTGGTCGACCAGTCCCCGCTCAGCCAGACCCCCCGCTCCACCCCCCTCCTCTATCTCGACATCTACGACGCCGTCCGCGAACTCTTTGCCTCCACCGAAGAGGCCCAGAGCGCCGGCCTCGCCGCCTCCGCTTTCTCCTTTAACGCCGGGGGTGGCCGCTGTGAGCGCTGCGGGGGCATGGGCTACGAGAAGGTTACCATGCAGTTCCTCTCGGATGTCTTCGTCACCTGCCCCTCCTGCGAGGGCCGCCGCTTCCAACCCCACGTTCTCACCGCTGCCTACCGCGGAAAAACCATCGACCAGCTCCTGGAGATGACGGCCGCCGAGGCTCTCGCCTTTTACTCCTCAGCCGAGGATCTCACGCCCCGTGCACAGGAGTGCCACCAAAAGATCTGCGCCTCCCTCCAGCTTCTCACCGAGGTCGGTCTCGGTTACCTCCGCTGCGGCCAGCCCCTCAGCCAGCTCTCCGGCGGCGAAGCCCAACGCCTCAAATTGATTGCTCACCTCACCCAAGCCGCATCTCCCGGGGAAAAAACTCTTCGCGGTGGACGAAGAAAAAAAAATCCGAGCGGCGCCCCGCTCCTCATTCTCGACGAACCCACCACCGGCCTTCACCTGGACGATGTCCGTGTCCTGGTGGCTCTCCTTCACCGTTTGGTCGACCAAGGAAACTCCCTCTTGGTCATCGAGCACCACCTCGATGTCGTCAAAAACGCCGATTGGGTCCTCGACCTCGGCCCCGAAGCGGGTCAGGGAGGAGGCCGACTCATCGCCGCCGGCACCCCAGAAGAGGTCTCGACCTGCCGCCAATCCCATACCGCTTCCTTCCTCGCCCCGTTGCTGGATCCGTCCCGCCCCTCCCGCCTCCAAGAGTTAGCTGCCGAATCCAAGACTGGACATCCCGCCCCCGCAGAAATCACCGTCCGCGGCGCCCGCCACCACAATCTGAAAAACCTCAATGTCTCCATCCCGCGCGACAAGATGGTCGTGGTGACGGGCCTCTCTGGTTCCGGGAAATCCACCTTGGCTTTCGATCTGCTCTTTTCTGAGGGCCAACGCCGTTATCTCGACTGCCTCAACACCTACGCCCGGCAGTTTGTGGAGCAGATGGAGAAGCCGGATGTCGACTCCATCACCGGCCTGCCCCCCTCCGTCGCCATCGAACAGCGCACCACCCGGGGCGGCCGGAAATCCACCGTCGCCACCGTCACCGAGCTCTACCAATTCCTGCGATTGCTTTATGCCAAGCTCGGCGTCCAGCACGACCCCGATAACGGCGAAGCCGCCATCCGCCAGACTTCCGCCGATATCGTCAAACGGATCCGTACCCAGCTCCGCTCCGCGAAAAACCTCAGCCTCCTCGCCCCGCTCATCCGCGGCCGCAAAGGTTTCCACACGGAAGTCGCCCGCTGGGCCCAGAAAAAGGGCTTCACCCTCCTACGGGTCGACGGCAAGTGGATCGAACCTTCCAAATTCCAGCCCCTCGACCGCTACCGCGAACACCAGATCGAAGTGCTCGTGGCCCAGGTCCACTCTCGCCAAAAGGATCTGCCCGCCCTCGTCTCCCAAACCCTCGCCCTGGGCAAAGGCACCCTCTACGCAGTCGATCATCGCGGAAAATCCACCATCCATAGCCACCATCTCTTCTGCCCGGGAACCAACCGCTCCTTCGATGAGCTGGATCCGCGAATGTTTTCATTCAACAGTCCTCACGGCTGGTGCCCGGAGTGTCAGGGTTACGGCACGGTCTTCGCCGAACCGCCCAAATCGGATGCCGAAGACGAGGCGGAAAAAGAGCAGGAGTTGGAACTGGCCCGCGAGGAGATGGAGGAAGACCAGCTTCTTCCCTGTCCCACCTGCCATGGGGCCCGCCTGAATCCCGTCTCCCGGGCCGTTCGCTTTGCCGGTCAACCGGTGCCGGAAATCAACGCCATGTCCGTCCGGGATTTTGGGGCCTTCTTTTCCAAGCTCCGCTTTTCTGGCCGGGAAGCCGCCATCGTCCGTGATATTCGCCCGGAAATTGAACAGCGGCTTCACTTCCTCTGTCATGTCGGGCTCGAGTATCTCCATCTCGACCGCTCCGCGCCCACCCTGTCGGGCGGGGAATCCCAGCGGATCCGGCTGGCCGCCCAGCTGGGCTCAAATTTACAAGGAGTCCTCTATGTCCTCGACGAGCCCACCATCGGACTCCATCCACGGGATAATGAAAAGCTTCTCGGAATCCTCAAAAACCTTCGTGACCGGGGCAACTCCCTGGTGGTGGTGGAACACGATGAGGACACCATGCGGGCTGCCGACCATATTCTCGACCTCGGCCCGGGTGCCGGCGTCCACGGGGGCGAGATCGTGGCCCAAGGCACTTGGAAACAGATCGGAAAAAACGACGCCTCCGCCACCGCCCGCCTGATCGGTTCCCCCATCCGTCACCCCAGCCGGGGTCAACGTCGGCCAGTCAAAACCTCGGATCCATGGCTTAAGATCAAAGGCGCCCACATCCGCACGATTCAAAATCTGAATCTCGAGCTCCCCCTGCACCGTCTGGTCGCCTTCTCCGGGGTCAGCGGCTCCGGCAAAAGCACCCTGCTGCACGAGATTCTTTTTCCTGCCGCGGCCAAAAAGAAGACCAAGGCCGGCACATGGAAATCCGTGACGGGGACCGAAACCATTGACCGGGTGGTCGAAGTCGACCAGTCCCCCATCGGCAAAACCCCGCGTTCCACAGTGGCCACGTACCTCGGTTTGATGGACGAGCTTCGCACCCTTTACGCCGGACTGCCGGAAGCCAAACAGTCCGGCTTTACCGCCTCCCATTTTTCCCACAATGCCGGGCCGGGCCGTTGCCCGGCCTGCGACGGCGCCGGCACCGTTCGAATCCAGATGAATTTCCTGCCCCCCGCCGATGTGCGCTGTGAGGAGTGCAACGGCCATCGCTGGAAGCAGGAGATCCTCTCCATCCGTTACCGGGACAAATCCATCCATGACGCCCTCAAGCTTTCCGCCGAGCAGGCGGCTGATTTTTTCTCCGCCCAGCCGCGGCTTGCCACCCCTTGCCGACTTCTGAGAGAGACCGGATTGGGTTATCTCCAGCTCGGGCAGACCAGCCCGACTCTTTCCGGAGGCGAGGCCCAGCGACTGAAGCTGGTGACGGAGCTGGCCGCCGCCCAGATCGCCGCCGATCAGGCCCAGGCCAAGGGTCGGGCCCGCCGGCCCGCCCATCATCTCTTTCTTTTGGAAGAACCCACCGTCGGGCTCCATCTCGCCGATGTTCGAAGGTTGATCGATCTTCTCCATCGGCTGGTCGAAACCGGCCACACGGTTGTGGTGATCGAGCATCACCTCGATGTCCTTGCGGAAGCGGATTACCTGGTCGATCTCGGCCCGGAGAGCGGCGAAGCCGGAGGCAAAATCGTTGCGCAAGGCAACCCCGAACACGTCGCCGCCTCCAAAACCTCCCGCACCGCCCCTTTCCTCCGTTCCCACCTCTCCCGTTCCGCCGCCTTGGCGGGCTCTGCCCGCTGAGCGGTTTAGTCGTTTAGTCTTTAGCCATGAAGGAAAGTTCCGGCTTCTGCATTTTTTCCGCTTCCCGCATTCCGAAAATCCAAGGTTCCCTCCATGACTATGAACTAAAAACCTAAACGCCTAGGTTCTCGCTTCTTGGTGGTTTTTCGTCCATCGTGTCGATCTCATGCTCAAGCGCATCGGCATCATCACTTCCGGGGGTGACTCTCCCGGCATGAACCCCGCGATCCGGGCCATTGTCCGGACCGGAGTGAGTCTCGGCATTGAGGTCGTCGGCATCCAGAACGGGTACCAGGGCATTTTCGACAAGGAGTTCATGCCGCTGGATACCGTGGAAGTCAGTGGCCGGATCCGGGACGCCGGCACCATTCTCTCCACCAGCCGTTGCCTGAAGTTCCGGGAGGAGTCGGCGCAGAAGGAAGCCATCGAGATCCTTAAAAAAGAGAACATCCAAGGCCTGATGGTCCTGGGAGGGGACGGTTCCCTCTCGGGTGCTGCCGCGCTTTCCCGACACGGCTACCGGGTGCTCGGCCTGCCCTGCTCCATCGATAACGACATTCCCGACACCGAGCTCTGCATCGGCACTGACACTTGCCTCAACACCGTCATCCACCTGATCGACATGATCAAAGCAACGGCCGCATCCCACAACCGCTGTTTCGTGATTGAGGTCATGGGTCGCAATCAGGGCTACCTCGCCCTCATGAGCGCCATCGCCTCCGGCTCCCAGGTCGCGGTGATTCCGGAGTTCCGGTACGACCTGGAGAAAATTATCGATAACCTCACCCGCCGCCGGCTCCGTCGCCACAACAACAGCGTGGTCGTCGTGGCCGAAGGAGTCTGCAGTGGGCAGGATTTTCTCAACCGCCTCCTTGCCGCCGCCGGCAACCGGCTGGAGCAAGAAGTTCGCCTCACGGTTCTCGGCCACGTCCAGCGCGGGGGGTCCCCCACGTTTGCCGACCGCTATCTGGCCAGTCGAATGGGGGAGTTTGCCATGCTGGCCATGAACCAAGGCGAGCACGGCTCCATGGTGGGCCTCACCCGCAACCGGATGAATTTGACCGATCTGCAGACTCTGGCGGGTCGCCGCCCTCCAATCCCGGCCGATGCCATCCGCCTCGCCCGTAATCTCGGGATGGAAATTGGCATCCCCTCCGAAACCTAGTCCTTTAGCTTGTTAGCCCTTAGTCACGCAGAAAGCTTCGGAGTCCCCTCCATAACTAATGACTAAACTGCTAAAGAGCTAATTTCACCTCCAGTCTCTTTCAGCCTCTCAACTTCTCCGCTAGAAGTTTCCAATCCGGTTCCGGCGTCAGGTGACTCCACGAAAACCGGATCGCACCGATGATCTCCTCTTTGGCCAGATGCATCGCCTTGAGCACGTGGCTAGGCTGGTAACTCGCCGAGGTGCAGGCCGACCCGTTCGAAACCGCCGCCACATCCTTTAACCGCAACATCGCCTCCTCCGCACTCAGGCCGGGGAATGAGGCGTTCACGGTATGCGGAAGAACCTGCGACTCCTCCCCGTGGATTTTGGGCTGCAGCACGCTGATCGATTGCAGAAACTTTTCCCGGAAGGCACGGCACTGTTTTTCCCGTGCGGCATGGTGTTGGGCTCCCAATTCGGCTGCCTTGCCCAAACCGACAATCAAAGGCACCGGCAAAGTTCCCGGACGCAATCCGTGTTCCTGTCCACCCCCATAAGTCAGCGGCAAAAGGGGAACCTTCTGCTTCCCGCGATGCCGAACCACCAAAACCCCCACCCCTTTAGGCCCGTAAATCTTGTGCCCGCTGGCGCTGATCAGGTCGATTCGGTGATGACGGAGTTCGGGCACAAGCTTTCCGAACGTCTGGGCGGCATCGACATGCAGCCAGGCGGGATGGTGGGCCAAGCCCTCCGCCAACTCTCCGATGGGCTGGATCACGCCGGTCTCGTTGTTGGCATGCATCACGGAAACCAACATGGTGTTGGGGCGCAGCAACCGAATGATTTTGTCGGTCTCCACACGGCCCTGCTTGTTCGGGGCCACCAGATCCACCTCGAACCCGTCCTTGGCCAGATGCTCGACCGGCTCCAACACCGCTTTGTGTTCAATGCGGGTGGTGATGATATGGGTTTTGCCGTGCTGCCGCCCCCAATGAGCCAACCCCAGGATCGCCAGGTTATTACTCTCCGTGGCTCCACTGGTGAAAATCACCTCCTCGGGTTTGGCATCCACCAGTTGGGCGATCTGTTCCCGTGCCTTTTGCACCGCGTCTTTCGCCCTAGCTCCAAACGCGTGCGTTCGGCTGCCTTCGTTGCCGAACTCCTCCTCAAAAAAACGACGCACCACCTCCGCCACCGCCGGTTCTATCGGCGTGGTTGCGTTGCAGTCTAAATAAACCGGGCCTGCGGACATAAGCGAAGGATCATGCCGAGAATCTGCTCCTGATTCAAATCCGACCATGCCCACCGAAACACGGCACCACTTTGCACCACCGGGGCCCCTCAGAAATACCTCGGATATAAATATCCGTAAGTTCCTGTTTTATAATGTTTTGCGGACTAAAGATTTCGCCAGTCTTCGCGTAAAGGGCGGGGCTTGCCAGAGGGGAGATTGACGGATGCAAGTTCCTGCCGGGTGCGGCAGAAGACTTCGCCCCCAGCTCCCAAAACTTCCGACTCCACCACGAAGCGAACCTTCCCGACCTCCCCCAAGCGACTCACCACTTTCACCCGGCCGCCCAGTTTGGCCGGCCGAAGGTATTCCGCCTCGGTTTTGGTCAGCACCGGACAGCCATGGTCTCCCTTAATCATCTCCCCGATCCCCCAGCCCAGCTTTTCCGCCAAATCCGTCCGCACCGCCTCAACCCAGCGGAGATAGGCCAGATTGTGAACCACGCCGCCGGCGTCCGTATCGAAAAAGTAGACGGTAAACTCACGCTCCGCCTGGGGCCGTTGCTGGTTCACAACCGGCCGAACTCCTGCTCCAGCCGCTTGACCAGAAGCTTCATGATCTTGATCCGTGCGTACCACTTGTAATTCCCTTCAATCAGGTTCCACGGGGCAATTCGGGCATTGGTTTTGCGGAACATATCCTCCGCGGCCGCCAAGTGCTCCTTCCATTTGCGCCGGTTCCGCCAGTCCTCTTCACTGATTTTCCAGTGCTTGTAAGGATCCGCCGCCCGGCGCTCGAAGCGCCGCAGCTGTTCCTGTTTCGTGATATGGAGAAAAAACTTCATCAGGATGGCACCATTCTCCACCAGGGTGCGCTCCATCTCATTGATCTCCCGATACCCCCGCTTCCATTCATCTTTCTTGGCGAATCCCTCCACCCGCTCCACCAACACCCGCCCGTACCAGCTGCGGTCAAAGATCGCCGTTTCCCCGTTGGCCGGGAGCTTGTTCCAGAAGCGCCAGAGATAATGGTGCCTCTTTTCCTCCTCGGTGGGTTTCACGATCGACCAAACGCGCACCAAACGCGGATCGAGGCGCTCGGTCATCCGCTTGATCACTCCCCCTTTTCCGGCAGCGTCCGGTCCCTCGAAAACCAAAATCAGGTTTTTGGGGCTTTCCTGCAATAATCGCTGGGCATGCAAAAGCTTCAGCTGTAGGCCGCGTAGCTTGTCCCGATAATCGGACTTCTCATGGATCTGCTTATCCAGATCCAGACGATCCAAACGGCTTCTCATGCCTACTCTGCCTACCTGCTTCCCGCCTGACCGGCGAGCCAACTCTCCGGATCGGTCATCGCTTTTTCACAGCGTTTTGGGCATCGTTTCGGGATGACTTTGCATGAGTTTGTCGACCCCGCGGCCTGGATGGAGGCCATGGTGGCCCGCTGGGAAACGCTGGGAGGGACCGCCCTCCAAGCCCGGGGCTCCTTTTCTGTTTCCCTCTCCGGAGGTTCCACCCCCAAACCCCTCTATCAGCGACTGGCCCAGCTGTCCTGGCCCTGGTCCGCCACCCACCTTTATTTGGGAGATGAGCGCTGGGTTCCGCCGGATCACAAGGACAGCAACTACCGCATGATCCACGAGGCCTTCCACGCCACGGGAGCCAAGATCGAACGAATCCATACCGAGATCGGCAAACCCGACATCGGCGCCCGGGACTACGAGAAACGCCTCAAAACAGATCTGGGCGACCCGCCCAAGTTTGACCTGATCCTCCTCGGCGTCGGCGACGACGGTCATACCTCCTCCCTCTTTCCCGGAACCCAGGCCCTGGAAGAGAACAAACTCTTCATGGCCCCGAACTTTGTTCCGCAACTGGGCGTCTCCCGCATCACCTCCACCTTCCATCTTCTCCGCTTTGCCCGCGCCATCTGGTTTGTGACGCGCGGCCCCTCCAAGGAGCCCTACATCCGCGCCCTCGCCGCCGGCGACCCGGCGGCCACGTTCCCCGCCGCGAAGGTTCGGAGTGACCGCGGGACCGTGGAAATCTACCATTGCACCTCTCCATGAGCCCCGTCGCCGCACCTGCTAAGCCCAAGGGCACCCCGGCTCCGGCCGCGGTCCCCGCGCCCGCCACCGGCAAGGTCCTGCCCCCATTTGTCATGGTTATCTTCGGGGCCAGCGGCGATCTCACCAGTCGCAAGCTCGTCCCCGCCCTCTTCGGCCTGCAACACGAAGGGATTCTGCCTAAGGACTACTCCATCATCGGCTTTGCCCGACGCCCCAAAAAAGACGACGAATTCCGCAAGGAGATGAAGGAAGGCCTCGAGAAATTCTCCCGTCTCCGTCCGGTCCAAGCCGCCGAATGGGACAAGTTCACTCCCCGCCTGACCTATCATCAGGGCAACTTTGACGATCCCGCCGCCTACGCCTCTCTCAAAAAGACCCTGGAGGAGCTCGCCAAAACCCGCGGCCTGACCCAGCACATTTTCTATCTCGCCACCGCCCCAGACTACTTCGCCACCGTCGTCCAGCAGCTGGCCAAGGCTGGCCTTGTCCGCCCGGGACTGCCGGCCCGCGTCGTCGTGGAGAAGCCCTTCGGGCATGACTACCAGTCCGCGCGCCAGCTCGTGAATGACCTGCAGTCCTGCCTGGACGAGTCGAATCTCTTCCGTATCGACCACTATCTCGGCAAGGAGACGGTCCAAAATCTCCTGTATTTCCGTTTCGCCAACTCCATCTGGGAGCCGATCTGGAACAGCAACCTGATCGACAACGTCCAGATCACCGTGGCCGAACAGGAAGGCGTCGGTACCCGCGGCGCATTTTATGACGAAGTCGGCGCCATGCGGGACATGGTCCAGAACCACATGATGCAACTGCTCGCGATCACCGCGATGGAACCGCCCGCCAACCTCTCCTCAGAATCCATCCGTGACGAAAAAGTGAAGGTCCTGCGCTCCATCCCCACACCGAAAATGGATTTGATTCCTAGCAGCACCGTCCGCGCCCAGTACGAAGGCTACCGGCAGACCGATCGCGTCTCCCCCAACTCCACGACAGAGACCTACGCCGCCCTCAAGTTGCAGATCGACAACTGGCGCTGGTCCGGCGTCCCTTTCTATCTTCGCACTGGGAAGGCCCTCTCCACCCGCGCCTCGGAAATCGTCATCGTGTTCCGCCG
>JBBAWG010000032.1:0-15409 GCA_040397305.1 Methylacidiphilales bacterium | reverse complement strand
CTGACGATCTACGACACCACCCTGCGCGACGGCGCCCAAGGGGAAGGCGTCCATTTTTCTTTGTCCGACAAGCTCCGCTTGGCAGAAAAGTTGGCCGCCTACGGAATCCACTATATCGAGGGCGGCTGGCCCGGCTCCAACGACAAGGACCGCGAATTTTTTCCCGAAGCCAAGAAACTGAAATGGGGCTCCTGCAAACTGGCCGCCTTCGGCTCTACCCGGCGCGCCGGCACCCCCGCCTCTTCGGATGCCCAGGTCAAACTGTTGTTGGATGCTGAAACCCCCGTCGTCACCATCTTCGGGAAAAGCTGGCTCCTCCACGTGGAAAAGGTCCTCCGCACCACCCCCGAGGAAAACCTCGCCATGATCCGGGACACGGTGGCGTTCCTGAAACAAGAGGGCCGCGAGGTGATCTACGACGCTGAACACTTCTTTGACGGCCACGCCGCCGACTCGGCCTACGCCCTGCGCACCCTCGAGGCCGCAGCGGAAGCCGGTGCCAGCTACCTGGTGCTTTGCGATACCAACGGAGGTCGCCTCCCTTCGCAAGTCGCCGCCGCCGTCCGCGAAGTTCGTGCCCGCTTCCCCAAAAGCCGGATCGGGATCCACACCCATAACGACTGCGGCTTGGGCGTGGCCAATGCCATCGCCGCCGTCGAAGAAGGGGCCCTCCAAGTTCAGGGGACTTTCAACGGGTACGGAGAGCGGACCGGAAACTGCAACCTGACCACCGTCCTCCCGCTCCTCGAACTGAAACTCGGCCAAAAGATCCTGCCCTCCGGAAACCTGAAAAAACTTTCCGAACTTTCCGGCTTCGTGGACCAACTGGCCAACCTTCCGCATGACCCCCGGGCCCCATTCGTCGGCCGGACCGCCTTCGCCCACAAGGGAGGCATGCACGTCAACGCCGTCAACAAGCTGGCGGCGAGCTTCGAACACATCGAGCCCGGCGAGGTCGGAAATCACCAAAGAATCCTCGTGGGAGAGCTTTCCGGAGGCGCCAACGTCATGATGAAGGCCCGGGAGTTGGGCATCTCCCTCGACGAAAAGGCCGCCGCCACCCGCGAAATCCTTGCCCACATCAAAAAACTGGAAAAGGAAGGCTACGAGTTTGAAGCCGCCGACGCCTCGTTTGAACTACTCGTCCGCCGCTCCCTGGAAAAACTTCCTGCTCCTTTCCAACTGGACTCCTACAAGGTCGAGGTCGCCCGGGCCCGGCCGAAGGCCCGGGAAACCAGCAAGGCCACCGTCACGGTCCGGGTCGGGAAAAAAGCGCGAAAAACCTCCGCCTCCGGGGATGGCCCAGTCAACGCTCTCGATGCCGCGCTCCGAAAGGCTTTGCTGCCTTCCTTTGCGGCCCTCAAAAAGATGAAGCTGATCGACTATAAGGTGCGGATCGTAAACTCCCGCGGTGGCACCGCCGCCCGGATCCGCGTCCTCGTGGAGTCCACCGACGGCCAGCGCGAATGGGGAACCGTGGGGGTTTCCACCAACATCCTGGAAGCCAGCGCCCACGCCTTAGTGGACAGTCTTTCATACTTTTTGCTGCCTCGACCGCTTGAAAAGCGGGTTGAGAAGTCTCGGCGGGTTGGATAAGGTCTTCCTTCGCTTTTCCGGAGTAGCTCAGCGGTAGAGCGGTCGGCTGTTAACCGATTGGTCGCTGGTTCGATCCCAGCCTCCGGAGCATCCGGACCGTCATTCTTTTTTGCGCCCGGCGGGGGTCGAACCCACAACCTTCGGCTTCGGAGGCCGACACTCTATCCAGTTGAGCTACGGGCGCTTTAGGAACAGAAATCCTACCCCACCCCCTGTCCGGTTCAAGACTCCCTCTTGGGCGACACCTCCGCCTCCTTGCCCTTCACGAAAAAAGACTGCTTCACCTTGTCACCCTCCTCATCCCACTCAACCCACCAGCCATCGGGAATGCCCTTCCGGTAATTGGTCTCGACCCTCTTTTTCCCGTTGGGCCACCAGACCAGAAAGGTGCCATCGCGCTCCCCATTCTTGAAGACGCCGACTCCCTTTTTTGTTCCGTTTTCGTACCAGGTTTCCACCTTTCCACTTCGCTTCCCCTTTTGCCAACCGGTCCGCCGCTCCAAATTGCCATTCGCATACCATTCCGTGACATCCCCCTCAGCCAGACCATTGCGAAACCGGGTCTCCTGAAGAAGTTGCCCTTGGCTGTTCCACAACCGGGCTCTTCCCTCCCGCCGGCCGTTTTCAAAATGAGCCTCGCTCTCCAAGTTGCCGTTGGCATGCCAACTGCGGTAACGACCGTGCATCCGCCCGTCCCAAAACTCCGCCTCCGTCTTGCGCCCCTCGGATTCCGATACCGCCGTCCCCGCAAACGGCTTGCCTTGGTAAGTGAAAAGATCCCCCTGGGGTTTGAGGTCGGCCGAAGACACCGTTTCTCCGGATCGCCCCAAAACGAGAGCCACCGCGGCCACCAGCACCAGGCCGGCCCCGACGATCTTCGGGCTCAGCGGGCCAAGGCGGCCAAAGCCGCCACCCGGCCGGCCAGATCGTCGAGATTTTCCGGCACGATCTTTTCCGTGGTCACCGTGGGGTGCAACCGGTCGTGGCTGCTGTCCAGCTTGATCCCTGGGGTGTATTCGTCGGAAAAGATCATGTCGTTGACGAAATCCCGGCCGCCGTTTCTTCCCGTCCATCGCCAATAGAGATCCCTCATTTTCCGATCGGATTCAATCAGGATTACTGCGACCACCGAGCCTTTCAGCCGCATCGTCAATTCACGAAACGAGGGAAACCACGTGGGAGGCTCGGAAAGCTCCCCGCGGATGATCAGCGTCTCCTGGCAAATCAGGTCACGCACCGCGACCTCAAGTTCGCCCTCCCCATGACCATGGCAAGAATTTCCCGCCATCAGCCCTTGGACAGCCCCCTACCCAGAGCGTTCAACTCAATTGCCCCAAAACACCGCCTCCGCCATGATCTCTCATCTGTGAACACTGCCTCCGCCCCCGCTTCCCGCGGCAAAACCTCCTCCCGGCTGAACCATGCCGAGGTGCTCCGCATTGTCCGATTCGGGGCGGTGGGCGCGGTGGGAACGCTCCTGAACACTCTTATGGTATGGATAATTCTTTCCCTGGGTTACAACCACTTTGGCTGGCACCCGGGGGATCATACCGTCGTCACAGCCGCAGCCGCTTTTTCCTGGATCCTCTGCTGCGGGACTAACTATCTACTCAACGCCTTTTGGACCTTCCATCACTGGCCGCCCCACTGGCGCCAAGCCCTCCACTACTACTCCACCGCCCTTCTCTCCTTTGGAGTCCAAATCCTCGTTCTGAACCTCCTTGTCTTTCTCCTAGATACCGCCCGCCCCCTCGAAACAGCCGTCCTCAACGGTGTCGCCGTTGCCACCGGTGCCCTCCTCAACTATTTGGCCGCCTCCCTCTGGGTTTTCTCCCCCAGTCGCCACCCCTGGCGGAAACTCCGCCGGTGAAATTTTCCCGCCCCGAAGCTGAAGCCACCGCCCCTTCCGGCGGAGACTGGCAAGCCGCTCTCGCTTCCACCACCCACCTCGGGATCGGCGCCCACGCCGATGACCTCGAAATCATGGCCTTCCCTGGAATCTGCGCCTGCCGCGGGCAAAAAAATCTCCGCTTCTCCGGCGTGGTGGCCACCGACGGGGCCGGTGCCCCGCGCTCCGGCCCTTTCGCCAAAAAAACCGGAAAGGAACTCAGCCAAATCCGGCGTGACGAGCAGAAACAGGCGGCGGTTTTGGGCGGTTACGCCACCGTGATCCAACTGGGCCATCCCAGCGCCGAAGTCCGCGGAGCCGGTCGGGCCGCCCTCATCTCGGACCTCCTCCAAATTTTCAGAACAGCCAAACCCAAGACGCTCTACCTCCATAACCCTGCCGACCGGCACGAAACCCATCTTGCCGTGCTTCTCGCCAGTCTGGCCGCCCTCCGCCAACTGAGCCCTGCCGAACGCCCCGCCGAAATCTACGGCGCCGAAGTCTGGGGCGACTTGGATTGGGTTCCTTCGGACAAAGCGATCCGTCTTCCCTGCTCAGCCCCCACTGACTTCGGCCCCTCTCTTCTGCGCGTTTTTCAATCCCAGGTGGACGGCAAACGCTATGACCTCGCCGCCGCCGGCCGCCGCCGTGCCCAAGCCACCTTTGCCGACGCCTACGCTCCCGACCAAGCGGAGGAAGTGGTGCTGGCTCTGGATCTAAAACCTCTTGTGGAAAATCCCAAGCTTGCCCTCGCCGATTTTGTTTCCGCCCTGACCCAAGACTTTCAAAAGCAGACCCTGGACCGAATTCGCCAACTGGAGTCGATTCGTCCGTGAGCCAATCCGATCTCTCCTCCCGCCTTTCCGAGGCCGCCCACCGGCTCGTTGGTCATCTGCAACGCACCCAGGTCAGCGATGGCAGCTGGTCGGTTCCCTACACCGGACCGAATTTCCTGCTTCCGCTCTACGTCATCACCACCCACCTGACCCGGCGGCCCATCCCGCAAGCTGAACGCCCACGTTTCGTGGCCGGACTCCTCAAGCCTCAGCTGCCGGACGGATCCGTCGGCCTGCACGAGGAGTCGGTGAAAGGTGCCGTCTTCACCAGCACCATTTCCTACGTCGCGCTGCGCCTGCTGGGCGAAAAGCCGGACCGGCCCGAGCTGGAAAAGATGCGGAGCTGGATTCATGCCTCCGGGACCCCGGTCAAGGCGGCTGCTTGGGGCAAGTTCATTCTCGCCCTGCTCAACTTATATCCGTGGCACGGGGTCACCCCGGTGCCTCCGGAACTTTACCTCCTGCCCAAATGGTTCCCCCTTCAGCCGATCAACATCTCGGGCTACGTCCGCATTGTCTATCTCCCGATGGCCTACTTCTATGGCCGCCGTTGGCAGGCCCCGCTCGATCCGGTGCTGCGCGAACTGCGCCGTGAATTGTATCCCCAAGGCTATGGGGAGATTCGCTGGTCCCGACACCGGGCCGACCTCGCCCCCACCGACAACCTTGTCCCCGAGTCCCTGCCGGTTCGCCTGCTCATGCCGCTGGTCCAGCGCCTGGAACCGTGGATTCCCGCCTGGATCCGCCGAAAGGCCCTGAAACTTACCTACGAACATATTCTCTACGAGGACGAGCAATCGGACTACATCCGCCAGGCCCCCGTCAACGCCTGCTACAACACCCTCGCCCACTTTCTGGAGGGCCAACCGGAGCGCGTGGAAAAAAGCTGGGCCAAGCTGCCGCTCTACCTTTGGCAGCATGCCGACCACACGGCCTGCCAAGGCTTCACCTCCTCCAAGGTCTGGGATACGGGCTTCACGCTCCAAGGCCTGACGCAACTCCCCCCGGCGTCTGTCCCGGCGGAGGTCGTGGGAAACGGCTGCCGCTACCTCCGCGAAAATCAGGTGATCGACGAGCTCCCCAACCCGCGCCGATACCATCGATTGCCCCGCAAAGGAGGCTGGCCGTTCAGCGAGCGCAAAAACGGGTGGTCAATCGCCGACTGCACGGCCGAGAGCCTGCTCGCTCTCATCCAGTCCAAACCTTATCTGCCGGAACCGACTTCGCCGGAAATCATCCGGGATGGGCTGAATTTCATTTTAAGTTATCAAAACAAGAACGGCGGCTGGGGCAGTTGCGACCGGATCGTCGGCCCCGAATGGATCGAGATCTTCAACGGATCCCACGTCTTTGCCGATATCATGGTCGACCACTCTTTCGCCGAATGCACCGGCTCCGTCCTCGCCGCCCTCGCCTTGGTCCGCCAGGAGTTCCCAGACATGGAGCGGGCTCGGCTCGATCGAGCCGTACAAAACGGCATTCGCTATCTGACCGACACCCAGTTGCCTGATGGTTCATGGGAGGCCGTCTGGGGGATTTGCTTCAACTACGGGACTTCCTTTGTTCTGCCCGGCCTTCGGGCCGTGGGAATTCCCGCCGACGATCCTCGCGTGAAATTGGGTCGCCAGTTCCTCCTTCGCCAGCAACTACCCGACGGCGGATGGGGCGAACATCCCGACTCCTGCTACGAACGGCGCCCCATCCCTTCCCTAAACGGTTTGGTCGAGCCCACCGCCCTCGCGGTCATCGCTCTGCTGGCCACCGGGCCCAAGGACGAGCCGGCGGTGACCCGCGGATTGGAATTTCTCCTGCAAACCCAGTTGCCCGATGGTGATTTCCCTCCCCAACCCATCCCCGGACTCTTTTACCGGACCACCCTCATCCGGTACGACCACTACAAGCGCGCCTTCCCGCTGAAAGCCTTCGCCAAATTCCTGGAATCCTAAAGGTAATCGTAGTCGTAAACGACCCGCACGAGCCTGTTGCTTTTAACTTCGAGACTTAACCAGCCCCGCCAGCGCATACGCCAACGGCAACCGAATCCAACTGACGGCTGATGCCAGGTCGGCTGCGCCCACCCGTGAGGACGGACGCCCCTTCCAAGCTCCCCAAAGAGCCTTAAGAAAAGGGCCGGCGAAAGTGAGGAAAGACCGACCGTTGCCCATGAGGAGCCCCATGGTCCTGGCCCGCTCTTTTTCATCGTTGCGCCAAAGCGAGACCACCGCCCGCCGGAGCGACTGCGAGAAGGCGTCTTCCTTGGAGAAGCACTCGTAAAGGGCGCGGGAGAGGAGTTCAGGCACCCGGCAGGCCCGTCGACGGTTGCGTGCAAAAGACCGGAAATCAGGCGCCTCCGACAGTTCAATCGCATCCACCAAGCCGTTGGTGATCCCGGTCGCGGTCAGCGGGTGGGTATGTCCAGCCGCATCCCCGATCAGGATCCGGCGACCGTTGCCGTAATCGGCTCGGGCGAGGAAATGGTTGGCCTGCCAGGACAGCTGCCCCTTGCGGATCTGCTCTTCGGCCGGTTGCCGCCAGACGGGTGGCAAAGTGTCACGGATCGCCTCAATCAGCCAATTCGGATCCTTCATTTCGGTTTTGTACTTCAAGGGAACGTCGACACAGATCCGCACAGTGGAAGGTGCAATTTCGTAGCCAAGAAGGAAGCTGGGTTGACCAAGGAACACATGTCCGTAGTCGGGATACGGCGCCTTCACCCCCTCAAGTAAAATTCCGGTCATGGCCGAAATGGGCTTATGGACGGAAGCCCCGCGCAGGCTGCGCCGGACCACGCTGGCCCGGCCGTCCGCACCGATCACCCGGCCTGCCTCGATCCGTTCCCCGTTTTCGAGGACGACCCCGTGGTCGTCGGCACTTTTGACACGGACTCCGGGTAGGAAGGAAACCCCGGGAGTTTCAGAAACAATCCGGCGCATTTCATCCACCAGATGGCCGTGATGGAAAGCCAAACCGATTTGGCCATCGACATAATCGAGTTTTACCGGCGACTCATTGTGACCGGGGTACACGACGAATCCCCGGCCCCGCGGGCGTCCCACTTTTTCGGCGATTTCCCCAAACCCGAGCTTTTGCAACGCTTCAACGCCTTGGGGATGCAACCACTCACCGGCAAACCTCTGTTTCTTTTTCTCCGCCGGGTCAGCCTCCAAAAGAGCTACCGTCTGCCCGGACAAACCAAAGGCACGGGCCACGGCGCAACCGGCCGGTCCACCCCCCACCACGATGACGTCAAAGCGGTTTTTCATCATGTCTTTGTGCCCAAGGTGGTTAGCACTATTCCGACCAATTCCAAGTAAAAGCCTAAGATTTTTTTTACAAGTCACTCTTGAAGAAGGAGTTCTATCATCCAAGCAAGGAAGTGGATTTCCACTAAAGCCACTCTTTTATCCCCTTTGGCCTTCTCCATCGCCCGAACCTCCAAATCTCCTTCCCCCAAATCAAACTCTGCGGAGCGACGAAGACGGTGATCATTCAACGCCGCCACCAAGGTTTCCACATCCTCCTCAGAAATGTTCCAGACCCCGGAATGTCCCAACTTGGGCAGGGCCTTGAGCCATTTCTCCAGAAGTTTTTGCCGCCCTAGCCTCACCTCGTGGAGTCCCTCGATCCAATGCACTGCCTCTTCCCCGCGGATGCCGGCTTCTTTCAGCCCCGCTCGGCCATACCAAAGATTCGCCACCATGGGATCGAGTTCCCCGGGTGCGGTCTGATACGCCTCCTGCAACCCCTCCAGCACCTGCCGCACAAGTGCTGACTCCGGTCCGGCCAACTCCACTTGCCGTCCGCCGCCTTTGCTTTTTGAAATTTTCATTTCGGCGCGGCTTGGAGCGTCGACTTCAGTCCAAACTCCTGCAGCCGGTGGCAGTAAAATTCCGCCTTCTCGCGCGTTTCCATCGCCACCACGCTCTTGCCCTGCTCATGCACTTCCAGCATGTGCTGCTTCGCCTTCGTCTCGTTGAAACCCAGGACCCGCATAAAGACAAAGACCACGTAACTCATCAGATTCACCGGATCGTTCCAGACGATCACCTGCCAACCCTTGGCAAAAGCTTCGGAAAGATCCGTCTCTTGTCCCGGAAGTACTTCCGGACTGGTGGTGACCCCGCCCTTCATCCATTCACTGTAAGGTTGGGGAACTCTTTTTCAATCTGCTTCCCCGTCGCCAACCGCCGGTTCCCCGCTACAAAGAGAATGGATGAACGCTCCCCGCATCGGGGCCACCTTCGTGGCTGCCTCGCTTGGCCTCCTCATGGCCACGGCCTTCGTGCCATGGTCCCGATTTTTTCTTCCTCCCATGGCCGCGCCGGCGATTCCGCCCTCCCTACCTGCGTGGGTCGCCATTGAAGATCTCGCCGGGGAACCTTGGCCTTGGCCACGCCTGGATCTCACGCTTCTTCTTCGCGCCGTCTCTCCCTACCGGCCCTCTCCGGTTGGTCTTCTTCTTCCCCTCGACTCCTCCGATGTGTTGGAACCGACGCAGGATGACCAACTCGGCCGTGCCCTAGCCGCCTTCGAGGCCCCTCTGCTTCCCGCCGTCGCTCTTCGGGAAACCGGAAAAACCGAAAGCCTTCCCCTCCCCGCCATTGCCCATCACGGTTCCCTGCGCGGACTCCGTCCCGCCGAAGGTTTTCTCGCCCCGGAGGAAAGTTTGCGGCGCACGGCGCGAATCGCCGCCTGGAAAGTGACTCCGGAAGCGGATCAGCTCGTCCACCGCCTGCCGCTCGTTTTTCGGCAGGGCGACCAGGTGGTGGCTTCCTGGCTCCTGGAAATGTACGCCCGCGCTGCGGGAGCCGATCTCGCCCGCTCGGAACTCTCCGGCCGCCGCCTCATCCTGCGCGACGATCAGGGCCGGCCCTTGCAGACAATTCCCGTCGATCTTCGCGGCTCCGTGCCCGTCGACTGGAACGCCCCGGACCCCTCTCCCATAAAAATGGAGATCCGGTCCGTCGTCCTTGCCGCTGAGCAGGAACGGATCGGCGTCACCCCGGTGTACGATCTTGGCACCCTTACCAAAAAGCCGCTCCTCATCGCCGCCACGCTCCCCGAAGTGGATCCGGCCATCGACTCTCCCTGGGGGCAAAAAGCCATGGCCGATGCCGTCTTCCGCACCTGGAGCCGACTGGCCGCGGGCCCGCTTCCCGTGTTGCATCCCCCGCGGTGGTTCATTCTGGGCTGCGTTTTCCTGGCGGCTTGGACCGGCCTTCAGCTGCCCGCCCGCTTTTCCCTTCAGTTCGCCTCCGCCCTCGGCGCCGCCCTGCTGGTTTTTGCCACCGGCTGGCTGGCGGCCAGATTCGGCGGCTACAGCGGGGCACTGCCTTTGGCCCTCGGGTCCGGCCTTGCCCTGATTCTTTCCACTCCACTTTGCCGCTGGCTGGAGACCGGTCATGTTCGTTGATCGTGTCCGTATCCATGCCCGCGCCGGCGATGGTGGCGATGGCGTCATCAGCTTCCACCGCGAAAAGTTCGTGCCCAGAGGCGGGCCCGACGGGGGTGACGGCGGCCGGGGCGGCGATGTTGTCCTCGAAGTGGATCCTCAGATTAACAACTTGATCGATCTCCGCTTCCGCCCCCACGCCCGCGCCGGCCACGGCGTGAAAGGCGGTGGCAACAACTGCACCGGAAAAAACGGCCAGCCGTGCGTCCTCAAGGTTCCCCTCGGCACGGTGGTCTATCCGCTTCCCCCTGGAGAAGAAGGCGAGGCGCTCGTCGACCTCACCCGCCCCGGCGAAACTCATTTACTGTGCCGCGGGGGCCGGGGCGGACGCGGCAACGCCCGCTTTGCCAGCTCCATCCGGCAGACTCCCCGCCATGCGGAGGAAGGGCAGCCCGGGGAAACCGGGGAGTTCGTCCTCGTGCTGAAGTCCATCGCCCAGGTCGGGCTCGTCGGTCTGCCCAACGCCGGGAAATCCAGCCTTCTCGCCGCCCTTTCCGCCGCCAAACCCAAGATCGCCTCCTACCCTTTTACAACTCTCCATCCCGCCATCGGCGTGGTTGGCTCCGCCGAGGAAAACCGCTTCACCGTGGCGGACATTCCCGGACTCGTCGAAGGCGCCCACGCCGGCAAAGGCCTGGGCCATGACTTCCTCCGCCATATCGAACGGTGCGCCCTGCTTCTCTTCGTGATCGACGCCGCCGGAACCGAAGGCCGCCACCCGGTGGAAGACTATCGCCTCCTCCGCAAGGAACTTCGTGAATACGATCCGGGCCTGGCCCGCCGCCCTTTTCTGGTGGTGGCCAACAAAGCCGACCTGCCGGAGAGCGCCGATCACCTCGCTCCCCTTCGTCAGGCCGCCCGCAAGACCGTCCTGCAGATTTCAGCCAAGACCGGCCAAGGCATCCCCGAATTGATCTCTGCCTTGCGCGAATCCTTGCCCGCTTGACCGGCTGGGATAGATACTTAACATCCTTAAAGATTCATCCAATGAACCATTTTTTTATCGTATTAACCCTGGTGGCTTTGGCCTCCTGTAAAAAAGGGGGGGGGCCACCCAAGGACGCACCAGTCCCAGTGGAACTGGTGGCGGTGGAGACCGGCCCCCTTTTGGAAAAGCTTCAGGCCACCGGTAGCTTGGATGCCGAGGAATCGGTCGACCTCAAACCCGAGGTCGATGGAGAAGTCACCTCCATTCAGATGACCGAGGGGGAAACCGTGAAAAAGGGCGACCTCATCCTCCAAATCGATGAATCCAAACAGCGGGCCGCCGTGGCCGAGGCGGAAGCCGACTTTCGCCTGAGCGAGGAAAATCGTCGGCGTGCCGACATGCTGCTTTCTGACGGCACAATCTCCCAGCAGGAACACGATCAAGTCTCCTCCGCCTACCGCCGTTCGGAAGCGACCCTCAACCTCGCCCGCAAACGGCTAACGGAATATACGCTGACCGCCCCGTTTGACGGCATCCTGGGCCGTCGGTTTATCAGTGTGGGTCAATATGTCAGCCCTCAGACGACGCTGGTCAGCATCTACGCCCTCGACCGCATGAAACTCGATTTCAGCGTGCCGGAGCGTTACAGCGCCCGCGTCAAGCCGGGCCAAACCCTCAGCCTCACCGTGGCCGCGCACGGGGACGAAAAATTTTCCGGGGAAATTTATCTGGTGGAACCCGAAGTCGAGGTGGAGACCCGCACTGTCCAAATCCGGGCCTACGTTCCCAATGCCGACCATCGCCTCAAGCCTGGAATGTTTGCCAGCGTCAGCCTTTCCGTCGGCACCAAGGACGCTGCCCTCACGGTCCCCGAGGACTGCATCTTTCCCCACACCGGGGGCTTTGCCGTCTATCGCGATGCCGGCGGCGTGGCCGAACTGGTTCCCGTACAGACCGGGATCCGAATCCCAGGCCGCGTGGAGATTCTCAGCGGACTGAAGGCGGGCGACCTCGTGGCCCGGGCCGGCAATCTCCGCCTTTCCCCCGGCCGCAAACTCCTGCCTCAGCCCGCCTCCCCGTGAATCTTCCGGATTTCTGCATCCGGCGCCCGATTGCCGCCACCATGTTCAACTTGGCGCTGGCCCTCGTCGGTCTCGTCGCCCTCTCCCGCCTGCCGGTTCGCGAACTGCCGGACATTGATCCTCCCGTGGTCTCCGCCACGACCGTTTATCCCGGGGCCAATGCCGAACTCGTTGAAGCCGACGTCACGGAGCCTTTGGAGCAGGAAATCAACAACATTCCCGGCATCAAGATCCTCCGCAGCGAATCCCGCGAGCAGGTCAGCATCATCACCGTCGAGTTTGAGCTGAACCACAGCGTCGACATCGGGGCCCAGGATATCCGGGACCGGATCAGCCGCGTGCGGGACAAGCTACCGGAGGATATCAAGGAGCCGATCGTCGCCAAACAGGACGCCGACGCCCAGGAAGTCATGTGGATCGCCTTGTTCAGCGAAAGCCGCTCCACCTTGGAGCTGTCCAACCTCGCGGAGCGGCAGATCCGGGATCGGCTCCAGGTTGTGCCCGGAGTCGGCGGCATCAACTTCGGCGGCCAAAAGCGGCCGTCCATGCGTATCTGGCTCGACTCCACCAAAATGGCCGCCCGCCAGATCACCGCCGCCGACATCCGCGCCCTGCTCCAACGGGAAAATGTCGAGCTGCCCTCCGGCCGAATCGAGGGGGAAAAACGTTCTCTCAGCATCGTGGCCCGCGGCCGGATGGACCAACCGGAGCAGTACGCCGACCTGATCGTTCGGGAGGTGGCGGGCTCGCCGGTCCGCCTGCGCGATGTGGCCACCATCGAAATCGGGCCGGAAGTCGAAGACACGATTGCCCGGTTCAACGGGAAGCCGGCTGTCGGGCTGGGAGTAGTCAAACAGTCGGATGCCAACGCCATCGATGTGGCCCGCCGGGTCCGGGCGGAAATCGAACGCATCCGTCCCCTGCTCCCGCCCGATGTCAGTCTCGACTTTCCCTACGACTCCTCCCTCTACGTGGAATCCGCCATCCGGGAAGTGGCCGAAACCATTGGGATTTCCTCGGTCTTGGTGGTTCTCCTGATCTTTTTTTTCCTGCGGGACGTCCGCTCGACCGTCATTCCCGCGGTCGCCATCCCCATCTCCATTCTCGGGACTTTCGCCCTTCTTTATATTCTCGGCTACAGCGTCAACATCCTCACCCTGCTGGCCCTCGTTCTGGCCATCGGAATCGTGGTCGACGACGCCATCGTCGTCTTGGAAAATATTGTCCGTCACATCGAGGACGGCATGCCCCCCTTCGAAGCCAGCCTCCTCGCCATGAAGGAGATCACCGGAGCGATCTTGGCCATCACGGCCAGTTTGGTGGTGGTTTTTCTCCCGATCGCCTTCCAGTCCGGCACCACGGGAATCCTGTTCCGGGAGTTTGCCATCACCCTGGCTGGTTCCGTGGCCATCTCCGCGTTTGTCGCCCTCACCCTCAGTCCCGCCCTCGGCGCCCACTTTCTCCGTCCCGTCTCCTCCCGGTTGCCCGCCTACCTTCGCTGGTTTGAGCTGGGATTGGAAAAGTTTTACCGGTTTTACTCCCGCAGCCTCGATGCCGCCCTGCGGCACAAGGGACTCTGGCTTGGCTTCGGTGCCGCCATTCTGGCCCTAACGGTTCTCCTTTACCGCCTGATCCCGCAGGAGTTTCTCCCCGAGGAGGACAAGGGCGTCATCGTGGCCGTCATCATCACCCCCGAGGGAGCCACCAGCGAGGCCACCGACCAGTATGTGCGGCAGGCGGAAAAAATCGCGGCCGACTACCCCGAGACGCGCGTCTTCTTTTCTGCCGTCGCCTTGGCCCGGGGCGCCCCCGGACAGGCCAACCAGGGCATCATGTTCATCCGCCTGAAATCGGGGCGCGATCGCTCCGCCCAGGAGCTGGCCCGTCCCGGGGCCCGCGGCTCCATGTTCACACGCATGATCACCGAGATTCAGGGCGCCGTGGTCATTCCCTTTCTGCCCAAGGCGGTGGGACGCGGCTTCGGCGAGACCTTTCAGGTGGTTCTGCAGGGACCCGATCTGGCCGTTTTGGAGAAAACCGCCCGTGCCCTCCGGGATGAAATCGACAAGGCGGGCATCCTCAGTCAGCCGCGCATCAACCTCAATTTTGAAAAACCCCAGCTCAACCTCGACATCGACCGCTCCCGGGCGGCGAACCTCGGCATCTCCGTCCGCGACATTTCCGAAGCCATGCAGATCCTCCTCGGCGGACTCGATATCTCCCAGTTCAACTTTGAGGGCAAACAATACGACGTCATCGCCCAGCTTCGCCGGGGCGACCGGTTGGTGCCAGACGAGCTGAACGTCCTTTATGTCCGGGCTCGCAGCGGTGAACTCGTCCCCATCCGCGATCTGGTGAAGGCCGGGGAGCGGGGCTCGGTCAACGCGATTTCCCACTTCATGCGGCAGCGCAGCGTCACCGTCAGCGGCCAACCCCAAGGCATCAGCCTCGGACAAGCCATCGAGAGAACGGAAAAGATTGCCCAAACCATCCTGCCCCCCGGCGTCACCCTGGAATTCGACGGTGAGGCCCGGGAACTCCGTTCCGGCCGCGGCGAGGCCTGGCAGATTGTCGTACTGGCGCTCCTCATCGTTTACATGGCGCTGGCAGCCCAGTTCGAAAGCCTCACCCATCCCCTCACCATCATGGTGGCAGTCCCCTTGGGCGCGGTCGGGGCCCTTCTGTTGCTCTACGTGCTCGGATTCGTCAACCTGATGGCGGTCATTCCCCAATACGCCCCCCCGGGCGCCTTGCCCGGACCTGTGGCCTTTCTCTTTGGCCTCATGCCGGAAATTCCCTCCATGAACCTGAACCTTTACAGTCTGATCGGATTGGTTCTGCTCCTCGGCTTGGTGACCAAAAACTCCATCCTCCTTGTCGAATTTGCCAACCAGAAAAAGGCCGAAGGTCTTTCAGCGGAGGAGGCCATGCGCCAGGCCGGTTGTATCCGCCTACGCCCCATTCTGATGACTGCTCTTTCCACTGTCATTGGCATCCTCCCCATCGCCCTCGGCCTGGGCGCCGGGGCCGAAAGCCGCCGCCCTCTCGGCGTCGCCGTGGTGGGAGGCATGCTTTCCTCCACCTTCCTCACTCTTTATCTCGTGCCGGTCTTTTACGTGACCGTAGATCGCCTTTTCGGCCGCAAACCAGCTACGGAGCCGGCCTTGTCGGGCTCCTGACGGGTTCCTAAGTTGCTTTGATGACCATGGCCATGCCCTACGCGGCCGAAGAGGCCCGCGAGCGGCGCGATATGCTGATCGCGGCCGCCCTGACCCTCCTCTACTTCCTGATCGTCGTCTCTTTCTGGTTTTCGTCGGAAGCCATCACCCGCCTCCGCAAGACCGAGGACGTCCCGCAAGTCCGTCAAATCACCTCCCTGAAGCGGCTCCCCCCCCAATCCCCGCCTCAGGCCGCAGTTCCCCCGGAAAACCGTTTTGTCGACGCCTCCGGTTTGCAGGAATCCAAGAATGTGGATCCCCGCACCGCTCTGCAGAGCGACCGAAATACCGCCGCCGCCAGTAAGGTCATTACCGGAACCGATCCCACCCTCGGCGGCCAGGAAGGCAAAAAGGACGATTCTCTCACCATGCGGAATAGCCAGTTTTCCCCGAACCAAGCCTCCCCCCC
>JBBAWG010000031.1:7358-16885 GCA_040397305.1 Methylacidiphilales bacterium | reverse complement strand
CCGATATTCGAAATCACTGGGAATCTGACGAGTATTTCCGGCTGACCAACCCAGAAGGTTTGCCGTGGAATAACCCAGTCCGCCGAAAATAAAATAGAAAACCGAGCTGGCCGTGTCGGCTGTTTCAGACTTGGCATACCAGAGGCGGAGGGTGACCTCCTTGGGTCCGTGGACGGGGAGATCGATCCCTCCCCGTCTTTCCTCGTCGTTGATTTTTATTTTTTCGAGGGATTCGTAGCGAATCCAAAGCGGTTTTGGCTTCTCCTCCTTCATGCCGGGAGGGCTCTCCTGTTTGACCTCCGGTCTTCGTTCAGCGCGGGTTTTCTGAGCTGACTGCATGGTGGGGGAGTCGATGGGAATACGGAGAATTTGCCGGTAGGTCCCGGCAGGGAGAAAGACCTTTTCCTTGGTGTCGAGAGTCACGAGTTCCAGATCTTCCGCGAGATTGAGGTTGGCCAATTCCGGCGTCAGCGGCGGGAGATTCTTTTCTTTGACTTCCTCGGCGGGAGCCTCAGGTGCCGTGGCTTGCCCCATGGGATCGGAAGAAGGAGCCTTCGGGTTCGAGGTGGGTGCTTCGGAGACTGGGTGTTCTCCTGATCCTCCCATGGGGTCGGCGGGAAGGGTGGGTGGGGTGCTCGCGGTGGCTTCAGCTTCTTCAGACAAAGCGCTGGTGGGTTCCTCCGCACAAACCACGGCAGGCCCCAGATAAAGCCAGACGGCCAGTTGGAGGAGAAGAAGGGGACGAAACATCATCACGAAACCAGGCCGATGCGCCGAAGCCAGACGGCCGCCCGGGGGTGCTCCTTGCTCCATCCCTGCAATTCCCAAAGCCATCCCACTTTTTCTGCAAAAAGGTACAGCCCGGCGAGTCCAAATGTGAGGATGGGCAGTGTTCCGGCCAAGAAAGGGGGAATACGATTCCCTTGGCCTAAAGCCACCGCCAAACGGGTGAAGACAAGAAAAGCGAAAAGAACAAAGACGCTGCTAAAGACGGTGGCGGCCACGTTCCGACGCGCATCCGTCATTCCGAATGCGATGCCAAAGAGGCAGAGCAGAGGACAGGCCAGGGGGTACATGAGCCGGTGCCAATGCTCCGTGGAATAGGGGGCGCGTAACCTTTGGTTCAGACGGGCGGTATCTCCCGCCAAACGGGCGACTTCCGGCCAAGGCAGGACATCGGGGGGCACCAGCTTGGCCGCCAACATGGCCGGAGGCTCGGTCAGCTCCGGCACGATGAGCTCCGGGAGGATCGGCCCGGCGGTTTCCAGGCCAATCTCCGTCCCGTATTCGATCCGGCGTGCATTTTGCAGGTGCCAAACCCCGCCGCGGTACTCCCCGGAGACGGCAAAGATTTTTGCAATATCCCGCCCCTCCGGTTCGGTGCGGATGAGAATCTCCACGTTCTGGAGGCTCTGGGAACGCAAATCCAGCCGACCGATGTACCAAATCGACCCCTCCGTTTTTCCAGGTAACTTGGGGGAGCGGTACACCACGGAAGAGAAGGATTTCTCCTCCGTCGCCTCTTTCTTGATCTGTTTCTTCACCTTTTCCCGGTTGGCTTGGGCGGTGGGGGAAAGGGAGAAGGAGAGAAAATAAAGAACCAGGGAAAGCCCTGCACTGCAGACCAAGAAGGGCCGGGCCAGGATCAGGGGACTCATCCCTGCGGCCAGCAGGGCCACGGATTCCCGATGTCTTGAAAAGTAGGCCAAGACATAGAGCGTGGCGAAAAGGACTCCGACGGGGAGGATGGATTGGGCCAGATCGGGGAGCTGGACGAGGAAGTATTTTGCCAGCAACCAGGGAGAAGGTCCCTTCTCAATCAGGCGACCGATTTTGTCAAAAATGTCGAATGTCAGCCAAAGGGTAAAGAGAGCCGCAATCACAAAAAGCAGGGGAAACAAAACGGAGCGCCAAAGATATTTTTCGACGATTTTCATCTTCCGTGGGAACCTAAGGAGAAGCCATTCATGAACCTCGCCCATGATCTTTCCGCCTTGGAGGAGACCGTCAAGCGGTGTCATGGGCTCGTCCCGGCTGTCGAAGCCGCCGGCCGGGCGCTCGCCGAGAGGGTGAGGGCAGGGTCCAAGGTGCTGACCTGCGGAAACGGCGGCAGCGCGGCGGACGCCATGCATCTTGCCGAGGAAATGACCGGGCGTTACCGCCGTAACCGCCAAGCCTTCCCAGCCCTGGCCCTTTCCGCCGACGGTACGGCTCTGACCTGTATCGCCAACGATTGGTCCTTTGCGGATGTTTTTTCACGGCAGATCGAAGCTTTTGGCCAACCGGGTGATGTTTTGGTTGTTTTCAGCACCAGCGGCAATTCTCCTAATATCCTGAAGGCTTTGGAGGTTGCTAAAAGCCGTAAAATGTTGGCATTGGGTGCTTTAGGAAAAGGTGGTGGGTCAGCCCAAAAACTCTGTGACCATGCGATTGTGGTGCCCAGTGACGACACCTCCCGCATTCAGGAAATTCATGGTTGGATCATCCACGCCTGGCTTGAGTGCGTGGAAGAGATTGCCGTTGGAAAGACTTAAGGATACGGACTTTATTCTTGGAAAGGCCGGATTCCAAAGGTAGGTTTTGAGGTTCGCCTGTGGAACTTCGGCCGATTGCCGAGCAACCCCACGGGTTACAAAGGAGACCGATTTATGGCCGTGGTGATTCGCTTGCGGAAAGAGGGCAAAAAAAATCGCCCTTACTTCCGAGTGGTGGTGACAGACAAGCTGAGCCCGCGAGATGGGCGCTTTCTCGAATTGGTGGGAACTTATGATCCCATGGGTAAAAACGAGGGCATGAAGCTCAAGTTGGACCGAATCGACCATTGGATCGGCAGGGGAGCCAAGGCCAGTGAGACCGTGGCCAGCTTCATCCGCAAGGCCCGCCGCGCCGCCAAGGCCTGAACCGCTCGGTGAGACCCGGAACTCCATGCGATACTTTCTCGAAATGGTTCTGGGACGTCTCGTCACTCATCCCGATGAGGTGGATGTCGAGGAAACCGGTGACGATCGCGGGATTCTCTTTCGCATCCGCGTAAACCCGGAAGACCTCGGCCGGATTATTGGCCGCAACGGCCGCACCATCGAGGCCATTCGTTCCCTGCTCAACGCCGCCAGTCGCGACGACCGGCGTGTCTTCGTGGAAGTTGAAGACGGGGAGGGGCCGGCATGAACATTGATCTGCTTACCCTCTTTCCCGCCATGGCGCAGGCGGTCATGGCCGAGAGCATTCTCGGCCGCGCCCAGCGAGCTGGCCTGGTCAAAATCCATGTCCACCAGCTGCGCGACTACACCCGGGACCGTCACAAGACGGTGGATGACCGTCCCTTCGGGGGTGGCCCCGGGATGGTGATGAAAGCGGAACCCCTTGTCGACGCCATCGAGCACCTCCGAGGGGAGGGGGCCGACCGCGCCCATGTCATTTATCTTACCCCGGAGGGCAGGAAGCTGACCCAAGGCCATGTCCGCGAGCTTTCTGCCCGGCATCCGCGGCTCCTCTTGATCAGCGGACACTACGAGGGGATCGATGAGCGGGTCCGCGAAGGCTGGATCGATGAGGAGATTTCCGTGGGGGACTACATTCTGAGCAACGGAACCCTTCCGGCCCTGACTTTGATTGACGCCCTGGTGCGGTTGATTCCCGGGGTATTGGGCAACGACGAGTCGGCTGGCACGGACTCCTTTGAGGGGGGCCTCCTGGAAGGACCCCAGTATACCCGTCCGGAGAATTTTCGAGGAATGACGGTGCCGGAGGTGCTGCTGTCCGGCCATCACGCCGAGATTGAGGCGTGGCGAAAGGAGCAGGCCTTGGCCCGAACCCGGAGCCGACGCGGGGATTTACTTGGTACGACAAAGACGGCAGAAAAGAAGATCATCAAGGAGGAGTCCGTATGAGCGCGAAGGTCATTGAAACCATCGAAAAGGAACAGTTAAAGGAAGGCCGGGCCGGTTTCCGGGTCGGCGACAAGGTTCGGGTTTTCACCCGGGTCAAAGAGGGTGATAAGGAGCGGACCCAGCTGTTTGCCGGGACGGTGATCGCGCGCAAAGGCCGGGGTCTCAACGAGCAGTTCACGGTGCGTCGGATCAGCTATGGGGAGGGAGTGGAGCGTATTTTTCCGGTGCACTCGCCCCGAATTGAGAAGATCGAGGTGGATAGCCGTGGGGCACCCCGCCGGGCCAAGCTTTTCTACCTGCGCAAGCGGGCGGACATGTCCGTCAAAGAAGCGGAGACGGCCAAAGGGAGCTGAGCCATTCCCCCGGATTGGAAAGCCGAACGGGCGAAAGCCTGCGGTGCGACGGTTACGGGGGTGGATGAGGCGGGAAGGGGCGCCTTGGCTGGGCCGGTCGTGGCCGCGGCCTATCGTTTTCACCAAAGCGGCACCCTGGTTAATGGTTTGGACGACAGTAAAAGACTGACCCCGAAGAAGAGGGAAGAAATCTATCTTCGCCTGACGGGGGGCGGAATCGGAGTCTGGGCCGTGGGGGAGGCCTCGGTGGAGGAGATCGACGAACTCAATATCCTTGTGGCCAGCCAAGTGGCTATGCGGAGGGCTTTGGAGGCCTTGCCGGCGGATGGGGGGACGGTTCTGGTGGATGGCTTGCCCGCCAAGCACTTAGGCAGGGAGCATGTGGCGGTGGTGGATGGAGATAGCATCTGCCCCTCCATTGCGGCCGCCTCGGTCGTGGCAAAATTTTCACGGGACCGCATCCTTTTCGAATTTTCGAGGTCTTATCCTATATATGGTTGGGATCGAAATCGTGGCTACGGTACGGCGGCTCACCTCCGTGCCTTGGCGGATCACGGCCCTTGCCCGCTCCATCGCCGATCATTTTTACCCGTGGGATCGCCGACCCTGTCCGGCCTGGAGGCATCGCGGGGAAGCCGGTAGGCACGGGGAGAAGGTAGCCGCCCGATTCCTTCAGAGGGCCGGGCTGAAAATTCTCGTGCGAAACTATCGCCACTCCCGGGGGGAGGTGGATCTTGTGGCCCGCCATGCCCAAGAACTGGTCATGGTGGAAGTGAAGTCCCGGCATCCTCGCGCCCGCCTCGCACCCGAACATTCCGTCACTTGGGGAAAACAGAGAAAAATTATCTCCACTGCCAACGCTTATCTACGGGAACTGGGCGGGCGCCCGCCGGCCGTGCGCTTCGATATTGTGGAGGTCTGGCAAGCCACGGGGGAGATTCCCAGATGCCGCTGGATCCGGCACGCCTATCGGCTGGAGGACGCCGGGGTGGGATGGAGCCGATGAATACCTTCGTGCGCACCTGGTCCGCCACGGTGTTGGGTGTGGAGGCCTGCCCCGTGGCGGTGGAGGTGGATGCCGGCGGGTCGAAGGAAAATTTTGTGGTGGTTGGCCTGCCGGATGCAGCGGTGAAGGAGTCCCGCCAGCGGGTCCGTTCCGCCATCTATAACAACGGCTTTTTTTGCCCCGCCGGCTTCATCACGGCCAGTTTGGCTCCGGCTGACCTAAAAAAGACCGGCCCCAGCTTTGACCTCCCTATCGCGCTGAGCCTTCTGGCCTGTGCCGGCTTGATCAACCGAGATCGGTTGGCCGAGTGGATGATCGTCGGAGAGTTGGGCTTGGATGGGGAAGTACGGGCGGTTCGAGGGACTCTGGCCATTTCCCTATTGGCACGGGAACGGAGAGTTCGTGGCCTGATGGTTCCGGCTAACAACGTTGCGGAAGCTGCGGCTGTTTCGGGAATAAGGGTGGTACCGGTGCGCGATTTACGTGAGGCGGCTGGCGTGATTGAAGGTAAAATGCCGGCACCGGGAGTGATGGTGAATGGTCGGAGCGGGTCCGTGCCGGAGGAGTCGGGACCAGACTTCTCAGAAGTCAAGGGGCAGGAGGCGGTGAAACGTGCCTTGGAAATCGCGGCAGCGGGAAATCACAACGTCCTGATGATCGGTCCTCCGGGTTCCGGCAAAAGCATGCTGGCGAAGCGGATTCCTGGAATTCTGCCGAAAATGGCGCTGGAGGAGTCATTCGAAACCACGCGGATCCACAGCGTGGCGGGACTGCTGAAGTCCGAGCACTCTCTCGTCACCCGCCGCCCATTTCGTAGTCCGCATCATACGATTTCCGACATCGGACTGATCGGTGGCTCCGCCAACCCCAATCCTGGGGAGGTGAGTTTGGCTCATAACGGGGTCTTGTTTCTCGATGAGCTTCCGGAATTTCGCCGTTCGGCCCTGGAGGTGCTGAGGCAACCCTTGGAGGATGGGCAGGTCACGATCTCCCGGGCGGCGGGAACCCTGACCTTTCCGGCCCGGTTCATGTTTGTGGGGGCGATGAATCCCAGCCCGCGGGGAACGGTCGAGGCGAGAGGCTCGGTCAAGGCTTCCAAAAAGTATCTGAACCGGATCAGTGGGCCGTTGTTGGACCGGATCGACCTGCACTTGGAAGTGCCGGCGATGAAGCATGAGCAGCTGTTGTCGGCGGAATCGGGTGAAGGCTCAGAGTCGATTCGGGCCAGAGTTGAGAAAGCCCGTGGGGTGCAAACGGCAAGGTTTGGGAAGGGAGTTGGCCTGTTCAATAACGCGCAGATGGGGCCAAGGGACTTGCGGAAGTTTGTTCCGCTGGATGCGGAGGCGCGGGGATTGTTGGCCCATGCAATGACAGATCTGGGTTTAAGTGCCCGCGCTCTTGATCGAATTTTAAAAGTCGCGCGGACCATTGCTGATTTGGCGGAGAAGGAGTCGGTGGAACTCGACCATTTGGCCGAGGCCATCCAATACCGGACCTTGGACCGGCAGCTTTGGGGATGACTTACCGGGGTAGTCCTTGGACCTTGAGGCCGGGCTTGAGGCCGCGACTGGAGAACCAGTCGCGATTGGTCTCGATAGCATAGGCCACCCGATCGGATTTACTGACCACCCGAGCTTCCTCAAAAGGAACCAAAGGGTAGATCTCTAAAATCACGCCTTCTGAATCAAGGAAAGCGAGATCCAAGGGGATGGAGGTGTTTTTCATCCAAAAAGAAGCCCTCTTGGGCTCGCCAAAAATAAAAATCATCCCACGGTCGGCGGCGAGGGAATCGCGGTTCATCAGGCCCAGCACCTGCTCGCCGGGCGTATCGGCCACCTCCACGACCAGCGAATGGTCGCCGATCTTAAGCCGGGCCTCACCGCCGGCGGAACAGCCGGCGGTCCAGACCGCCAGACCGAGGGCAAGCAGGCAGGCTTTTTTCAATAGCGGGGTAGGGAGGGATCGACTTCCTCTACCCAAGCATCGATGCCCCCCTTGAGGTTGAGGAGGTTCTTGTACCCTTGCTGCTGGAGAAAGAGCAGGGCCTTGGCACTGCGGATTCCGGCCTTGCAGTGGATGACAATCTCCTGGTCGACCGGGATCTCCTGCCAGCGCTTGGGGACATCCCCCAAGGGGATCAGGGTGGAGCCGGGGATTCGGGAGATCTGGAACTCATGCGGCTCGCGCACGTCGATCAGCACAAAGGGTTTTTTGGATTCGATTTTCTTTTTTAAGTCCACACAGCTGATTTCGGGAACCTTGGGACCTTCTTGGTGGACGGGGCCCTCACGCGCCGGTGCCCCGCAGAACTGCTCGTAGTCAATCAGGCCCGTGATGGTTCGATTTTTTCCGCACATCGGGCAGTCCGGATTTTTACGAAGTTTCATCTCGCGGAAGCGCATTTTGAGGGCGTCAAAGAGCAAGAGGCGTCCCAGGAGAAGATCACCAATCCCAAGAATCAGCTTCACCGTTTCAATGGCCTGGAGCACCCCGATCACCCCCGGCAGGATCCCGAGGACACCGCCTTCCGCACAGCTAGGAACGCTCCCAGGGGGCGGGGGTTCGGGGTAGAGACAGCGGTAGCAGGGGCCTTGGTCGGCCCAAAAAACAGTGCACTGTCCCTCAAAGCGGAAGATGGAGCCGTACACGTTGGGTTTTCCCAAAAGGGCACAAGCATCGTTGACCAGGTAACGGGTGGGAAAATTGTCCGTACCGTCGACAATGACATCGTAGGGACGAAAGAGTTCCAGGGCGTTGTCCGAGCGGAGGGCCACCTCGTGTGTCTCCACCTCAATATGGGGGTTGATCTCAAGGATCGTCCGCTTGGCGGACTCCACCTTGGGGTGGCCGATGGTGGTCTGGCGGTGGATGATCTGGCGCTGGAGGTTGGATTCGTCCACCCGGTCAAAATCCACGATACCAAGCCGGCCCACGCCGGCGGCCGCCAAATAAGCCAAGAGGGGTGAGCCCAGCCCGCCGGTGCCGATGGCCAGTACCCGGGCGGCCTTGAGCTTGCGCTGACCCTCCACCGTGACCTCGGGCATGATCAGGTGCCGGGCATAACGCCGCATTTCCGGCGGGCCGAGGTGCAGCGCGGCGGCCGTTTCCTGGATTCGTGAAATCAGGGACATCAAATGACCCTAACAAAACTTGCGGATTGGGTCGAGAATGCGTGTGTCATGCGGCCGCCTTGGAAAGGCGGCCCTACCCCAATTAATGTCCCTTGAAAAATTCGCCCTGAAGTTCCAGCTCGTCTGTGAATTTCGGCCTTTTCTCCACCAGGTCGAGGTAGCGGAAAAACTCTTCGGAGGTTTCGAATAAGTGTCCTTTTTCAATGTAGGAGTCGGTCGTAAAGGGGCTGAAGCCGCCGCGGGGGAAAATCATGTAGCGGGCCTTCATATAGTCCCGGGCGTGGCCCAGTTCATCCATCATGCCAGTGGAGAGGGGAGGGCGCTCGGGATAAGGGTGGATCGCCACCACGGCGTGGACCTTGCCCACGTACCAGTGAAGATCACGGTGGACCGTATAGGCGTAGATGGATTCGCGGTCGCTGGTGGGCACGCCGTCAAAATTCTGCCCGATCTCGATGGATTGCGGGTCCACGATGACGGCGTACTTGCGGAGTTGGTGGATGATCCGGTTAATCTCCTGCCGCTTTTCCGGCGTGCCATAGCTCATCGAATAGCTGGCGTAAATGACCCATGGGTTGGGATGGGTGACGAGCTTGTAGAGGGCCTCCGGCGGTTCGCCCACGGCGATCACATAGTGGGGGATGCCCATGTAGCGGGCCCAATCCTCCGAGAGGCTGACCTCCTCGTTCATCCATGAGAGAATTTCGTAAAGGTTGTGGTTCCGTTCCTTAAGGGCCTTGAGGAATGGATCGGAGACCTGGGGGTTTTCCAGCTTTTGTTTGATGGACCACTCGGCGTCGATGAGGGTCACGATCAGGTCTGGCTTGATGAAATCGCGGATGATCCGCTGGTCCTTGAACTTGCGGTTGATCCGGTTCCACTCCACGGTGGCGGGTGCGCGGATGATCACATCCCGCTGGTTGTGGCGGAAGATCTCATAGCCGATTTTTTCGTATTCCCGTTCCCGGGTCAGCTCAAAGACGTAGTCGGTGGTCCCGAGAAGGCGCTCGAGAGGTTTCTTGCCGGCCTTGGTGAAGTCGTCGACGGCATTGTAAACCTTGATCTCGCGGTGGTTGCGGTGTCCAAGGGCGACGACCTTACGGATGTACTCCGCATCGTCCATACCCGCGACCATGCCTGTGACGAG
>JBBAWG010000031.1:0-7258 GCA_040397305.1 Methylacidiphilales bacterium | reverse complement strand
GTGGCTAGGGCCGGAATCGAACCGGCGACACGAGGATTTTCAGTCCTCTGCTCTACCAACTGAGCTACCTAGCCGTAAAAGCAGGGTGAAAGCCTAAAACAGCCTCGTCGTGGTGGAAAGAGCGGTTTGCAGGGCAGGGGTAAGGTATTTATTATATTCTTATGAGCCAAGAAACCACGGTGCGTCCCGAACTTTACGTCAAATTGTGTATGGCGCTGGCGGTGTTGAGCCTGATCACCATTGCTGTCTGCCACGTGATTCTCGTGACCCGGCCGCCTCAGCCGCCGATGTTGCGTCGGCCGGTGGTTCCGATGGAAAACCGGATGATGCAACAGGGGCAGCCTCCCATGCCTCCGGGTATGATGGCCCCGGGGGGACCGCAGGGTCAGGGGATGCCGGAGGGGATGATGCGCCCACCGCAGGGGACTCCCGGACAGGCTCCGGAAAAGCCGGCCAAAAAATAACCCCTGGCGTTGCCCCGGCCGTGGGGTGTCGCTAGACCTATCCGATGGCTGGGAAATACAAAGTTTTTGTTACTGATGGGGTATCCCCCAGTGGGGTCGACGTTCTTAAGGCATGTCCACAGATCGAGGTAGTCGAAAGCCCCACCCTGAAAGAAAAGGAGCTCATGGAAAAGCTGAAGGGCTGCGATGCCCTCGTGGTCCGCAGTCAGACCCAAGTCAGCCAGACAGTTCTGCAAGCCTGCCCGAGCATCCGAGCGGTGGGTCGCGCTGGGGTGGGTGTGGACAATGTGGATGTGGACGCCGCCACGGAGCGGGGAGTGGTGGTGATGAACACTCCGGCTGGCAACACCATCAGCACTGCAGAACAGGCCTTCACGCTTTTGCTGGGGCTGGCTCGGCATCTTCCCCAAGCCCATGCCTCGATGACCGCAGGCCAGTGGGATCGGAAAAGCTTTCAGGGTACGGAGTTGAACGGGAAAACCCTCGGGATTCTCGGCATGGGACGGATCGGCGGGGAAGTGGCGCGTCGTGCCATCGCTTTCGGGATGCGGGTGATGGCCTACGATCCCTATTTGTCGGTGGCTAAGGCGAGGAGTCTTCAGGTGGAGTTGATCGACCGGATCGATGACCTGTTACCCCATTGTGACTTCCTCACCTTGCATTTGCCGATGACGGATGAAACGAAAGGAATCCTGACCGAGGAACGGCTCAAACTGTGCCGCAAGGGAGTTAAGATCGTGAACTGCGCCCGCGGAGGGTTGATTGCAGAGTCGGTCCTGCTGAAGGCACTCGAATCCGGCCAAGTCGGCGGGGCCGCCTTGGATGTCTTTGAGGAGGAGCCGCTGGGGGCAGAGCACCCGCTGCGCAAGGCCAAGAAGATCATCCTGACGCCCCATCTGGGTGCCTCGACGGCGGAGGCGCAGGAGAGTGTCGGCATCGAGATCGCCGAGGCGATCCGGGACTATCTCACGGAGGGGGCGGTACGGAACGCAGTCAACATTCCCAGCGTGGACGCACGGACGATGGCCAAGCTGCGGCCGCAAATTGATTTCGGCTTTCGGTTGGGGCGTTTGCTTTCTCAGATCGCCCCGCCCCGGTGCGACCGGCTGAACATCAGCTATGCCGGCAAGATTGGGGAGGAAGAGACGACCCCGATCACCCGCAGTATTCTCAAAGGCTTTCTTTTCGGGGCAGGCGGGAAAGAGGTGAACGAGGTGAATGCACCAAAAATGGCGGTGAATCTCGGGCTGAAGGTCAGTGAAAGCAAGCAGGCGGAGCCCGGAGAGTACGCGGAGCTTATTTCCGTCCGGGCCGGGCAGGAAGGCAAAGAGGCGGAGGTCAGCGGGACGTTTTTCGGCACGAGCCCTCATATTGTCCGGATCAACGACCAATGGATGGAAGCGCGGCCGGAAGGTTATCTGTTGTTGATGGAGAACAAGGACCGGCCGGGAATCGTGGGTTGGATTGGAACTCTCCTGGGCAAGCACAAGGTGAACATTGCCAGCATGACCCTGAGCCGGAGCGCGCCGGGATCCAAAGCCCTCAGCGTGTTGAATCTGGATTCCGAACCCGGCGAGGCGGTTTTACAGGAAATGCTGGCGGACAAGGACATCACGGCGGTTCGGGTGGTGAAGATTTAGAGCCTAGGAGTTCCCTACCGCAAAGTTCGAATTTTTCGTTTACGATTACGTTTACAAAAAGGTCGCAGGGCTTATTCGCAGGGAGTTATCAAGATATCCGGCCTTGTTCAAAGTCGTTGATGGGCAATACTAATCTCGGTTGAAAGCCAAAGTTCCTACAAAGTTATTCACACCCACGTTCTGCGGTTGTCCGCAGTAGTTCACGTGATTTTGGAGCGATTTTCGGGAAGTCGGGAACAGGTTGCGAATCAGGTAGCTCGGGCTTTGGCAGGGCTCTATGCGGAATCGGCCGAGGAGGCAAAACCGGCGCCTTACGTGGGGGGTCGAAAGGCCGCTTTGGCGGCTTTGAATAAATTTTCGGTGCAGGGATATGCCAGTACCCGGAACAAATTGCAGGGAAATGTATCCCAGCTTTCCTTTTACATCCGGCATGGGGTGTTGGGGTTGAGGGAAGTGGCGGAGAGTATCCGGGAGCGGTTCGGGGCATCCTACGATGCTGCCAAGTTCTGGCAGGAGCTGGGGTGGCGACAGTTCTGGAGGTTGATCTACGCCAGGTTGGGGAATCAGATCTACGAGGATCTGGAACCGGCCAAGGTTCCGCTGGGCAAAGATTATCGCGTGGACATGCCGGAAGATATTCAGCAGGGCAGAACGGGACTGGTTTGCATGGACGAGACCGTGCGGGAGTTGGTGGAGACGGGTTATCTGCACAACCACGCCCGGATGTGGTTTGCCTCCTTCGTGATTCACTTCCGGAAACTGGGGTGGAAGGCGGGGGAAAGGTTCTTTTATCGGCACCTCCTGGACGGGGATCCGGCCAGCAATGCGCTTTCCTGGCAGTGGGTGGCCTCCACATTCAGTCATCGGCCTTATATTTTCAACCAGGAGAATATTCAGGAAAATGGAGGAAAGGAGTGGTGCGAACGCTGCCGGGCCAAGTGCCCCTTTCAGGCGACGTATCCGGAACTGGAGCGGAGGCTTTTCTCTTCGTGAAAACGTTGGTTTGGTTGCATGGAGATTCGCTTTCGGAAAGGGATCTGGCGGCGGTGAAGTATCCGGCGGCGGTGCGGGTCTTTGTCTTTGATCGGCCTTTTCTGGAGCGTGCAAAGCTCAGCTTCAAAAGACTCTTTTTTCTTTATGAATGCGCGGCGGAGGCCGCTGCGGAGATTCGGGTGGGCGAGATGGCGGAAGAGCTGCGGGCGGCGGTGCGCGAATATGGGGCGGAGCGGTTAGCGGTGAGCCAGTCGGTCTCTCCCCGGTGGAGGGAGGTGGTGGCGGAGTTGGGAAAAGACGTGGAAGTAGAAGTTGTGCCAGTGAAGGATCTGGTGGAGGTGCCAGAGGATTATGCGGCCAAAAGATTCACTCCATTTTGGAAGAAATTTGGGAAAGAGTGGGGCGGATGAAACTTCCTGGGGTTTTCGCGGTGCTGGGATTGGCCGCGGTTGCGGGGTGGGCCGAGTTTCCGGCCGATGCGGTGATTCTGGAGACCTCGGATCAGGGCGAAACCCTGCTATTGGCTGGGAAGGAGAGCGAAATGGATGTGCCGCGGGAACCGGCTTCCACCTTTAAGGCGGTGATTGCCTGGGCGGCCTTGGACCGGGGGCTGGTGGTGGATGTGGAAAAGCCGCTGGAAGGTGCGGATGGGGCCAATTTAAGGATGGCTTTGCAGAAATCGCTCAACCCCCCGTTTGATCTTTTGGCGGTTGAGTTGGGGGGGGAGGTGCTTGGGAAGTACGCCGAGCGAAGCGGGCTCATTCAGGGGAAGATTCCGGATCGTTGGATGGAGGGGAGGGAGAAGGAGGCGCGGCATGGTGCCGATTTGATGACGACGATCCGTCGCGAGCATCAGGTGGCGGTGGCGTGGATGAAGGGCGAGTCGCCTTGGAACAGGGAGGCCGGTCAGAAACTTCAGGAGGCTTTGCTTTGGAAGTCGGCGGAGAAGCCGATTCGCGCGAAAACGGGGACTTATGGGGGGTCGGTCTGGGTCACGGGGTATGGACCCGGCAAGGCGGTGACGGTGTGGTTGCCGGGGGGATTGCCTCGCCGGCCTGAGGCTCTGCAAATCTTTTTCGGCCGCTGGAATATTCCGGTTCCCCCACCCTAAAAACAACATTTCGACATTCTGCAGAAAGTCGAAATGTGCCCGGCAGGAGATTTCGGCCGAGGCGGGAAGACCACGCGAAAACATTCCATGGAATGTTGGATTGTCCCACTTTCCTAGGAATGTGGGATGGTTGGAGAAGGTGAACTGGAGTTTTTGGGGTAGGTGAGGCGGAGGGGGGAGCAGGCCTTGGGCCAGCCACGGTTTTACACAGAAAAGCCGAATAAGTAGGCACGGAATTCTTGATGACTCGGTGGAAAATCAGCACTCTAAAAGTTCCATGATTTCCCGCTATTCCCGACCGGCCATGGCCGGAATTTGGACGGAAGAAGCCAAGCTTCGCTGCTGGCTGGAGATTGAAGTACTGGCCTGCGAGGGCATGGCTCGGAAAAAAATCATTCCAATGAAGGATGCCCGCACCATCCGGCGCCGGGCCAACTTCAACCTTCGGCAGGTCCAGAAAAACGAGGCTCGCACCCGGCACGACGTTCTCGCGTTTCTTGAAGAAGTGGCGTCGCATGTCGGCCCTGCCGGTCGTTGGATCCACCAAGGTCTCACCTCGTCCGACATTCTTGATACCACGCTGGCCTGGCAGTTGCGCGATGCCGCCGATCTTCTCATCGAAGGCGTTCGCAAGGTCAAGGTGGCCGCCGCCAAACGGGCTCGGGAACACCGGGGGCTGATGGTGATCGGTCGCACCCACGGGATTCACGCCGAGCCCACCAGCCATGGTATCCGCATGGCCCTGCTCCATGATGAGTTCCGCCGGGCCGAAGAGCGGTTGAAGGCTGCCCGGGACGAAGTAGCGGTAGGAAAGATTTCGGGAGCGGTCGGCACCTACGCCCACCTCGACCCCGCCATTGAAGCCTATGTCTGCGCCAAGCTCGGACTGAAGCCGGGCGCGGCCACCCAGGTGGTGCCGCGGGATCGCCATGCCGCCTTTGCCCTGGCCCTTTCCCTGGTGGCCGCCAGTGCCGAGCGATGGGCAACCGAGTTCCGGCACCTCCAACGCACGGAAGTAGGGGAGGTGGAAGAAAGTTTCGCGAAGGGCCAAAAGGGGAGCAGCGCCATGCCTCACAAGCGAAACCCGATCAATGCCGAGCGGATCTGCGGGTTGGCGCGGATTGTCCGTGGCCATGCCCTCGCCGCCTTGGAAAATGTGGCCCTCTGGCACGAACGCGACATTTCCCACAGTTCCGCCGAGCGTGTGCTCTTTCCCGATGCCACCATCTTGCTGGATTTCATTCTGGCCGAACTGGAGTCCCTGGTGGCTGGTCACCAGGTTTTTCCTCAACGGATGCTGGCCAACCTGCGCTCTTCCAAGGGCCTTTGGGCCTCCCAAGGCGCGCTCTTGGCCCTCACGCGATCGGGACTGGAGCGGAGGAAGGCCTACGAGTCGGTGCAACGCCATGCGATGGACGCCTGGCAGCGGGGCGGCGCGGATTTTCCCACGAGGTTGCAACTGGATCCGGAACTTTCCCGAAAAATCGGGGGCAAGGGTTTGCGGGAAGCGGTCGATGCCAAGCGCCACCTCCGTCACGAGGCCTTGATCTACAAGCGATGCGGACTTTGAAATGAAGGCGGTGGTCACGGTCACTCTCAAGCCCTCAATCCTGGATCCACAGGGAGAGGCGGTTTTGCACGCCGTGCAAGGAATGGGGCTGAAGGAGGTGAAATCGATCCGAATTGGTAAGCACATCGAGCTGGAAATCGAGGGAGGGGACGAGAAAAAGCTCAAGGCCAAGCTGGAGGAGATTTCCCGGGAGCTGCTGAGCAACCCGGTCATGGAGAACTTTCGTTTGGATCTGCGGGCCGGCGGATGAGGTTTGCGGTCGTTCAGTTTCCCGGATCCAACTGCGATCAGGACTGTGTGCACGCCCTGCGTGGGCTGGGGCAGGAGGTTCGGCTGGTCTGGCATCAGGAGAGCCGCCTCGACCCCGACGAGGGAATCATCCTCCCGGGGGGCTTTTCCTACGGGGATTATCTTCGTTGCGGGGCGATTGCCCGATTCTCCCCCATCATGCAGGCGGTCAAAGCGGCGGCGGAGCGGGGCCAGGTGGTGGTCGGGATCTGCAACGGATTCCAGATCCTCTGTGAAGCCGGTCTTCTGCCGGGCGCGCTCACCCGCAACGAAGGCCTGCATTTTCGCTGTGAGCCTGCTGATCTGCGGGTGGAAACTCCGGCATCCCGCTTCACGGCCGCGTATGTCACCGGGCAGGTGCTGCGGATTCCCATCGCCCACGGGGAGGGATGCTATCGGGCGGACCCGGAAATCTTGGAGGAACTCGAGGCCCGTCAGCAGATCCTTTTCCGTTATTGTGATCCTCAGGGACGGGTGACACCGGAAGCCAACCCGAACGGCTCCAGCCTCAACATCGCGGGTATCTGCAACCGGTCAGGCAATGTCCTGGGAATGATGCCGCATCCCGAGCGTGCCTGTGAGCTGGAGATGGGTGGCTTGGACGGAAAAGGGATTCTGCTGGGTGCGGCTGGCATTGGGAGGTCGGCATGAAGGTGAAGGAGTTTGCGCTGAAGCTCGGGCTGACCGAGGGAGAGTTCGACCGGATCCAAAAGGGAATAGGCCGGGAGCCCAATGAAACTGAATTGGGCATGTTCTCGGTCATGTGGAGCGAGCACTGCTCTTACAAAAACACCCGCAAGGAGCTGAAAAAGTTTCCGACGACCGGCCCGGCGGTGCTGGTCAAAGCTGGGGAGGAAAACGCTGGGGTGGTGGATGCCGGCGACGGCCTGGCCCTGGCTTTTAAAATCGAATCCCACAATCACCCCAGTGCGGTGGAGCCGTTCCAAGGGGCGGCCACGGGGGTCGGGGGGATCCTGCGCGACATTTTCACGATGGGGGCCCGGCCGGTGGCCTTCATGGATTCGCTTCGCTTTGGTCGGCCCGATGCTCCGGGCGAGGCCGGCAAACGAACCCGCTCCCTGATCCATGGGGTAGTGGCGGGAATTTCCCATTACGGCAACTGCGTCGGCGTGCCGACGGTCGGCGGCGAACTGGTTTTCGACCCGGCCTACGAGGGCAACCCCTTGGTGAA
>JBBAWG010000030.1:13555-17079 GCA_040397305.1 Methylacidiphilales bacterium | reverse complement strand
CCGGGCCGCCTCAAAGTTGTGCTCCACCAGATCCAGGATCAGCACCCTCCCACCCGGCCGCAAAATTTTGCAGGCTGCCTCCAAGGCCTTCGGCGGCTGCACGGCGTGGTGCAGGGCCTGGCTGAGAATCGTCACGTCGACGGAACCCGCTTTGATCGGAGGGTTTTCCAAATCTCCCAGCCGATACTCGAGATTTTTGAGCCCGCTCCGCTTGGCCAGATCACTCCCCACCTCCACCATCCGGGGAGAGTTATCCACCGCGATCACCTTTTTGGCCCGGGCCGCCAAAAGCTGGGAAATCAGTCCCTCCCCCGCCCCCAGATCGGCGAACGTCTCCCGGGGAGCCAAAGCCAGCAATAACCTCCCCACCGCCTCCCAGGAACGACCTGGACAATATTTCTTTCCCAGGCGCCCAGCCACCGCATCGAAGTACCTTTTCGATTTCTCCTGCCGATGGGAAAGAACGAGGTGAAGGGATTCGGTGTCGCGGGATTTGGTGGCGAGCTCAGCCGCAGCCCCTTCGGCAAAAGCCCAGGCTTCCTTGAGGGCTCCGGAGGGCACCTCCGCCCTTCGGTAATAGGCCTTCTGCCCCTCCCGCCGATCTCGCACGAGGCCCACCCCCTTCAACAGGGATAGGTGGTTCGAGATTCGGGACTGCCCCACCCCCAGCACTTCCTGCAGCTCCGCCACAGACAGTTCATTCTCCTTCAGGGCATAGAGAATCCGTAAGCGGGTAGGATCCGCCAGCGCCCCTAAAAGCCGTACCCGGTCACTCATTGGACTTAAAGATTCATCATCTTATCATGATATATCAATATTTATTCTTGCCTCCCGGGCCAGTTGGGGCAACGTTTCTACTTCATGCGAGGTCATTTTATCTTCTCTTCGGAGTCCGTGGGCGAAGGCCATCCGGACAAGGTTTGCGACGCCATTTCGGACGCGGTCCTGGACGCCTGTCTGGCCAAGGACCCGATGAGCCGGGTCGCCTGCGAGACCCTGGTGAAGTCCAACCTCGTGGTCATCGCCGGGGAAATCACCACCCGGGCCAAGCTCGACTACGACACCCTTGTCCGCCGGACCATCCGCGAAATCGGGTACACCCACGACGACGATGTTTTCCACGCTGACAAAGTCCACATCATGAACGCCCTCACCGGCCAGAGCCCCGATATCGCCCAGGGCGTCGACGCCAAGAAGGCCGATGGCAAAAAGACCGCCGAGCAGGGTGCCGGCGATCAAGGCCTGATGTTCGGCTACGCCTGCCGCGAAACCCCGGAGTTGATGCCTGCCCCGGTCATGTTTTCCCACCGCCTCGGTCGCGAACTGAGCCGAATCCGCAAAAGCGGCAAGGCTCCCTGGCTCCGTCCGGACGCCAAATCCCAGGTTTCCGTGGAGTACCGCCACAACCGGCCTGTCCGGATCACTGCCGTGGTCGTTTCCACCCAGCACGCCGAGGGTGTTTCCCACCGGACCATCGAGAAATTCATCATCGAAAAACTCATCAAGAAGGTCCTGCCAGCCAACCTGCTCGACCGCCACACCAACTTCCTCGTCAACCCAACCGGCCGGTTCGTCATCGGCGGCCCGGAAGGTGACAGCGGATTAACCGGACGAAAGATCATCGTCGACAGCTACGGCGGCGCGGGCCGTCATGGTGGCGGCGCCTTCAGCGGCAAGGATCCCACCAAGGTGGACCGCAGCGCCGCCTACATGGGGCGTTATGTGGCCAAAAACATCGTCGCCGCGGGCCTGGCCGACCGGGTGGAAATTCAGTTCGCCTACGCCATCGGCTACCCCAAGCCGGTCTCCGTCTGCCTGGACACCTTTGGCACGGAGAAAATCCCCTTCTCCCGGATCGAACACGCCGTTCACAAAACCTTCGATTTTCGTCCGGCAGAAATCATCCGCCAGCTCCGCCTGCGGCGCCCGATTTACTCGAAAACCACCAACTACGGCCACTTTGGCCACCGCGGTAACCCGGCCTACGCGCCGTGGGAGCACACGGACCGAGTCCGCGAGCTCCGCCGCCACGCCGGCCTGAACTGAACCCCTCCCAGGAGACAAACCCATGAGCACCACCACCCTCGCCCCGAAAACCACCAAGACCCGCGGCCCCAAAGCCGGAGACTATCAGGTCAAGGACCTCGCCCTCGCCGAACTCGGCCGCAAGGAGATTGAGATCGCCGAGAAGGAAATGCCCGGCCTGATGGCCATCCGCGAGAAGTACGCCAAGGATAAGCCCCTCGCCGGCGTTCGCGTGACCGGCTCCCTGCACATGACCATCCAGACGGCGGTGCTCATCGAAACCTTCGTGGACCTTGGCGCGGACGTGCGCTGGGCCAGCTGCAATATTTTCTCCACCCAGGATCAGGCCGCCGCGGCCATCGCCGCCGCCGGCATCCCCGTCTTCGCCTGGAAGGGCGAGACGCTCGAGGAGTACTGGGACTGCACCTGGAAGGCCATCGTCAACCCCGAGGGCAAGGGCCCGCAGCTCGTCATCGACGACGGCGGGGACGTCACCCTCTTCCTGCACAAGGGCTACGAGCTCGAGGAAGGCGACGGCTGGGTCAACACCCCCTCCTCTAGCCATGAGGAAAAGGTCATCAAGGATCTCCTTAAGAAGATTCACGCGGAAAGCCCCTATATCTTCCACGAACTGGTCAAGGAGTGGAAAGGCGTGGCCGAGGAAACCACCACCGGGGTCCATCGCCTCTACAAACTGCAGGAGCTTGGCAAATTGCTGGTGCCGGCGTTCAACGTGAACGACTCGGTCACCAAGTCCAAATTCGACAACCTTTACGGCTGCCGCCACTCCCTGGTCGACGGCCTCAACCGTGCCCTCGACGTGATGATCTCGGGCAAAGTGGCTGTGGTGTGCGGCTATGGAGACGTGGGCAAAGGCTCCGCCCAGTCGCTTCGCGGACAAGGCGCCCGGGTGATCGTGACGGAGATCGATCCGATCAACGCCCTGCAGGCCGCGATGGAGGGATATGAGGTGACCACAGTGGAAGACACCCTCGGCCGCGCCGACATCTACATCACCACGACCGGCAACAAGGACGTGATCACCATCGAGCACCTCAAAAAGATGAAGGATCAGGCGGTGGTCGCGAACATCGGCCACTTCGACAACGAGATCCAGGTCGACAAGCTCAACAACCTGTCCGGCGTGAAGCGGGTCAACATCAAGCCCCAGCTCGACAAGTATGTCTTCCCCGACGGCCGGGAATTATTCCTCCTCGCCGAAGGGCGCTTGGTCAACCTGGGTTGCGCCACGGGTCATCCCAGCTTTGTGATGAGCAACAGCTTCTCCAACCAGACGCTGGCGGCGCTCGACCTCTGGAAGAACCGGTCCATCTACAAGCCGGCGGTCTACGTTCTGCCCAAGAAGCTGGACGAGGAAGTCGCTCGGCTGCACCTCGAGAAGATTGGGGTGAAGCTGACCAAGCTCACCAAGGACCAATCCGACTACCTTGGCATCCCGGCCGAGGGCCCCTTCAAGCCCGAGCATTACCGGTACTAAA
>JBBAWG010000030.1:0-13455 GCA_040397305.1 Methylacidiphilales bacterium | reverse complement strand
GACAAGGCGATCGAGCCGCCAACCAGCGCGGTGATGATGACCAGGGACCAGGCGATCGGGAACTTCCCGCCGAACACATCGTTGAGCCAAGCCATCTTCAAGCCGACAAATACCAGGACCAGACCCAGGCCGAATTTAAGGAAGTGGAACTTATCCACCACGCCGGCGAGCAGGAAGTAGAGCGCCCGCAGACCGAGGATGGCAAAGACATTCGAGGTCAGGACAATGAGCGGCTCCTTGGTGATGGCGAAGATGGCGGGGACGGAGTCGATCGCGAAGACGATGTCGCAGAATTCGATAAAGATCAGGCAGACCATCAAGGGAGTCACCTTCCACGCAGACCCGATCTTGAGGAAAAACTTCCCTTCGTCTGACTTGTGGGTGACGGGCAAGACTCTTTGCAGAAACCGCAGAACAGGGTTGGTCTCGGGGTTGATGGCTTGATCCGGAGAAAAGAAGATCTTGATGCCGGTCAGAATCAGAAAGATCCCTAGGACCACATTGATCCAGTGGATCTGCAAGAGGACGGCACCGAGGGCGATGAAGACGACCCGGAAGAAAATGGCGCCAAGAATACCCCAAAAGAGGATCTTGTGCTGGTACTTGGCAGGGATACCAAAAAAGCGGAAGACCACGACGAAGATGAAGAGGTTGTCGACCGCCAGGGACTTTTCGACGATGAAGCCGGTGAGGAACTCCAAGGCGGAGTAACGGGCCTGCCGATCCGGATCGAATCCGGGCAGGGCCATGAGTTGCGAATCCTGCGAGAATTCATGTTTGCAGTAGACGTAGAAGGCGAAATTGAACAACAGCGCCAAGGTGATCCAGAACACGCTCCAACCCGCAGCCTCCCGCATCCCAATGGCATGGGCTTTCCGATGAAACACCCCCAAGTCGAGGGCGAGGACCCCAAGAACAAAAACCAGGAAGCCCGCGTAGAACCAGATATACTCGCGAAAAGGAAAAAGGATAACGTCAACGGGCACGGGCTAGACGCTAGCGGGCGGCGCGTGGGAATGCCAAGCGCAGAGGAGATGCCCTAAAATCGGCGCTGGGAACGGGGATCGGGGACCTTTTTGGAGTTATCGTAGGGCGAATACCCGGCCTTGGTGTCATCAATGGCCCGTTTCGGGTCACCACTCGTCGGGTTGGGAGGGATGACCACGGGTTTCGGCTGGGAAGGAGGCGCAGCTTTCTTTTCCCCGTACCCGGCCGGCAGGGTGTAGGGATCTTGGGAGATCCTTTTATAGGCACCAGAAGGAGGTTCCGGGATCTTGGAAGAAACCTGCATCCGCCCGTCCGTGGTAGTGGTTCCCGGCATGATCGGTTTTGCCCCGGATTGAAAGTCCTTCCCCAAGGGACTGCCGCTGGAGGGACCGGTGAAGGAATCGAAACCAGGTTGAACCCGCCCATCGTCTGAAGCCATCCCCCGGGGTTTGACCCCATCCAACCCGGTCACCGCAGGCAGCTTTTGCGCCTCTGCCTGGCCAAATCCCGGCACGGCCGCCTTGGCCACGGCGGGCTGATCGGAGGATTTAGCCTTGGCCTCTTTTTCTTTTTTCTCTTTGTCCAAGGTCATCTGGGTTTCCCTCGCCTTTTGTTCGGCCAAAGCCGTCTGCTCCTCTTCCCGTTTTTTGGCTTCCTCCTTCTTCTGGAGCATGGCTTGGGCTGCCCAGTCGGAGCTGTCGGTGGCCTTGCTTTTAGCCGGGTCGGCAACCGGGGGACGCAATTGCGGGATGGAGGGGGATTCCGGTGAAGTCACCCGGGAAAAGTCGGGTGTGGGGGCCGGCTCATCCAGTCCCGGCAACTTGGCCTTGGCCTCGGCGGACGGAAGGTCGGAAAGCCCGAGCGAGGAATCTTCCGCTCCCGTCTGGGCCACAACGGCTCCAATGCTCGCCCACAACAGAAACAGGAGCGCTTTCACTACCCAAAACTTAAGTTCCTTAGGCGGGTCGTCAATCTCGCCCCGAGTGCCATCCCCGAATAAGATCCCCATACCTTTGATCTCCCCCTTGGCCACCCTCCTCACCTCCCGGATCCAAAAGGGCGGACCCCTGCCTTTCGACGGCTTTATGGACGAGGCCCTTTATCACCCCATACACGGCTTTTATGCCTCCGGGAAAACTCGAACCGGAAAAGAGGGTGATTTTCTGACCCCCGTCTCTCCCGGGCCGGTCTTGGGTCAGTTATTGGCCCGCCAGGCGGAGGAGCTCCATCATGTGTTGGGTCGACCCACAAGCCTGTGTCTGATTGAGCAAGGCGCGGATGCCGGCTGGCTGGCCCGGGATATCCTGGATGCCATCCAAAAGTATCACCCCATGCTGGCCCAAGCCGTCCGCCTGCACCTCATCGAGCCCCATCCAAAGTTGGAGGAAAAACAGCGGACAACCCTTGACTCTTCGGCGCGAAGTTTCCCCATCCAGTGGCACCATTCCGTCCAGGACCTCCCCGACCCGAACCTCCCCTGCCTTTTTTACTCCTCCGAGCTGGTCGACAGTTTCTCCGTCAGGATTTTTTCCTTCCGGAAAGGCACTTGGAGGGAAAAGGTCGTCAACTGGGCTGACTCCCGCTTCGTCTGGGGGGAGCAGGAGACGGATCCTGTCACCCGGTCGATGATCGAACGAATCTCTCCGCCGACCGTGGAAGGATTCACCTTGGAAATCCGACCCGGCATCGCCCCATGGATCCGCAGCCTCGCCTCCAAAATTTCCCAAGGGCTGATCTTGACCCTGGATTACGGCTTTCCTAGGGAGGAACTCTTTTCCCCGGCCCGCGCTGGCGGGACGCTCGTTTCATTGCGAAACCACCTAAGAACACCCGATCCCCTCGCCGATCCCGGGGAGCAGGATCTGACCGCCCACGTAGACTTCACAGAGTTGGAGGAACGGGGAACCCGGGAAGGGCTACAAAGTTATGGTCTGACAAATTTTGCCCGGGGGCTGACTCAACTGGCCTCCCCAATCCTGACCGGAAGCCAACATCCCGGGGAGGCCTGGATCCGCAACTTTCGCCATCTCACCCATCCCGCCTTTTTTGGCCACAGCCACAAGATCCTCGTCCAAGGAAAATCCCTGCCCGCATCCTTTTCCCCGTCGATCGTGATGAAGGCCTAACCTTAAGGCTGGTGGGCCAACTTAATCTTTAATCCTGCCCCTTCATCCAACCCTCACCCCCGCTTGTTCCAGTCAAACACTCCCTTTTTATACGCGTAGAGGTGTCCGACCTCGACGAGCAAGACAAACGCCAACATCAACCCAAACACCTGCCAGCCCAAGCCGCTCTGCTGGAAACCCATTAGGCTGACCGCCCACGGGTACATGAAGATCACCTCAATATCGAAAAGGATAAAGATCATCGCCACGAGATAGAATTTTACAGAAAAGCGCGCCGACCCGCCCCCGATTGGGTCCTTACCGCACTCGTACGCCAAATCCTTGCCCTTGTTCCTCCGTCCCACCTTCCCGATGAGCAGGGCGACGACGATGGCCCCTACCGCAATGGCCAGAGCCATGCCGATGGAAAAGAGGACCGGAATAAACTCCCGTAACATCCCTCTTTCCTAACCGGCCCGGCACGGATCGGCAAGCCGTCGACATGGCTGGCATAGGTCGGCAAGTCCGGCATCCTTTTCATTCTCCTCATGCCTCTGGCCCTCCCTCTGATCGCTTCTTTCCTCTACGCCTTTGGCTCCTGGGGGATGAAGCTCGGCTTGCGTCGGGGCGCACACCCCCGCCTGGTCAACGGCATCTCCAACCTTGCCATGGCCGGATGGTCCGCCCCTTTGGTTCTGTTTTTTCCGGGAACCGCCCACCCAGATGGGTTTTGGGGTGCTTTTCTTGCTGGGGGTGCCCTCTTTCTCGGTCGGGCCTGTGCCATCCGGGCTCTGGCGAAGGGCGATCTCTCCCTGGCCACGCCGGTTTTGGGTATGAAGACCATTTTTGTCGCCCTGCTCTCCGTCCTCCTTTTGGGAGAATCCCTCCACCCGGGTCTAATGGCCGGCGCCGTTCTTTCCTCTTTGGCGGTGGCCCTGCTTTCCCTCTCCCCAGGACTCCTGCACGGAAAGAAGGAAGGGGCGGCTCTGGACCGGGCGGCCGCGGGCTGGGCGCTCTTGGCCGCTTTCTTCTTTGGGCTCACCGACATTACCGTACAGCGCTTTGCAAAGATGCTGGGGGTCGGTTGGTTTCAGCCGTTGATGTTTGCCACCCTCGTATTGTTGACCCCGCTTCTTTTTCTCCCGGAGATTCTTCGAAGAAAAACCAGGCCCGCCCTTTTGCCCGGCCCCGCCCGCGCCGGTGCGTTGGGCGGATCGGTCGTGATCGGGTTTCAGACCTCCCTGGTAGTGTTTGTTATCGGCTTTTTCGGCCACGCCACCGCCACCAATGTCGTCTACGCCACCCGGGGACTCTGGGCCATCTTGCTGGAGGGAGCGCTCGGCGGTGGCTCGGCTTACCACGACAAGCGGGTACTGGCAGTACGCCTCACCGGCGCGGCCCTTCTCCTTGCTTCCGTCGCCCTCGCCGTCGGCTCGCTGTAGGCTTTAGTTTGAAACTTTTCCTAAACGTAAACTTAAACGTAAACGAACACTCCCGGCTGGTAGCCGACCCTTTCTAGGCCTTTCCCAATTGCAGCATCACCAGGCCCGCCGCCGTCAGGACGAGCCCCCCCACCTGCATCGCCGTGACCGGGGCGTGAAAGAAAAACCAACCGGCGAGCTGCACCAGAACAAACCCCGCTCCTAGGGTGAAGGCGTAGACGAGGTGCGGGCTTTGCTCCCGCAAGGCATACGTGATGATCACCGGACAACCAAAGCCAACGACATTCCCGGCCAAAAACCAAAGCCACCATGGAGTTCCCGCTTTTTCCGAGGCGACTTTGAAGAGCAGGTTGGATCCAGCCATGGAAATGGCGTACCCAAGAACCAGAAGGGCGAACTTCAAGCGGGGATTCGCTTACGCCAAGGAACTTCCGCAGCAGCCACCGTCCCGGTGGCCGGGGTGGGCGTGCATGGCGTAGGTTGCCCCGCCCCGCTGATCACACCAGACCGCAAAGGCCTTTCTTTCGTCCGTCGTCATGGGCGTCTTCGTGGCCGCCAGGGCGGCTTCTCCGACGTAATCAAACTGGTCGATCCCGATCAGGTGGGTACAGACCTCCGGGTAGCTCAACGAGTATCGAACCACCTTTTCTGCCGTCATCAGACCCTTTTGATGGGCGCGCTTACTTCCCCCGAACCCCTTCATTCCAATCACGGCGATGTCCCGCTTGGCGAGCATCGGGATGATCTCGGTCTCAAATTTACGGGAATCCAAAGTCCCCAAAGCTGAAACGGGCTGGAGCGAGGCATCAAAGGGATACCCGCCATCCAAAATCTTTTTGTGCACGGCGATATCGGTGTGGCCGGTGAACCCGAGATAGCGCACTTTGCCCTGTTTTTTGGCCAGATCGAAGGCCTCCACCGCTCCCCCGGGACCGTAGAACTTGTCGATCTCCTCGGGCTTTTCGATCATGTGTAGCATCCAGAGATCCAAACGGTCGGTTTTCAACCGTCGCAACGACTCCTCCAGCATCTTCATCGCCCCTTCCTTGCCCCCCTCCGGCAGGGGCTTTTGGTGAGGGCACACCTTGGTCATGAGAAAGGTTTTGTCACGAATGCCGGCCAAGGCTTGGCCCATCCACTCTTCCGCCCGACCGTCATGGTAGCACCAAGCATTGTCAAAGAAGGTGATGCCACGGTCCACCGCCTCATGGGCGATCCGGGTGGCCTCCGGGATATCTTTGGCTTGGCCAAGGGTGTGGCCCCCCATTCCGATCACGCTAACCTGCTCCGCGTGGCGGCCAAATTTCCGGGTGGGGATCTTGTCCGTGGCCGCTGCCAGGCCTCGGGCGGCACCAAGGGCGGGAATCAGGCCGAGAAACCGGCGCCGCGTAAACATGAATCTATAGTGCTCCTCCCCAAACCCGACGCAAGCCTAGGAACACCTTTTTCTCCTGCCAGCGAATGTGAGGAACTGGAAATTAGGGATTTTCAAAGGACCAAGGAGCCCCAAGATAACCAGAAGGCCCTCGGGCCCAACCAACCTAAAGGAGAATTCTCATATGGCATTCAGCACTGTCAGCAAGAAAAACGGAAAAAGCTACATCCTCCACAGCCGCCAGCAGACCCTCCGGGGCGGCCAAACCGTCACCCTCTACTATTTCGCTTCAGAAGCCGGCGCCGGCGCCATGGATAACCTGCCCGACGGCTACGAGGTCACCGAGAACGACCGCACCGGTCTGCCTCTCCTCAAAAAGAAGAAATAGCCCTCGCTGGGCCCATTCCGATGAGTGCCGCCACCGCGGTCGATCCGGAACTCCTCACCATCCTCCGCTGCCCGGAGTCCCTCCAGGCTGTCCGGTTGGCGGAGGATTCCTTGGTGCTCCGTCTAAGCGAGCTAGCCCAAAAAGGTGGCCTCAAAAACCTCAAAGGGGAAAAGGTCCCGGCCAATTTTGAGGCAATCCTGATCCGCCAGGACGGACAACGTGGTTACCTCGTCCGTGACGGCATCCCCGTGATGCTCATCGACGAGGCGGTGCCACTTTAGCTTTTTAGTCCTTTAGACATTAGTGGTGGAGGGAGTCCTTCAACCGACAGTACCCTCCTTGACTAAAGACTAAACCGCTAAACCCCTGCGTAGCCCCGATACCACTCCACAAATTTTTTGATCCCCTCTTCCAGCGGGGTGTTGGGCCGGAACCCCACCGCTTTTGCCAGATCCGAAACATCCGCCGCTGTCGCAACCACATCCCCCGGCGGCACTGGCTTGGAAACCACCTTGGCTTTTTTACCGGTCGCGGCCTCAATCGCCTGGACCAAACGAATCACCTCCACCGGTCGATTGTTGCCAATGTTGTAAATTCGGTACGGCGCCGGACTGGTCGCCGGATCCGGGTGCACCCCGTCCCACTGCGGATTCCCCTGGGGCGGTTTTTCCGTCAGGCGCATGACGCCCTCCACAATGTCGTCCACATAGGTGAAGTCCCGTTGCAGCTTCCCCTCCCCAAACAGCTCGATCTCCTTCCCGGCCAGGATCGACTGGGTGAACTTGTAGTAAGCCATGTCCGGCCGACCCCACGGTCCATAAACAGTAAAAAAGCGCAGCCCCGTGCACGGCAGGCGGTAGAGGTGCGCATAGCAGTGGGCCATCAGCTCGTTGGCCTTCTTCGTGGCGGCGTAAAGCGAGACCGGGTGATCCACATTGTCCCGCTCTCCAAAGGGCATCTTTTGGTTCAACCCATACACCGAACTGGAGCTGGCAAAAATGAGGTGCCCCGTTTTTTCCGCCCGACAAGCCTCTAACACATCCATCATCCCCTCGAGATTGCTTCGGGAATAGGCGTGGGGATGGGTGAGGCTGTACCTTACGCCTGCCTGTGCGGCCAGATGCACCACCACCTCGGGCCGGACCTCTTTCCAAAGCTTCTCCACCCCCGTGCGGTCCCCGAGATCAGCCCGCACAAACCGAAACCCTTGATGTTGGGTCAACCTTGCCAGCCGCGCCTCCTTAAGCTTGGGATCATAGTAGTCATTCAGATTGTCCAGCCCGACCACGGCATCGCCCTTCTGCAGCAGGCGCTCACACAAATGATACCCGATAAATCCGGCCGCCCCCGTGACCAAAATCTTCCGGCTCATGCCACCTCCATCCGGAACCACTCCATCCGGTCCCCGTCGAATTCAAACCAGCCGCGGAACTTCTCGCCCGCCAACAGCCGGGGCATCCAGTGCTCATCGTCCGACCACATTCTCGCGTAAGGCATGTCCTCCACCGGATGCCAAAAGGGCTTGGCCTCCGCCGTCTCCTTCAACTCCCCATGAAATTCCCCGGCCCGATAGACGGTGCAGTGGAGCGAATATCCGTCCCGAAATTGAAAACTCAGCTCTCCGGCCCAACCGATGCCCACCGGAGTGATCCCCACCTCCTCCTGGGTTTCGCGAACGGCGGCCTGCTCCGCCGTCTCCCCGGGCTCGATCCGCCCCCCCGGCCCATTGACCTTGCCCGCCCCCAATCCCCTTTTCTTTTCAATCAGCAGGATGCGTCCTTCCTGGAGGACAAAACAGAGGGTGCCCCGCTCCTTGGGGGTCCAGGATTTCCAATCCGTATTGCCCGCTGGGGCCACCTTCGTCGCCAACGCCATCCCCGCAGGGTACCGCCGTCAGCGGTCTTGCCGATCCTTTTGGAGGAGTTTGGCCCTCGCGTCCTCGAGCTGTTTTTTTTCCGCAGCCGTCAAAGAATGGATTCCGTCGCGCGAGATCTTGTCGAGGATGGCGTCCACTTTCTCCAGAACGGGCACCGCCGGGCTTTTTTTGGCCGTCGTTTTGCCCTTGGCGGACTTTTTCCGGCCCTTCCCCAGCGAAAGGTTCGGCCATTCCATGCCGCCCCGCCGAACCCAGGCCACCGCAAAAAGCGAGGAAAGCCAGAGCTGCAGGAGACCGGGCCAGTCGCGACCGGCAAAAGACGCCAGACTGTAAATTGCCAACAAAATCCAGCCCACCCACTTGGCAGTCAGGCCGGCAAAGAAAAACTGCGCCCCGGGATGCAACGCGCAAAAGGAAAGGAAAATGGCAAAACTGATCGTGCCCGATCCCGCTAAAACCGAAGAACCCAGGAGCGGGCCCGCCCCCGCCAACACCAGAGCCGGGATCACCGCCAAAGCGCCGTAAAGCAAACCGTAGGAGCGCCGCCCGATGGCCGACTCCACCTCCCGTCCAAACCAGAAAAACATCAGCATCTCCAGACCGAACCAAAGCCCCTCCTGCCGGATGTCGTGGACGAAGGGATACGTCACGAGGGTCCAGATCTGCCCCGCCCGCAGGTCGCCGGCCGCAAACGCCGCCTGATTCACCCAGTCCCCCAAACCGGACGCTGCCAATACCGCAGCTACCGCCATCGCCAGGGTGTGCACACCGATCAGAAGTAGGGTTAGGTCCACCCGAAGTCCGCCAACCGTAAAGAGGGGGCCCTCCGCTCCAGGCCATCCACCCGAGGAAAAGGATTGGGACATCGAAAAAGTATCCCGCACTCCGTCCCGCCGGGCAAGCCAGCGCGGCCCGCTTAAATCTGGTACTCGGATCCGCGACCCTTCGAAACCATCCGTGTTTGCACCTTTTCCATCAGGTCCCGCAGAGACTCCTTCTCCAAAACCGACCTCCGCGCCCCCTCTGCCTCCTGGCAAAGCCGACTCCACTCCCCCGCCAGCGGCCCGTCCGCCCGGACCCCCTTGTCATCCCCACCCTCCATCCAGGAGACCACCTCGCCCACGGTGATCCGGTCAGCTGCCCGGGCCAGATCATACCCTCCCCCCGCCCCCCGCTGGCTCACCACAAAGCCCCCTTTTTTCAAAGTCCGCAAAACCTGCTCCATAAATTTGGCTGGCGTGCCTGAGGCCTTGGCCAAGGAGGCAGCCTGCCGGATTTTTCCCTGGCCCCCTTCAAGGGCCAGCACTACCAAGGCCCTCACCGCATATTCCGTGGTTAGATTGGCTGCCATGGACCCAAGGATAAAAGGCGCGCCCTCGTTTCACAAGTTGGCCTCTGCGGTAAAATACTGATGAACCTTCAGCTTGGTAAGGGCCGTTGTCCCTAACGGCCCGCGTCCAACCTTCAAAAACAGGCGGTTAGGGACAACCGCCCCTACCGGCCAAAAAACCCTCTAAGGTGCCAGCGACAGAACCGGTTGTTACCGCTGAGGCGCCGAGATCGCTGAGATTTTTCGTAAACGTAATCGTAAACGTAAACGGTTCGTTTTCGGATTTCTACTTAAGCCTGGATTTTCATCGTCCCGCCGTTGCCAACCGTAACGTTCAGCTTTAAGCTTACCCTTGTGAAAGCCGAGAACGGCCACGCTTCCTCCGCCCCGCCCCCGGATACGGAATCCGGCATCGTCATCAGCAGCCGCGTCCGCCTCGCCCGGAACGTGAAGGATTATCCTTTCCCCGGCTGGCTGAAAAAAGCGGACCGCCTGAAGCTCCTCGAAACCATCCAGCCCGCCGTCAGCGACCTCACCATCATGCGGCCGGCCAAAATGTCCGTGGCGATGGAGGCCCTGGGCCCGCTCGAGAAACAGCTTCTCGTCGAAAAACACCTCATCTCGCGGGAACACGCCGCCAAGAACGCCGGCAGCGGCCTGGTCGTCAACGGCGATGAAACCCTTTCCGTCATGATCAACGAGGAGGATCATCTCCGCCTGCAGGCCCTGCGCCCCGGTTTCCATCTCCAGGAGGCGTGGGATGCGGCCGACAAGCTGGACTCCACCTTGGAGGAAAAAGTCGAATTCTCCTTCTCCCCCTCCCTTGGCTATCTCACCGCCTGCCCCACCAACGTCGGCACCGGGATGCGCGCCTCCGCCATGCTTCACCTGCCCGGCCTCGTCCTCGGGGAGCAGATCAACCAGGTCATCAAATCGGTCAACCAACTGGGCCTCGCCGTCCGCGGACTCTACGGGGAGGGCACCGAGGCCCTCGGCAACCTGTTCCAGATCTCGAACCAAACCACCCTTGGCGAATCCGAGAAGCAGATCCTCGAGCGCCTTACGAAAGTGGTGCGCCAGCTGATCGATTTGGAGAGCAACGCCCGCCAAAAACTCATCCAGGAAAAAGCCCGGATGCTCGCCGATCAGGTCGGCCGCTCTTACGGCATCCTTTTGCACGCCTACTCCATCTCCTCCAAGGAAGCCCTGAACCTCCTCAGCCTTCTTCGCCTGGCAGCCGATCTCGGCCTCCTGGCCGCTTCCCTCAAGCCCAAGATCGATACTCTTCTCATCTCCACCCAACCCGCCCACCTCCAGCACGCCTCCCAAAAGAAGTTGGGAGCCGAGGAACGGGACGCCTTCCGGGCCGATCTTCTTCGCGAGAAACTCAAAGGTGTTACCGAACCCGCCATGCGTAAATTGCACCTCTGATCGGGTTGGACTAAAATCACCCTATGAACAATTTCACTCCTCGCGCCCAGCAGGTCCTCGCGCTGGCTCGTAAGGAGGCCGATCGTTTCAACCATAACTACGTCGGCACGGAGCATATCTTGTTGGGCCTCATTAAGTTAGGACAGGGCGTGGCCGTCAATGTTCTTCAGAAAATGGGCCTCGATCTGGAGACCGTCCGCATGGAGGTGGAGAAACAGGTCGGCACCGGACCAGACACCAAGGTCACCGGCAACATCCCCTACACGCCGCGGGTGAAAAAAGTCCTCGCTCTCGCCTCCAAGGAGGCGAAGGCCCTGCACCACTCCTACGTCGGCACCGAACACATCCTCCTCGGACTGTTGCGCGAGGGGGACGGCGTCGCCGCCCGTGTTCTCAAGTCCCTGGAAGTGGACATCGAACGTGCCCGCCAGGAAGTCCTCAAGGAGCTGGATCCGAACTTCGAGGAAGGCGCCGAAGCCGCCGCCACGGGAGGCGAGGAAGCCGGCCAGGCCGGACCCGAACCCGCCGGCGCCGGGGGTGGCTCCGCTCCTTCCCGTAAAGATGTCAAAACTCCGGCCCTCAAGGCCTTTGGCCGTGACCTCACCGAACTTGCCCGCAAGGGGGAGATGGATCCTGTCATTGGCCGGAAGAACGAGATTGAGCGGGTCGTCCAGATCCTTTGTCGCCGCACCAAGAACAATCCCGTCCTCATCGGCGAGGCCGGCGTCGGCAAAACCGCCATCGTCGAGGGCCTTGCCCAGGAAATCGCCTCCGGCAACGTGCCGGAAATCCTCCGGGACAAAAAGGTCATCACCCTCGACCTCGCCCTCATGGTCGCCGGCACCAAATACCGCGGCCAGTTCGAGGAGCGCATCAAGGCCGTCATGGAGGAGATCCGCAAGCTCAAGAGCGTCATCCTCTTCATCGACGAGCTCCACACCCTGGTCGGCGCCGGCTCGGCCGAAGGCGCCATGGACGCTTCCAACATCATCAAGCCCGCCCTCTCCCGCGGGGAGCTGCAGTGCATCGGCGCCACCACGATGAACGAATACCGCAAGTACATCGAGAAGGACGCCGCCCTCGAGCGCCGCTTCCAGACCGTCCGGGTCGATGCCCCCTCCATCGACGAGGCTATCGCCATTCTCCGCGGTCTCCGCCCCAAATACGAAGAGCATCACCACGCCAAGATCTCCGATGAAGCCCTCGCCTCCGCCGTCCGGCTCAGCGAACGCTACATCACCGGCCGTTACCTGCCCGACAAAGCCATCGACGTGATGGACGAAGCCGGCTCCCGCTGCCGGATTGCCGCCAGCATCCGCCCGCCTGAATTCAAGGCCGCCGAGGGGGAGATTGAAACGATCCGCGCCGAAAAGGAGGCCGCCATCAAGGCCCAGGACTTCGAAAAAGCGGCCGGCCTGCGCGACAAGGAGAAGGAGGCCTCCGCCAAACTGGAAGCCGACCTCAACGCCTGGCGCAAGAAACGGGACGAGATCATCGTCGATGTCGACGAGGAGGACGTGAAGAACGTCATCTCCAAATGGACCGGCATCCCCCTCACCCGCATGGCGGAAGCCGACCTCTCCAAACTTCTCACCATCGGAGACACCCTGCAGGCCCGCGTCATCGGCCAGCAGGAGGCCGTCCAGGCCCTCGCCAAGGCCCTCCGCCGCTCCCGCGCCGATCTCAAGGACCCGAAGCGGCCGATCGGCTCTTTCATCTTCCTGGGCCCCACCGGGGTCGGCAAAACCCACCTCGCCAAGGCCCTCGCCGAGGAGGTCTTCGGTGAAAAGGACGCCCTCATCCAGCTCGATATGTCCGAGTACATGGAGAAGTTCAACGTCTCCCGCCTGATCGGCTCCCCTCCCGGCTACGTCGGTTACGAGGAAGGTGGTCAGCTGACCGAGAAGGTCCGCCGTCGGCCCTACTGCGTGGTCCTGTTTGACGAGATCGAGAAAGCCCATCCCGATGTCTGGAACGTCCTGCTCCAGATCCTGGAGGACGGTCAGATCACCGACAGCCTCGCCCGGAAGATCGACTTCCGTAACACCATCATCATCATGACCTCCAACGTTGGCGCCGAGCTGATCCGCAAGGGCAACGTCATGGGCTTCGGCGTTCCCACCCAGGAACAGGATTACAACTCCCTGAAGGGCAAAATCCTCGAAGAGACCAAGAAGGTCTTTAAACCGGAGTTCCTCAATCGTCTCGACGACCAGATTGTCTTCCACTCCCTCACCCGGGACGACCTTTCCAAGATCGTCTCCCTCGAGGTCGCCAAAGTGGCCGGCCGGCTGAAGGACAAGGGCGTGGAGATTGAGCTCACTCCCGAGGCCTCCACCTTCCTCATCGAGAAGGGGTACGAGCCCCAGTACGGCGCCCGGCCGCTGCGCCGTGCCATCGAGAAGTTCCTCGAGGACCCGATCGCCGAGGAGATCATCCGCGGCAAGATCAAGTCCGGCGACAAGGTGAAAGTCGGCGCCGACAAGGAAGCCCTCACCTTCTCCCCCGGTTCCCCCTCCGC
>JBBAWG010000029.1:6696-20319 GCA_040397305.1 Methylacidiphilales bacterium | reverse complement strand
GGCTTTGATGCAAACCGCTAGTCCCACGGCCGTTTCCCTCCCGGTTCCAGAGCCCGACCCCTACGAGGCCTGCACCAAGCTGGCCCGGGAGCACTATGAAAACTTCCCCGTCGGCCGCCTCGTCCCCAAAAAAATCCGGCCCCACGTTCACGCCGTCTACGCCTTTGCCCGGGTGGCCGACGATCTGGCCGACGAAGGCTACGCCGACCCCCGCCTCCGGGACACAGCTTCCTCCGCCCCCACCGAGGCCGAACGGCTGGCCGTTTTCCGCGCCTACCGCCAAGCCTGGCAAAACGCCCTCACCAACCGTCCCTACGACACCCAGTACGAATGGATCTTCACTCCCCTGCTCCGCACCAAGGCGGAGTTCGACCTGCCCGACTCCCTCTTTCTCGATCTCCTCAGCGCCTTCGAACAGGACATCGTCCAACGCCGCTACGAGGACTTCCCCTCCGTCCTCGACTACTGCCGCCGCAGCGCCAACCCAATCGGCCGCCTTGTCCTCCTCCTCCACGGCCACCGGGAAGAAGAGCTCGCCAAACTCTCCGATCATATCTGCACGGCCCTCCAGCTCGCCAACTTCTGGCAGGACGTCTCGGTCGATCTGGGCAAGGACCGGATCTACATTCCCCAAATCGATCTCCGCCGCTTCGACGTTCCGGAAGCCGACCTCTTCGCCGGCAAGGCCACTCCCAACTTCCGCAACTGCCTCCGTTATCAGGTCGAGCGGGCCTGGGACCTTTTCCGGATGGGCGAACCGCTGCCCTCCAGGCTGAAACGCCCCCTCTCCTGGGAAATCCGGCTTACCTGGATGGGCGGGACGAAAATCCTCGAAAAAATCGAGGCCCAGAAATACGACACCCTCACGCGGCGGCCCGTTGTCTCCAAGTTCGACTTCCTGACCCTCGGCCTTCAGGCCTTCTTCGGCGGATGAGTTCCGGCCCGCTCCCGGGCGGAACCGGGGAACGCATCACCCGCAAGAGCGGCTCGAACCTCGCCCTCTCCTTCATCTGCCTGCCCAAGGAGCAGCGCCAGGCCATGTCCACCTTTTACGCCTTCTGCCGCGTGGTGGACGACGTCGTCGACGAAACCACCGCCCCCCTCCCGATCCGCCAGGCCCGCCTGCACAAGTGGCGCGACGACATCCGCGCCATCTACCACGGCACGCCGGAACAGCCACTCGCCAAGGAGCTGGCCCCGGTCGTCCGCCAATACCTCATCCCGCCCGAACCCCTTCTCGAGATCCTCGACGGCGTGGAGATGGATCTGACGAAGGACCGTTACGAGAATTTTGAGGAGCTCCGCAAATACTGCTACGGCGTGGCCTCGGCCGTGGGACTCGTCTCGATCAACATCTTCTGCTGCCAGACCCGGGCCGCGCGCGACTACGCCATCGCCCTCGGCATGGCCTTCCAGCTGACCAACATCCTCCGGGACGTCGCCTACGATCTGCAGCGCTTCGGCCGCATCTACCTGCCCCGCTCGGAGTGGGAAACCTTTGGGGTGAAGGAAGAGGATTTCCGCCGACCCAACCCCACCCCGGGCATGGCCCGGCTTCTCCGCATGCAGTATTTCCGCGCCCGCCACTACTTTGAAAAAGCCGACCGTCTGCTCCCGGAGGCAGACCGCCCCCACCTCTCCGCCGCCCTCCTCATGACCGGCGTCTACCGGGACCTCCTCGAGAAAATCCGCCGGCGAAACTTCGAGGTGCTGAAAGGGCCCATCAAACTTTCCCGCTGGGAGAAACTCATGGCTCTGCGCCGGGGTCAGAAACTCCTGAAAAAGGAGGTCGCCCCGCGCCGGCCGCCCTCACGCATTGCGGTGATCGGCGGTGGGTACGCCGGCTGCGCCGCCGCCTTCTCCCTCGCCCGCGAAGGTCATCTCGTGGATCTGATCGAGGCCAAGCCCCAACTCGGCGGACGGGCCCACAGTTACCGGGAAGCCAAGACGGGCACCGTCATCGACAACGGCCAGCACATTCTCATGGGCTGCTACCACCGCACGCTGGAAATGGTGGCGGAGATGGGAAATCTCGACCGCCTGGAACGGCATGACCGGCTCGACCTCCACTTCGTGAGCCCGAAAAAAGGCCGGACGATTCTCCGCTCCTCCCCTCTCCCGCCGCCCTTCCATCTGCTGGGCGGACTGTTTGGATTCCAGGAGCTCAGTTGGCTGGACCGCTGGGCGATTCTCAACCTGCCCGGGCGGGCCCAGGGCACGCCGCCGAAACAGGGAGAGACGGTGCAAGCTTGGCTGGAACGCGTTCGTCAAACTCCCGGTGCGATTCGCGCCCTGTGGGAACCATACTGCCTCGCCGCCCTCAATGCCCCGATCCAGCTGGCCGACTCCTGCCTCTTTTGGGAGGTCACCCGCCGCGGACTTTTCGGAACCTCCCAGGACGCCGCCATCTACCTCGATAAAGACGGCCTCTCCGGCCTGCTCAGTCCGGAGCTAAGCGCCTTCCTCGAATCCGCCGAGGGCCGCGTGCGCCTGACGGCGCCGGTGGAGGAGTTGAAGTACGATGAGATCCATAGACACGTGGAGATGGTGAAGTTCAAAAACGGTTCCGAGGAAAAGTACGACCTCGTGGTCCTCGCCGTCCCGTGGACTCCGGCCGCCAAGATGATTCCGGCCATCGACCGCGCCTCCCAGCTGGCCGGCATGCTGAAGGCCGGCCCCATTCTCGGGGTACACCTTTGGACGGACCGGCCCCTCACCCGCGACCTAATTACCGGCTTTCTCGATTCCCCTCTGCACTGGCTATTTGATCGCACCTCCACCCTGCCGGTGGGTTCCTCCGGGCACCTTTACGCCGCCGTGATCAGCGCGGTCACCGACCTGATCGACCAGACCGGCAAGTATCTGGTGGAGCTGATCATGGAGGAGATTCAACGCATGATCCCCGAGAGCCGTGAGGCGAAGGTGACCCACCATGTGGTCTACAAATCTCGCGATGCCACTTTCTGGGGTCCACCCGGCATGCCCCTCGCCCGCCCAGGGCCGGTTACCTCGGTGGAAAATCTCTTTCTCGCCGGCGATTGGACCGAAACCGGCCTTCCCGCCACGATCGAAGGCGCCGTCCTCTCCGGTTTCAAAGCCGCCGACGCGGTGGGTTGATCTGGAATTAGGTGGGGCGGCCTCGATGAGGCCGCCTTGTTGAAGATTCCCGTTACAACAAACAAGGCAGGCGGGCTCGTCGAGCCCGCCCCACCTTATCTTGAAGTCCCACTCTTACCACTCACCCAATCCAAAAACTCCCCTAGCGCCTTCGACATCACCTCCCGCGCATGGGTACATCCCCCCACGGCGGGAATGAGTTCCCGCAACCGCCAAGGACGCAGGGCCAGGTGCAGGCCGATCTTCACCGGCGTGCTTTTCCCGGTGACGGCATCGCACCCCAGAAGGAAAAGATCTGCCGGCAGTAGCTTGTCCGCATGGTCGCTGACCGACCGCAGCCCGACCAACGGCACATCCATCCTCCGGCAGGCCTCGGCCACATAGTCCCACTCCATCTCCACCAATCCGCAACCCGTTTTCCGGCCCAGTTCCAGCTTCGCCAGTCCCGTCTCGATGATCTCGTGGGCAGTGTGCCACTTGCCCGCCCGGACCGCCGGTTTCGAGCGGGCCCAGACGGCAAATTCCGGCCAGGCGTCCGCGTGGAAAGAACTTAGATCCCCCTCGTCCCAATCCGGATCCAGCGCGCCCGCCAATCCGGCCAAGATCACCCCGCGACACGGATGTTCCGCCAGCCACGCCTCGATTTTTTTATTCTGCCCGGGATGCCCCATCCCGATTCTGGCCGAGACCACCGGCATCCCCTGCCAGCTTCCCTTGAGGGTTTCGAGGCCAGTCTCGGCCCGGCTCCGACCCCCGATTTTTTTCCAGGTCGGCTGCGCCTCAAACTCCATCGGAAACAGGATCCCGACGGGCAAAGTGGACGTTGGATCCATGGGAAAAGCTACGGCCGGGACCGGAAAGCCGGCTTAACGGACGCCGGAAGCCCGCGCCATCTCCAGGTATTCGCCCAGGGCGAGGAGCGGCCAGTTGTTCCGGTACATGTCGTAACGAAGATAGAAAACGCAGGGGAAACCGGTTCCGGTGATGAGTTTTTCCTCCCAGCTCCCGTCCTTGGCTTGGGTTTCGACCAGATACCGCACGGCCCGCCGGACGCTCGGTCTCTGGAGATCGCCGCAGGCCAGCAGTCCCATCAGGCCCCAGCCGGTTTGGGAAGCGGTGCTGATCCCCCGCCCCTTCATCCGCGCATCGTCATAGGAGCCGCAACTTTCACCCCAACCCCCGTCCGGATTCTGGGTGCATTCCAGCCAGTCCCGCGCACGCACCACCCAGGTGTCGTTCATGTCGTACCCGATCGCCTGCAGACCGCGCAACGCCTGCCAGGTGCCGTAAATATAGTTTACACCCCAGCGGCCAAACCAAGATCCGTCCTCCTCCTGGATTTTGCGGAGGAAGGCCAGGGCCCGCTGGATCTGCGGATGGTTTTTGGAGATACCCAGTTTGCCCATCGTCTCGAGGAGCCGTCCGGTGATGTCGGCGCAGGGTGGATCGAGGATGGCGTTGTGGTCGGCAAAGGGAACGTCCTCGAGCCAGGCCTTGTTCACGTTCTTGTCAAAGGCCGCATAGCCGCCGTTGTCGCACTGGAAGCTCATCGCCCAGCCGAGGCCCCGATCCATCGCCTCTTTCTGCTGGTTCGGTTGGGAGGCTTGGGCTTTCCGCAGCCCGAGCAGCACCTTCGCGGTATCGTCCACGTCGGGATACCAGTCGTTGAAAAACTCGAACGCCCAGCCGCCGGTGATCGGGGTGGGATTCTTCATCACGTAATCCCCGCGCATCTTCACTTCCTTGGAGAGAAGCCAGTCTGCTCCCTTCTGCATCGCCGGATGGTCGGGCTTCACCCCGGCGGCCCCGAGGGAGGTTATGGTGATGGCGGTGTCCCAGACGGGGCTGAGGCAGGGCTGCACTCGGAAATCGCCGTTGGCGGAGTCATCCACCTCCAGACCTTCCAGATCCTTCACCGCCTTTTTCATCCAGGGGTGCTCCTCCCCGTATCCCAGGCAACGGAAGGCGAGAATTGAATTCATCATGGAAGGGAAGATCGCCGCCAGCCCTTCGGACTCCGGCCCCGTCCGTTTCAGAATCCACTCCTCCGCGGCCTTCAGCGCCCGCTTGCGGAAGGGCTTCCAGGAAAGTCCCTCCAGAAAGCCGAGCAGCTCATTCACCCGGACAAAAAAGTTTTTCATCGAGAAAAAGCGGTTCTCCACCGGATGGAAGAACGGACCGCCTTCGACCCCGTAAGGATAGAGTTCGTGCAGCTGTTTTTCGGGCGGGAGATGCGTGACCGGGCGGAAGCTGCGGATGATGGACATGGGCACCACGATCGCCCGGGTCCAGGAGCTCATTTCCGACATGTCGAACGGCGCCCAGCTTGGGAGAAGCAGAATTTCCGGGGGAATATTGGGGAGATACTTCCAGGGATACTGGCCAAACATCGCCAGGTAGAACTTGCAGTAGGTGTTGGTACTGGGGATGCCGCCCAACCGCATCGCGGCGGAGCGGGCCTTGCGCATCTCGGGCTCATCGGGGGTGAAGCCGGCCAGCTTCAGGCTGAAGTAGGCTTTGACCGTGGCGGTGACATTGCTCGGTCCTCCGGGATAGATCGGCCAGCCGCCATCGGGCAACTGGCGCTGGAGGATGTGGCGGACAATCTTGGCTTCCTTGGCGCGGTCCACCTTCCCGCGCAGATACATCAGCAGGTGGTAATCACAGGCCACCGTGCTGTCCACAAACAGCTCCCCCACCCAGTACCCCTCCGGCTTCTGCAGGCCGAGGAGGTAATCGCGGCAGGCGTGCACCGCCTTCTCCACCGCTGAAAGGTCGACATCGGCCGGATCCAACCCGATCAGTTCAGGGCTGGGCACGGCGGTCCGCTTGGCCTCTGCCGGAAGAATAGGGTTCGACATAGCCCTCGACCCTAGCGAGGCGGAAAATCCGGTCAAATCGAACCGGAATTACCTTAAGTAATTGCTGAAGAAAGACTTAAGAATTAGATGCCCAAGTGATCAGCCGAAGCTCATGGGCCTGGGAAAGGGAGGGATTCGAGGGCCTGACCCGGACGTTGAAATGGAAGTTCCCGGAATCTTTAACTTCCACCCGGCCGGCATACTTCATCCAGCCGTTGGATCCCTCACCCGTCGGCTCCAAACGGACCGCCAAGGAAGGTCCGTTGGGCTCCACCGCCTTCACGTAAGCCTCCACCGCCACCTCCTCATTCTTGAGGGATCCCAAAAACACATGGGCGGAGGCGGAAACGGTATCGCCCACACTCACCGTGGCCCCGTTGCCACCGGCCCAGGTCACCGCATTCGCCTTCACCTGGGGCCAGGCCTGGCGGACTTTGTCCTTCCAGACGGCCAGATCGCGGGACTTGGCATACTTGTTTTCCGCAAACATCCGCCCCTTCTCCGCCGCCTTCTTGTAAAAATTCTCCGCATATTCGGCCACCATCCGCGAGGTGGTGTAGACCGGCCCGATCGTCATCAAGCTGCGCCGCACCCGCTCGATCCAGCGCTTCGGCACCCCGTCCCCGTCCCGCTCATAGTAGAGGGGCACGATTTCGTGCTGAAGAATCTCGTAGATGGAGAAAGCGTCGAATTCATCCTGCACCTCTGGTTCCAGGCGCAACCCGTCTTCCCCGATGGCCCAGCCGTTCGTTCCGTCATAGGCCTCGTCCCACCAACCATCCCGCACGGAGAAGTTGAGACAGCCGTTGGTGATCACCTTCTCACCGCTGGTGCCGCTCGCCTCGAGGGGGCGGGTCGGATTGTTCAGCCAGACATCGCAGCCGTGATAGAGATGGCGGGCCACGTTGAAGTCGTAGTTTTCCACGAAGACGATCCGGTTGCGGAATACCGGCATCTCGGAAACTTTGACGATCAGCTGGATCAGCTTCTTGCCGCCCTCGTCGGCCGGATGGGCCTTCCCTGCAAAGATCAACTGCACCGGATGCTTGGGGTCGTTGACAATGGCCGCCAGCTTGTCCAGATCCCGGAACAGGAGGGCGGCCCGCTTGTAGGTGGCGAAACGGCGGGCAAACCCGATGGTCAGGGCCTTCGGATCCAGCATCGTCTGGGCGGCACGAATCTCCTCCGGCTTCACCCCGTTGCGGATCCGCTGGTTCTTGACGTTTTCGCGGACGAAATCCAGCAACCGGGTCTTCAGCTTCTGGTGGACCGTCCAGTAATCCTTGTCCTTGAAAGCGACGCGTTTCTTCCACTGGGCAGGCTCGGCAAGATCCTCCTCCGTAAAGGTCCCCTCCTCCTTCTCCATCAACTGCCGGATCTCCGGAGCCATCCAGGTAAACGTGTGAATGCCGTTGGTCACGTGCCGGATCGGAATCTCTTTTTTTGGCACTCCCGGCCAAACCGTCTGCCACATCTCCCGGGAAACCCGCCCGTGAATGGCGCTCACCCCGTTGGCCTGCCGGGAAAGACGCAGAGCCAGGATCGTCATGCTGAAAGGCTCCTTCTCGGGGTGGGACCAGGGCCGGCCGAGCTTGAGCAGCTCGTCGAAGCCGATGTGGCAATCGCGGATATATTCGGCGAAGTATTTTTCCATCAGCTCCGGAACAAAGGCGTCATTGCCCGCCGGCACCGGCGTGTGGGTGGTGAAGACGCTGCTGGCCGCCACCGACTGCAGGGCCTCGATGAAAGAAAGTTTCTCCCTGGAAATCAGCATTCGGATCCGTTCCAACCCGAGGAACGCGGCGTGCCCCTCATTCATATGGAAGACGGAGGGCTGCAGACCCATCGCATCGAGCGCCTTCACCCCGCCGATGCCCAGGACGATCTCCTGGCGCACCCGCATGTCGTGATCGCCCCCGTACAGCTGATAAGTGATGTTGCGGTCATCCGGGCCGTTGGAGGCGAGATCGGTATCGAGGAGGAAGAGTCGGGTCAGGCCGATCCGCACTTCCCAAACCTTGGCCTTCACCTTCCGGCCGGGCATGTCGAGCTCCACCACCACCGGCGTTTTGCCGTCCGGACCGAGCGCTTCGCGCACGGGAAGGTTGTGGAAAACGTTGTCCACGATGTTGGCCTCCTGCCACCCGTCCCGGTTGATCTTTTGGGAGAAGTAACCAAAACGATAAAGCAGCCCAACGGCCACAAACGGCAACCCAAGATCACTCGCCGATTTACAATGATCCCCTGCGAGGATTCCCAGTCCCCCGGAATAAACCGGCAGGGATTCATGGAATCCAAACTCTGCGCTGAAGTAGGCCACGAGCGGCTGATCCGTCTTCTCCTTGGGCAGATTCTTTGTGAACCAGGTGCTCTTCCGGTTGAGGTACGCCTCCAGTTTGTCGTGCACCTTTTCCACACGGTCCCGGTACGCCTTGTCCTTGACCGCCGCCTCGAGCCGGGACTGCTTGATCAGACGCAACATTTTGACGGGGCTGTGGCCGCACTCTTCCCACAGGGCGGGATCCAGTTCTTTGAATAGTTCCAAAGCATCGAAGTTCCAGCTGAACCAGAGGTTGAAAGCGATACGCCGGAGGGACTCCAGCCCCTCTGGAACTCTCGGGACTACCGATACATGAAAGGGCCACTTTTGGGCCGTCGCGACGGGCGTTGCCATAAAGGAGTGAGAATGAGAGGGTTAGCGGAGTAAGGCTAGAAAATTTTCCGTTTTGGGTAGGCCGCTTTTGATAAAAGCGGCTGCCACTTCCATCGGAAGCGGCCTACCGAATTACTTAATCAACGCCTGAATCTCTTTAAACTTCGGATGCTCCGCACCTTCCAGCAGTTCAAACAACACCGCTTCCGTCGTGGCCACCACGATTCCGTCATGCCGCATCTCCTGCAAGGCCAGCTGCCGGTCAGAATCCCGCCGCGATCCCACCGCATCCGCCACCAAAACCGGCTGAATCTCCTTCAACCGCAGGTCGTACACCGTCTGCCGGATACAGACATGAGCCTCGCATCCCGCCACCAAAACTTTCTTTTTTCCCAAACTCCGGCCGGCCTCCGCTGCCGAAAACAGGGTTTTGGAAATCGGATCCACCTTGCCGGCACCCTGCAAAACCGTCGGCACCGTCTTGCCCAGCTTGCTCGGCACCTGTTCGGTGATGGCCACAGGAATCTCCAAAAGTTTCGCCGCCTTGACCAAAATCTCCACCCGCTCCACCCAGTCCGCAGGCTCCTTGACCGCACCCACCAACTTCTCCTGCACATCCACGATCAGGACGCCGGTCTCCGCGAGCTTAAGACGCCAGGACATTATCCCTCCTCCGAGGATGAGGACTGCAGGGACGAGATCACATTCAGATCCTCCAGCGTGGTCACATCCCCCTTCACCACCCCGCCAGAAGCGATTTCCTTGAGCAAGCGGCGCATGATCTTTCCACTGCGGGTCTTGGGCAGGGCCTCGGCAAAGCGGATCTGGTCCGGCTTCGCAATCGGCCCGATCTCCTTACTCACCTGCTCTCGCAGCGCCGCCACGAGGGCATCCCCCGCCTTCTGTCCGGCTTTCAGCGTCACAAACGCCACCACGGCCTGACCCTTCAAATCGTCCGGCCGACCCACCACGGCTGCCTCGGCCACGGCCGGGTGCGTCACCAGGGCGCTCTCCACCTCGGCGGTGCCCAACCGGTGCCCGGAAACGTTCAGGACATCGTCAATTCGGCCGATCACATGAAAGTACCCATCCTTGTCGCGCTTGGCCCCGTCCCCCGTGAAGTAACAGCCGGGCACTTCGCTCCAGTACTGCTTCTGGAACCGCTCCGGATCCCCATAAATCGTCCGCAACATCGAAGGCCACGGTTTCCGGATCACCAGTTTGCCCTGCACCCCGTCCTTCACCGGTTTTCCATGGTCATCGACCACCGCCAGATCCGCCCCGAAGAAAGGTAAACCGGCCAGTCCCGGCTTCATCACGTGCACCCCCGGCAGGGTCGTCAGCATATGACTGCCCGTCTCCGTCTGCCACCAGGTGTCGACGATCGGACACCGCCCGCCGCCCACCACCCGGTGATACCAGAGCCAAGCCTCGGGATTGATCGGTTCCCCCACGGAGCCCAGCAACCGCAACGAGGAAAGGTCGTGCTTCTCCACCCACGGATCCCCCCAGCGGATGAAGGCCCGGATCGCCGTGGGAGCGGTGTAGAAAATGGTCACCCGGTGCTTCGCGATGATCCGCCAAAACCGATCCGGCTCCGGCTGGTTGGGCGCCCCCTCGTACATCAGGGTGGTCGCCCCGTTGCTGAGCGCGCCGTACACCGCATAGCTGTGTCCGGTCACCCATCCCACATCGGCCGTGCACCAGAAAAGATCCGTTTCCTTCAGGTCAAAGACCCATTTCGTGCTGAGATGGGCTCCCAACAAATAACCCGCCGTCGAGTGCAGGATGCCCTTCGGCTTCCCCGTGCTGCCGCTGGTGTAGAGGATAAAAAGCGGATCCTCGCTCTCCATCTTCTCCGCGGGAAAATCGGGAGCCTGGGATTCGGTGATCTCATGCCACCAGCGGTCGATCTCGTTCAGCTTCTCCACCGTCCCGGTCCGCCTGAGCACAATCACCCGGCGGACATCCGGACATCCGGCCACGGCCGCATCCACATTCTTCTTCAACGGAACCACCTGACCCCGCCGGTATCCCCCGTCGGCGGTGATCACCATCTTGGCGCCGCAGTCGTGAATCCGGTCCTTGAGAGCCTCGGCGCTGAACCCCCCGAACACCACGCTGTGGACCGCCCCGATCCGCGCACAGGCCAACATGGCAATCGCCGCCTCCGGCACCATGGGAAGATAAATCATCACCCGGTCCCCTTTTCTAATCCCCTCTCCGTGCAACGCGTGGGCGAAACGGCACACCTCATCATGGAGCTGCTGGTAGGTCAGGACCCGCACATCCCCCGGCTCGCCCTCAAACACGATGGCTGCCTTGTGCCGCCGGGGACCCTCCAGGTGCCGATCCAGGCAGTTAGCGCTGAGGTTGAGCCGACCGCCGCCGAACCACTTGGCAAACGGCTCCTTCCATTCCAACACCTTTTTGGGCTCCTGAAACCAGCTCAACTCCTGCTTGGCCATCCGGCCCCAGAATTTTTTCGGGTTCTGCAGTGACTCCCGGTGCATCGCCTTATATTTGGCCGGACTGGAAAAAACCGCCTGTTTCGCAAAGGTCGCGGAAGGTCGGAATTTGGTTTCGGAGGCCACCTTATTTCCCCTTCTTCAGCGCTGCCTTCACCTGTTTCAAAATTTCCTGCGTGGAAGCCAACCGACCCGGCCCCTCCGCCCCACAGGCCAGGCGACCCTCGGCCGGCCCAGCCCAAAGTACCCCGCGCGAGGACAACATCTTCACGTTTTCCCGGGTGGCCGGATGCGTCCACATGTTCGTGTTCATCGCGGGTGCAAAAATCAAGGGAGCCCGGGTAGCCAACAGCACCGCCCCGAGGACATCCCCCGCCAAACCGTGGGCCGTCCGGGCCAGAAAGTCCGCGCTCGCCGGTGCCACCACCACCGCGGAGGCCGTTTGGGCAAGATCCAGATGGGACATCCGGCCACCCTCCCCTTCCTCCCACAGCGAGGTATGGACCGGACGATGCGTCAGCGCCGCCAAGGTGAGGGCCGGCAGAAAACGCGCCCCATCGGCAGTGAGCACGGCATGTACTTCCCATCCCTCCTGGACCATCGCGCTGGCCAGATCGGCAGCACGGAAGGCCGCAATCGAGCCGGTCACCCCCAAAACGATCCGCGGCGTCCCTTTTTCAGCCATGATTCAGGTCGAGCCTTCGGCTCAGGTAGCGCTCCGCCCGGATGATCGCACGGAACTTGATCAAATCCTCCTCCATCGAGCTGCTTAAAATGGTGTAGCGGTAGCTCTTCCAGTCGGCCATTTCCGAGTCGGCCGCCTGGATCCGTTTTTCGATCTGCTTGGCCGTTTCGGTGCCCCGACCCTCCAACCGCCGCCGCAACTCCTCCAGATCCGGCGGCATGATAAATATATCCGCCAAGGACGCCCGGATCTTGGGATCCTGGGACTCCCGGATCTGCCGGGCTCCCTGGACATCAATGTCCAACAGCACATCGCGACCGGCCGCCAGATGCTCCAAGATCGGCCCCTTCGGGGTTCCGTAGTACTGCCCATAGACGTCGGCGTGTTCCAACATCTCACCCGCCTTGACCCGTTTTTCAAACTCCTCCCGGGGGAGGAAGTAGTAGTCCATTCCATCCTTCTCTCCCTTGCGGATCGACCGAGTGGTGCAGCTGACGGAGTACACGAGATCCGGCGTCTGCCGGACATTGGCGCAGAGGGTCGTCTTTCCGGTGCCCGACGGGGCCGAGACCACAAACAGAATTCCCGCACGGCTGAAGTTATTCAAGGTTCGCCGCCTGTTCCCGGAGCTTCTCCAACTCCGATTTAAACTCAATCGCCAGCCGGGTCAGCTCCAGCTCCCCGGACTTCGATCCCACCGTATTGGCCTCCCGCATCAACTCCTGGATCAAAAACTCCAAGGTCCGCCCGCCGGGAGCCCGCTTGCCCGTCTGTCCCAACGCTTCTGTTAGATGAGCGCGAATCCGTCCGATCTCCTCCGTGACATCGCCACGGTCGGCCGCCGAGGCCACTTCCTTGAACAGCCGCTCCGGCTCCAGCTCCACCCCGGCCTCCTGCGCCAGCTCCTGCAACCGGGCCCGCAGCCTCTCGCCCTGATTTTTTCGCATCGCCCCAGCCGCCTTTTCCATCTTGGTCCGGACGGTTTCCATCCGGCTGAGATGACCCTTCAGCGCGCGCACCATATGACTCCCCTCCCGCTCCCGGGAGGAAACCATCTTAGCTAAAGCAGCCCGGACTCCGGCGAGAACTTTGCGGTCATCCTTGGGCGAAAGCGGATGCGATTGATTGGAAACCACCCCGGGCAGCCCGAGAAGGTCCGACCAAGACGGCCCGCTCTGCACGCCGAGCTTCTTGCCAGCCGCGCGTAGCTGGGCGGCGTACTGGGCGGCCCTAGGCAGGTCGAGACTCCGGCCGTTCTTGGTGGGCGCAGCCTCACTTTGCACGGCCACGGTGACTTTGCCCCGGGCCACTTGCCCGGCCACCTCTTCCCGAATTTCCTGCTCCAACCGGGCCAGGTCCCCGGGGAGATAGACAATCACCTCAAGACCCCGCTTGTTGACGGAGGAAACCTCCACCCGAAACCCGGCATGGGGGGTCGACACTTTGGCCGAACCAAAACCGGTCATGCTGCGCATCGTAAAATCCTACGGGCAAACGCCCCGCGGCTCAAAACCCTTTAAACAGATTCCCCACCCCCTGCAGAATACTGCCCGCGGCGCCCGCCGCTCCTCCGGCCGCGCCTCCCGCCCCCTGCAGCACTCCCGAAGGCGCATTCAACAAAAGATTGATCCCGCCTTCCGCCAGCATTTTGCCCACATCCATCTGCACCCGGGGATCCGCCAAGGTCCCGGTGATTGTGGCCGAGCCGGGAATCTTGGTGTAATAGTCCGTGCTGCTCCCAACCAACTGCGTCATCACCCCCTGCAGCTGCCCGCTGCTTTGGATCGCCTCCCGGGTGAGCGCTAGGTTCACCTGAAAATCGATGGCTTGGCTCATCCA
>JBBAWG010000029.1:1323-6596 GCA_040397305.1 Methylacidiphilales bacterium | reverse complement strand
AATTCCCTCTGGCCCATAGCGGAAACGGGCAATCTTCACCGGCCCCACCCGCGCATCGGCCAAAACCACCTGATCCAGCTCCGCCGCAATGTCGAGGCGGGTGGTCCGGGGCGGCCGGGCGGGATCCGGGGGCGTCGACTGCCAAGCCCCGTACTGATCAAGCACACCCCGCAGATCCAGCGCCCCACCCGTTACCTTGGTCTGAAAAAGTTCCGGCCCCGCCTGCAGGGAGAACACCTCCACCGGGTTGTCCTTGAATTCCGGAAAGAGAAGGGTGGCGTTCTTTAGGACAAAAAGTTGTGTCCGGCTGTCATATTCCCAGTCCCCGCGGAAACGCCCGGAAAGCGGAGTTAGGTCTTTCCGGTCGGAAATCCTGGCCTCCAGCAGACTCACATCGATCTCCCCGGAAGACCCATGCTCCCCCGGCTCCCAGAACCCCTGCCCCAGCACCACATCCCCGTCCACCCATCGGTTGGGCTTGAGCCAAGGCTGCGCCAATACTCTCACCCAGCCCGGCGAGGCCCGGCCCGAATCCCACGCCAGTGCCCCGTTTTTTCGGTAGGCCAGTTTTACGATCTGCAATTTTCCGCCTGGACCATCCGCGGTAAGGTTGAATTCATCCAACGAGGCCAACCCCTCCTTGCCAAAGTCCATCAGGCCCTGGGCCGTGGCTTGGAGTCCGAGAAGCGTTCCAATTTCCGGCAGGCCTACGGTCAACCCCTGCGCCTGGGCGCTGAAGCCGACTTTTCGCAAACCATCCTTCGGATCCCCCACATTGGCTTTCCACACCAAGGTCCCGGCCGAAACATAGGGCGTCACCATCGGCACGTTTTGGCTCAATGTCGCCAGATCCATCTTGCCGGAAACTGCCAGCCCGGGACGTGCGGCTTTTTCTGCCGATAGCTCCAGCCAATCCAGACCCGCCTGCCGGGAGGCCACCGCCACTTTCTGGATGGCGAGGTTGCGATCCTCGCCGAGGGCCAAGTCGGCTTTCACGCTGACCTGGTTTTCCGGCAAGCGCAGATGCGGCAGGTTGGCGGAGAGGTCGGGACTGGAGAGATCCAACTGGGCCGCCAAGCTTCCGTTTTTCGGATCATTCTTTACCCGCAGATATCCGGAAACCGTCCCGGCAATCGAGCTCTCGCTGGCCTCCGGCAGGACCAGCGGTGCCACGATGCCCAGCGGCCAACCGCCAAACTGGATGAAACCGGAACTCGCCTGCGTCCCGGCCGGCTGCCACTCCCCCGGGCCCTTTTTCTTTAGGCTGAGCGGTGCATCGAGCGAGGCCCGGACCGCCTCCGTGCCGTCCCGATGCTTGGCCACCAGCGCCAGCGCCTCGATCGAAAGCATCCCCTCGGAGCCCGAAGGCCAGGAGGCCTGTAGATTTCCCTCCACCGACGAAAAGTCCACCGGCCGGGGCCGCGTCGCCGTGCCGGTCTCCACCGTGATCACCGCGCGGAGGTTGGCGGCCACCTGGTCATGCCGGTCCGTACGGTCGAATTGAAACGATCCCTGGCCCGAGGCCTCCGTCCACTGCCAATCCGGGGTGAGGATTCTCAACAGCGGAACCACCAGCGAGGATTCCGCCCGCGCCAATTCCACCTTCACCCGTCCCAGGTCCTGCGACGGCTTCCACATCACCGACCCTTTGGCCTCCAGCAACCGTTCCCCCGCCCGGTCCGCCTGCAACCCCACCTCCGGCAACGTCCAGGTCTCCTGTTCCATCTGCATCTCGGAGGAAAGCTTGGCCCCCCAGGGGGCTCCTTTTTCTCCAGGCCAACGCATCCCATCCAAGGTCAGGGAAACCAGCCCCGAGCCCTTCTGACTGAAATTTCCTGAAAATTCCACATGGGCCTTGGCTTGCCCCTCTTCCGGCCAAAACTTCGCCCCAGCCCACGCCTTTCCCAATCCCACCAGGCCTGTGGTCAAATCCCCGGCAAAAAATCCCTCCTGCCGGCTCCAATCCCACTCCGCCTTGGCCGACAACTCCAGCCCCTGTCCCACGCCTCCTTCCCATGCGGCGCGCAGCTGGGCGGTGTCGAGATGCAGCTTCGTTCCCTTTTCCAGCTGGCCCTGAAAATCCATCGAGGCCGACTGCACCGCCAGCCTCCCCTGCACCCAACTCCCCGACGCCGCCAAGGACCGGCTCTCCACCGTGCCAGTCAACCCCACGGTATCCCCCGCGATCCGTGCTTGGCCGCTGGCGGAAAGTTTTCCGCCCTCCACCTTCAGTTTGGCCGGATCAACCAGAATTGGAGCCACCGCCGCCAGTTCCAGCCCCCGCGCCGCCCATTGGAGCGAGGCCGGTTCTGCCGCCTCCGCCTTGGGCTTTCCTGAAAGTTGCAGAACCGCGGGACGATCGAGCGAAATATTGAAATCCGCCGGCTGCCCCGCTCTTCCCAAATTCACCGCCAGACTTTCGATTCGCAAGGAACCCTCCTCCGACCGCCACTCCCCCCGGGAAGAAATCCCCAAACCCGCCGGTTGGGGCGGCCAGTTCGCCCCCGCCGCCACCAACTGCACGGTCTGCCCGCTGAGTTCCACGCTCACTCCCAAAGGCTGTTTCGGGCCTCCCCGCAGGTTCACCCTCCCGGCGAGGGACCCGTACACGTTTTGGATTCCCCGGGGCTGGAGAAACACTCCCGCCAGCTGCAGATCGGTCGGCTCCAAATCCAACTCCGCGGTCCACTGCCCCGAAGCCGCATAGGTCCCGCCGATTTTTGCGGCCACGCGGATGCCGCCCACGCCTTGCCAGACCGCCTGGAGTCCATCCACCCGCCAGTCCCCTTCTCCGCCTTGCGTCGCCTTGCCCTCCAACACCAGTTGGCAGGGTGAAACCAGATTCCAGGGAGGCAGATCCACCACGGTGGAAACATCGGTCGTCAGCTTGAGGTCCCAGAGATCCCCGCCGGCCGGGTCCTTGGACTTCTGCGCCGTCGCCTGGGTGGTCGTGGCCAGCTCCTGTTGGCCTGGGCCATTCCAGTCCAGCTTCCCCAGTTGGAGCCGAATCTCCCGCGGGGTCCGCCCATCCCATCCTTCCGCCGAAGCGTGGGCCGACTTCAAAATCCAGGCCCCGGTCTCGGTCCGCAATCTTCCCTCCACCAATTCCACGGAGGCCTCCCGCAGGGAAAAGGGGATGCGGAACGGGGCCGGCTTTTTCTTCTCTTCCCGCCCGGGGGTCAGCTCCAGATCCACCATCGCAAACTTGAAATCCGCCCGGAGGATCTCCGGCCGGCCCGTCAACAGCCGGATCGGATCAAACTCCACCTTGGCTGAATCCATCGCGATCCGGGATTTCCGCGGGTCCACCGCCTCCAGCTCCTGAATCTCCAGTGTGCCAAAGACCGAAAGCCGGGCCGACACCGCCTGCGCCTTCCACCCCGCCAGCTTGGCCGCCACCGGCACCGTGATTTCACAGAACACCGTGGGCTGAAAGAGCAGGGTCCCGATCGACCCCCCCACCACACCCAACAGGCTGAGAAAGAATTTCCAGAACTTCACGGAGCGTAAAGTATGTCTCCTCCCATCCCCTTCCCGCAACCACGGAGGAAATCTCGCCTCCCCGCCCCTTTCCTCTTTATTGGGGGTATGCTCTTCCGTGCCGGCTGCCTCGCCCTGCTTCTGGCCACCCCTCCGCTGTCTGCCGCCGAGGTTCCCGACCTCCGCGCCCTCGCCAAGCAGGCCCGGCCCGCCGTCTATCTCCTTGCCCTCCAGAATGAGGACGGGGAGGTCAAAGGCTCCGGCACCGGCTTCCTGATCTCAGCTGACGGGCTTTTGGTCACCAACCACCACGTGGTGGCTGGCGCGAAACAGATCCTCGCCAAAGCCGAAAACGGCGGCCTCTTCCCGGTGATCAAAATAATCGCCACCGACCCAGCCAACGACCTCGCCCTGCTCCAGTTGGAAGCCAAGGACCTCCCTTGCCTCACCTTGGCTCCGCCCGGCTCTGCGGAAGCCGGCACCCGCATTGCCGTCATCGGCAGCCCCCTGGGCCTAGAAGGCACCCTCACTGAGGGGATCGTCTCCGCCCGCCGCAAACTTCCCGGCCAAAAGCGGGAGGTCCTCCAAATCAGCGCTGCCATCTCCCAAGGCTCCAGTGGCTCCCCGGTTCTGGATGCGCAGGGCCGAGTCGTGGGCGTGGCCTCTTTCCTCCTGGCCGAAGGCCAAAGCCTCCACTTCGCCACTCCCTCGGAAAAACTGCAGGCCCTTCTCCGCCGCACGGGTCGCTCCACCTCCTCCTCTCCCGCCCCGGCGCTGGCCTCCACCACTTCCCCCAAAACCTACACCGTCCGCTCCGGCGACACCCTCACCCGGATCAGCCGCGAACTAAAAACCCAGGGCGTCCAAGCCACGCCCGAGCAGCTCCGTGCTATCAATCAGCTCCCCACCAACGCGGTCATTCGCCCCGGCCAGGTTTTAAGAGTTCCGTAAGGCATGAAATCGGTCCTAGCACCCGGCGCCACCCGCTTTCTGGTGAAGCCCCTGCACGGAGCCACCGGCTTCCTCAGCCAAATCCTGGTCGCCACTCGGAAAGGCGATCCCCGCCCCTACATCCTGAAGGTCGGAAGCGACATCCCCCAGCGGCGCCAATGGGCCGGGGAGCTCAAGGTGTTCGAGCGCGAATTGGCCGCCTACCAACTTCTTGCCCCACTGAAGGGAAAACTTTCCCCGCGCCTGTTTTCGGGTGCCACCGCCCTCCATGGGTCCGACGGCCTCCTGCTGTTGGAGTTCATTCGGGACGGCCGGAACCGGGACCAGCTGGTGGGTCTGACGTGGCCAGAACTGATTTCGGCAACCCGCGCCATCGCCAAAATCCACGCCCGCTTCTGGAACTCCCCCACCCTCAGGAAAGCCTCCGGCCTGCCCCGCCATCACTACATGCGCGCGCACGTGGTTCGACGCCACCTGCCTGCCTTCCTGCGCTGGGCCAAACTGCCGGCCAAAACCTCAAAAGCCTTCCGGGCCCTTCCCCAACAGGTCTCGCTAGTTCTGGCCCGTCTCCAAAAACAACCCCTCACCCTCGTCCACGGCGATCTGCGCTCGGACAACATCTTCTACGGCCGGAAATCGGTTCGCTTCATCGACTGGGGCCTCGCCCTCGCCGGCCACGCGGCCTTCGACCTCGCCCGCCTCGCCGGCGGTAGCGCCCGAAAGCCTCTTTCCCTGCTTCAACACGTCAAACTTTTCAAAACTTGGCACAGTGAACTGCTTCGCCGGGGCGTTCGTAGTTACCCTGCACTCGACGCCTGGCAAGACTATCGCGACGCCGTTCT
>JBBAWG010000029.1:0-1223 GCA_040397305.1 Methylacidiphilales bacterium | reverse complement strand
ACGTCCTTGTCTCCTCGCCCTGACAAATTCACCAAAATGATCTGATCTTTCTTCAGCTTTGGCGCTTCCTTCATCGCAAAGGCCACCCCATGGGCCGTTTCCAACGCCGGCAGGATTCCCTCCACCTTACCCAAGGTCGAAAACGCCTTCAGCGCCTCGTCATCGGTCGCATAGGTGTACTCCGCCCGGCCGATATCCCGCAGCTGGCAATGCTCCGGCCCCACCGCCGCATAGTCCAAGCCGGCCGAGACCGAATGGGTCAGCTCAATCTGCCCGTCCGCATTCTGCAGAAGAAACGATTTCGATCCCTGCAACACCCCCAGCTTGCCCCCCTGGAACCGGGCTGCGTGCCGACCCGGCTTGATCCCCTCCCCGCCCGCCTCCACCCCCACCAACCGGACATCCGCGTCTTGCAGGAAGGCATAAAAGATCCCGATCGCGTTGCTACCCCCGCCCACGCAGGCGCAGACCACATCCGGCAACCGCTCTTCCCGCTGCATCAGTTGCGACCGTGCTTCCTCCCCGATCACCCGGTGAAATTCACGGACCATGTAAGGGTATGGATGCGCCCCGTAAGCCGTCCCGAGGACGTAGTGGGTGGTGCGAACATTGGTTACCCAATCACGCATCGCCTCGTTGACCGCCTCTTTCAGCGTTTTCTGTCCAGCCGTCACCGCCACCACCTTGGCGCCCAGCAGTCGCATCCGGGTGACGTTGAGCGCTTGGCGCCGCATGTCCTCTTCCCCCATGTAAATGATGCACTCCATCCCGTAACGGGCCGCCATCGTGGCCGTGGCCACGCCGTGCTGGCCGGCTCCGGTCTCGGCGATGATCCGCTTCTTGCCCATTCGCCGGGCCAGGATGACCTGCCCCAGCGCATTGTTGATTTTATGGGCGCCGGTGTGGAGGAGATCCTCCCGCTTGAGATAGATCTTGGCCCCGCCCAACTGTTCCGTGAGCCGGGCCGCAAAGTAAAGGGGCGTGGGACGGCCCGTAAAGTCGCGCCGCATCTCCTGCAACTCATGCTGAAAGGCGGGATCCTTACGGGCTTTTTCAAACTCCTGGGCCAGCTCCTCCAGCGGAGCCACCAAGGTCTCTGGAACGTACCTCCCCCCGTAGACACCGAAGTGTCCCGAGGCGTCCGGTCCGGCCGGCAAGGTGGCTTTAGCAGGCATAAGATGAGTCTACCTCAAAACCGGTCACTTAGGTAGGGCGGGTTGTCC
>JBBAWG010000028.1:0-20595 GCA_040397305.1 Methylacidiphilales bacterium | reverse complement strand
CCGTTGTTGTCCCACGCGCCCGACCCGTTATTAAACACCAACGCGATGGTCGTGGCATTCGACGGAAGGGTATAGGTGAAGGTCCAGTTGGTGCCGGATTTCGTCATGGGCAACCCAGGCAGGGGGGTCCAATTGGCTGGAATATTCTGGTTAAAGCCATGATGAATGTTGACGTTGACAGCACTTGCCAGCACGCGCCCCGCGGGGTTGTAGGTAACCGTCAAAGACTGGCCGGCCACGGGAACGTTCGGATTGAGAGTCAGAACATTGTTGGAGCTTCCACCCCCACCACCCCCACCGCCTCCGCCGGAATTGGAGGCACCGCTAAAATCATCGACCCACACGTGCTGGACCTCGGATTTGGACACATTCCCCTTCACGTCGGTCGCTTCGATGTAGTAATCAATCTGCCTATTGCGGAAGCCCGGCAGGTTGGTTTCAGTGATTTTCGTAAAGTAATAATCCGCCACCGCGTTGGATTGCACCGGGAGGAAATAGTTGATCTGGCTGTTGGCGGCCGCCGCATTCAAAGCCTCGCGTGTCTTGGGCAGCTCCCGTTTTGTCATGGGCAAGGTCTGCCATGACCCGACCTCACTACCGCCGGCATAGGTTTCGTTTTGGCTACTGGCCATGGAGTTGGTGCCGTCATTGTCGAAACGCACCTTGACCACGATATTGCTGATTCCGTTGAGGTCGTAGGCATGGGTCCAAATGTAAAACTCAGAGTTCATCCGCTTGAGGAACGCATTGTTGGGGATCTGGGGTTGCTGGTTGAACCAGCCGAACGTGTACCAACCCGGATTATAGGGAAACCTCTGCGGCTTGAGGACCGTCGGCCCGGTGCGATCGTTGTTACGCCTCGCCGGGGTCATCCAAGGCTCCAGCTTTTCCACCGCCCTCCGAGTGGCGAGGCCGGGCTTCATCTCGTCGTCGTTGCCCAGTCCCCCGTAGTAGTTGAAGCCGGAATCCAGGCCGACCAGATAGATGTGCCAGGCCTGTTCCACCTCATTAGGCGAAGTCCATGTTCCGTCCCAGTCATAGGGAGAAGCCACTTTCCAGGCCTGCACGCTGCCGCCTTCATCCCGCAGGATCTGTTCCGCCGTCTCACACCAATTCGCGCCCGCCATGAGCGGTGCGTAGCTGTAAAACTTAAGAGCAAAGCCAGGCGTCTCCATGTCGATCTGCGTTCCGGGCACCGTGGTGATCCCACGATTGGCCACCGTGGCGACCGGCGGCTCGATCCATTTCATGAAGTTGGGGGATCCGTAACACATTTCGGGAAAAATCCAGGCCCCGTCCTCGATATGGGTCACCGGCGCCGCTGCACCGTGTTGATTAACGAAGTCTTGGGGGGTGGTCGGCTTGTAGCCAGCGGTCGCCGAACCGTTAAAAAACTGTGGGGTGGCCTCATACCATGAACTAGAGCCACCCCCCCAGGCATTGTCGCCATCGGTGGAGGGCATCACAATGACGGGACGAGAGGAATCCGTGGCAAAAGGAGAAATGGAGGCACCGATCTGGCCAATGCCCTCATTGGCATAGCCAAAGCGGTAGGAGAGAACATCGTCCGAGGGCACGGCGATCATGGTCTTCTCCGCTCCGGTTTCGGGATTCACGTATTTGACCTTGTGGAGTTGGTAGGCGAAAGGCGCCATGTTCCATGCGGCATTGCCGGGATTCGGCTCCGAATACCACCAGCCGTTGGTGGAAACGGGCCCAAGCTGGTCAGCTTTGTTGGGAGGGCTGGAAAAGATATTATACGATCCCTCGGGATTTGCCTTGGTGTTGTAGGAGGGGGAAGTGCGGCTGATGTGGTGGCTGGGAACAATCACCCATTCGTAACCTTCGTCCACGAGGACATCGACGATGTGTCGTGAATATCCCATTTCCGTGGGAAAAAATCCTTTGGAATGATCGGAAAGGTCGCTTTTACCCCCCCAAGCTTTCCACCAAGCCTGCTTAAAGGTCTGGATTTCTTTTCGGAGAACCGATTTAGGCAACAGGGGGGCTAACGAGTGATGGTAAGTGAAGCCCACCAGATCCATCCGGGTCGATCCGGCCGGCGTTTTCCACCCACGCGCTTCCTTATATCCGCTGTTCCAACCGCCGCCGTAACCGAGCTGATTAACCGAGCCAAGTTGCCGGACGTTGTCGATCAGGGATCCTGAATAACTAATGGCGAAACCTCCGGCGCTGTTAAAGCCAGCCAGAGAATTGCGCGGACCGCTTTGGTAGGAATTCACCCGATCGTTGATGCCGAAAATTTCTGTGAGGTTGTTCTCGGGATGCTGCGCAGGACTGAGGCCTCCATAGTTTTGTCCGGGCTTGAGCACGATAGAATCCCAAGCGTACTGAACCCTGCCTGTCTGGGTACCGTTGCCGTTCCACTCGGGCCAATAGATGGGTTGGTGGTTGTGCCAGAAGCGACTTACGTAGACGTTGGGATTGCCTAAACCGTTCGGTACCAGCGCTGAAAAAAGGACTCCGCAAAAAAGGTAGCCTCCAAGGCAACCTACACCCCCAAACCTGCCAAAACGGCTCATCTACTTAATCATACTTACCTTATTTGCAAATTCCACGCGTATCTGCTTTCTTCACCAGATATTCACAAACCTATGATCAGAAGATATTTCTACCTAAAAACCTATTTTTATGTAAAAATTTTAATTGACCCTATTGGGCCTACTTGTAGTTTCAACCCAACACAAGGAGTTGTATGAAATGCCCAAAATGCGATGCAGACCAAGATAAAGTGATCGATTCCCGCCCCTGGAAAGACGGGGCCGTGGTTCGTCGCCGGCGGGAGTGCTTATCCTGCAACTATCGCTTCACCACCTATGAGGAGATTGAACGAGAGGATCTCCGGGTCATCAAGCGGGACGGCCGTTATGAGCCTTTTGACCGCCGCAAGATTGTCATGGGCTTCCTCAAGGCCTGCGAAAAGCGCCCGGTCAGCCCAGAACTCATTGATAAGACGGCCGACAAAATGATCGAGGATCTGGAACAGAAGTACGGCCGTGAGATCCCCACCACCGCCGTGGGCGAAAAAATTATGGAGTCCCTGAAGAAGATGGACGAGGTCGCCTATGTCCGCTTCGCCTCCGTCTACCGCCAGTTCCGGGACGCCCGCGATTTTGTCAGCGAAGTCAAAAGCCTCGGTGGCCGCTAAAGATACCGTAAATCGGCCTTTGCCTTTGGTCTCCGCCCCGGGAGGCCAGCCCACTCGTCTGGACGAGCCTTGGCTGGTCCTGTCCTTGGAAAAAGCCGCCCTCCGCGCCGGTCATCAGGAATGGCCACTGGCTCCCGAAGTCGCCCGCGCCGTCCTTCATTATCTGAGGAATGACTTCATTCGCTCCGTGATCGAGCGGGATACCCTGGAAATGATCCTGCGCCGCTCCCTCACCGGGATTGGATGCCCCGCGATTGCCCGCCATTTCGAACTCGCCTCCTGTTCTCCCTCCATCAACCTCGCCGCCCTCGCCAAGGAAGCCCCCTTGGAGATGATCTTCTTCCAACGTCTCGCTGCAGTGGTGGATGAAAAAGTCTCCACCCTCTCCTCCGTGCTGCGCCTGGAAGGCCTCCGGTCCTGTGTGCTGGCTCTTTCAGGAACCAGCTCCTGGCGGGCCTCCTGCCAACGGCTCAACGACGAAATCGTTCACTTCATCCGTGCCCGAGCCCGCCATTTCGGTCCCCAACTCCTCGAACTGACCATCTGGTAAAGAGGGCCCATGCCCAAAACGATCTTTGAAAGGATCGTCGACCGCGAAGCCGAGGCCGACATCATCTATGAGGACGACCACATCCTCGCCTTCCGCGACATTGCCCCCCAGGCCCCCGTGCACATTCTTCTCATCCCCAAGCAACACCATGCCCGCCACGCCGCCGTCCCTCCTGAACATCATGCCGTCTTCAGCCACCTCTTGGCCGCCGCCCAGAAAGTCGCCCGCCAGCTGAAATTGGATCCGGGAGGCTATCGCCTCGTGATCAACAATGGCCCCGATGGCGGCGAAACCGTGCCCCATCTCCACCTCCACCTTCTCGGCGGCCGGCACCTCGGTTGGCCGCCCGGCTAAACCCTCCTCTTTCCCTCTTTTCCCCCCTGTCTAGGTTGGAGGGCATGAAAAACCTCCTCCTCTCCCCTTGGTCGGCCGTCCTTCTCTGCGCTGCCATGAGCACCCTCGCGGATACGTTGGGAACCCTCTGGTGGGAGAAAAAAGAAAATTGGCAACTGGCCGTCATTCTTCTTCTGGCCCCGGCAGTCTTCTTAAGCTTTGGCTACGTGGGAAGCCACTTCGGCTTGGCCAAGGCCTCGAGCCTCACCAACACCCTCATCGTGATCGGCCCAATCCTCGTCGGAATCCTGTTTCGAGGAGAACTTCGTCAACTTTCCGGAATCGAAATCTTCGGGATCTTTCTCGCCGTGGTCGGGATCACCATGCTCACCGTCTTCAGCCCACGCCCGGTCAGCTAAGGTCTTTGCAGAGAATTTTGGAGTTCCGGCCACTGGCCTCGTAGGAGGCCTTCCGCCCGGCCGGCAACATTTCTACCGTGCCCTCCGTGAAACCGCCTTTGCTCTGCAGGTAATTGAAGGCCTGGGTGGAAAGCGCCAAAAGTTTTTTCATCCCCAACTCCCGGGCCCGGTTTTCCGCATAAAGCATCAGCTTTTTGCCAATGCCGGTATTTTCATGTCCGGAGGCCACAAAAAGACACCCCATCTCCGCCGTTTTTCCCTCCAAGGGGTGGATCGCCACGCAGCCCACCATGTTTCCATCAATTTCAAAAATGCTGTAATCGCCGATATCCGCCGCCACTTGCGCCCGGGTCCGCCGCAAAAGCTCCTCCGCCGCCACCGAACTGCCGATCAACCGCATGATGGACCGTACATCCTTCTTCAAGGCCTTCCGAATCTCGGTGTATTCGTCGGCGTAGATCATCGTCCCGACCCCCTCACTGGAAAACAGCTCGTCCAGCAAGGCCTCGTCCTCCCGGCCATCGAGAATGTGGGCCCGACTCACCCCCTCCTTGCAGGCCCGCAAGCCGTGCTCGAGCTTCGAGGCCATCTCCTGGCTGATCTCAGCTTTTTTCTTTTTCAGATAATCCGCCGCTTCCTCCACGGAAAGTTGGGCCGGTTTTTTCCCGCTCATGGGAAGATCCCCGGCCCCGGTCAGGAAAATCAGTTTTTCCGCCCGCAAAGCCTCTGCCACCTCCAAGGCCACCCCATCAGAATTCACCCGGTACGTCCGGCCGTCGCCATCCACGCCCAGCGGCGGGATCACCGGAATGATTCCATTGTCGAGCAAGGCTTCGAGAAACTTACTGTCCACCCGTTCGACCCGCCCCGTCCACTGGTGATCCACGCCCCCGAGAATCCCCGCGGGATGGGCGATCACGGCATTGGTCACCGCCCCTTTCAGGTCCACATCCGCTAAATGCTGCAAAATATCGTGGCTGTAGGAGTTGGCGGCCCGTTCTGCCACCCGCAGGGTCGACTCATCCGTCACGCCCAAACCATCAATGTCCGAGGGCTTTACTTTCATTTCTCCGGCCATCTTCTTGATCCGCGCACTGGCACCATGCACCAAGGCCACCCGGATGTTCAGGCTCCTCAGGACGGAGATATCGAGAAAAAGACTCGCGGCCCTTTCATCCTCCAGCACGGCGCTATCCACGCTGAGAACGAAGAGCTTATCCCGGAAACTGGGGATGTAGGTAAGAATCCCCCGCAGATCGGATGCCTTCATGGGGCTGTTTCTAGCATCTTCCGAGACATTTGAACATCAGCCTCTCAACCACAGCTGCGCAGAAACCGCAGGTTCGCCCGGTCTTCTTTTTCCCCGGGCGGAAGTTCCCCAATGCGAGGAATGCCGCGCAACTTCGGACTTCGCAAGAAAACCCGCAAGGCGGTGGCTCCGATCCTGCCTTTTCCAAGGTGCTCATGCCGGTCCACACCCGAACCGCATTCACTCTTGGAGTCGTTAACGTGCAGAACCGCCACTTGGGACCACCCGATCGCCGACTCCACCTCTTCCACCAATCTCTGCCGGCCTTCCGCGGTTCTTAAGTCATGGCCGGCCGCAAAAGCGTGGGCCGTGTCCAAACAAGCAGCGCGCCGGGACTCCGGAATCCCGGCCACCAACTCCCCCCACTCGATGATATCCCGCGCCAGCGCGGAGCCCTGCCCTGCGGAATTTTCGAGAGCTAAACGAATGCGGCAGGTCCCTGACCGCTCCAGAGCCTCCCGGAATCCTTGGATGGCCTTTTGCCGGGCCTCCGTCGGCTCGGCCTCGCCACGGCTGCCACAGTGCACCACCAAGACCTCAAGTCCCAGTTCCTCCGCTCGTGCCAACTCCTGGGCCAGGGATAAGATCGACTTGGCCCTCGTCTCCCCATGGCCCGCCACATTAATCAGGTAACCCGCATGGGCACAGACCCATAGATCCTGCTTCTGTTTACCTTCGCGAAAGGCCTCTGCCTCCCCTTTGTCCAACGGAGTTAATCGCCACTGTCGGTTGCTTTTCACAAAAATCTGGGCCGCATCCTCCTGCATGGCCCTCGCGCGGATCAGCATCTCTGCCAAGCCACCGGCCGTGGAGGTGTGTAGGCCGCATCGGCTCATTTGCCGTCGAAGTTTTTGGGCGTCCAGACCGGGTTTTTCAGCGACCCACTCCCCTCCACCTCGAGCATTTCACTCACCAAAAGGAAGGGAACCCCCACCGGACCGATCAGGTTCTGCTTCATGGAAAATTTTTCCAGCTGGTCGGCGGAAATATCGTAAATCCCTTGGCCGGTTGTCTCCACCAGCTTGGAAAAGATTTTCAATCTCTTCACGTCCAGTTTTCCCTTGTTCAAGATGAACTCCATCGTGGCACCCTCCCCGAGGTCGCCCATCCACTCGACCGGGGCGTTAATGGTCTTGGCAAAGTTGCCCAAGCCCGGAAATTTTCCGTCTTCAACCTCCAACTTCCCTTTTCCGGTCCACTGCCGCCATGTCCCGGCCCCGGAGGGGCCTTGCAGCTCGCAGGTCCCGCTGAGCAGCCCGTTATATCCCGAATTATCGAAATAAAGCTTCACCGTCTCGCCAAAATCCACCCCCTCGAGGTCGATTTCGGTGCGCTGGCTTTTTTTCCCCACCGGCCCCTCTACCTCCACCTTGATCTTGACCTTGCCCCCCAACAGGGAGGCCCATTTCTTCTCCCGGGTTTCCACCGTGGTTTTTTTGCCTTGGATCTTCACCTCAAGATCCACATCCCGGAAATGCAGTTTCTTTCCCGCCACCACATAGTGAAGACCCGCCGCGCTTTTCCCGGTGGCCCGCAGATCAGTTTGAAATGTTTCTTCCAGGTCGATCTTTCCCGCCAAGGTCACGAACGGACGTTCCACAAACTCATACGGCTCCATGGTGGAGCGAACCTTTTCCCCAAACACGGGGGAAAATTCCCTGACGGCCAGGGTCGAATCCACGTTATGGAAATGGATGAACCGAGGACTCAGGGTATAGGTCAACTCACCCTTGCCCTCCCCTTGCCCGGAGATCACCCGCACGTTGGTGGCCCGAATCTCCCTCGAGGCATAAACGACATCGGCGGACAAGCGGTCCATGGAAACACCCTTGTACTTCATTTTCTCCACCTGCACCTGCCCTTCCAACCGGATCAGATCCGGGGAAAAACCCGCACCCATGATCCGAAAGTTCATTTGGGGAGCCTGGATAAACTGCACACTTGACCAAAAGGGAGCCGCTCCCGGACCAAAGAGCGGAGCCAGACCCCCGATATCCAAATCGCTGCGCAGATTCCCTTTCAACTCGGCTTTGCCATCAAAGGCCACTTGGGCTTCGATCCGTCCCCCGGAGGCTGCCTCCAGTTGGAACCCTTGGACCATCCACCTCTGCCCGTCCGTGACCCATGGCAAAAGAAAGCTACGAAAAGGAAACAGTCCCAATCGAAATTCCCCCATCTCCAGCCGGCCCGAGGCGTAAATCCCCTTTTCCCCCTTCCAGTTCGTTTCCACTTTTCCGCTGATTTGAGGCAGTTGCTGGGCCTTGAATTCGCGCAGCGCATAGGCGGCGGACTGGCCCACGGCCGGGGCCAAGGTTGCCGGATCGAACTTGCCGAAAAATTCCAGCCCGCCAGCCCCACGGGGAAAATCCGCCCAACCGTAGGCCTCCACCCCGCCCCTCTCCAACTGCAGCTGGAATCGCTCCAGCTTCAAGGCCCCCTCCGCCATCGTGGCCCGGACCTCCACCGAGGGAATGGCCACGCCGCGCCAGACGTTCCGTGCCGAGGTCACCAAAACTTCCGCCCGACTTTCCTCCGGGCGACCGATTTCCACGCTGAACTCAGCCTGGATTTTTGGCGCTGGACCTCCCAAATCACGCAAAACCATCTCCGCCTGACGCCAAGCTTTGGCAATGGGAAACTCCTGCGGCGCCGGTTGCCGGCCCGCTTCCGTTCCTACCCGGCCTTTTAGGTCGAGGTCGAAACCCAACACCTGCCCTCGCAGACGCTGGATCCGAATCTCACTGGGACGAAACTCCATGGCCGCCTCGACCCGCCGCGCCTCCGCCTCCACCCCGTCGCCCAAAGGCCAAGCCACATGGGCATCCCGCAACCGGGCCCCGGAAAGAAAAGGTTCCCCCGAACGCCAAGCCAGCCAGTTGGGGGTTAATTCCACCCGCCGCACCCGCAACCGCTCTTCCCCGCGGCTGGAGTCCCGGTACACGACCAAATCCCGGGCCACCAGACCGCCCAGGGGATCGATGGTGATCTTTTTGACCTCCACCTCCAGCCCACGACTGGAAAGCTCCCGCAAAAGCCGCTGTTTCCAAGCATCCGGCAACCCCACGGTCCGCCCCAGAACCGCCAAGACGAGAAACAGCACCAGCACCATGCCCCCCGCCCTCTGGAACCAGCGCCAAGCTGAGCCAGCCGTGCTTCTCCGCGGCCCCGTTGCCCGGGCCAGTCCCTTTAAGATTGGGGTGTTCACCGCCACCCTTCATCGCTAACACCTTTCTCTCGGGAATCCAACGAAACCAACCTCATGGCTGAAAACCGCATGGAAAAGATTGTGGCCCTCTGCAAACGCCGGGGCTTTATCTTCCAGTCCTCCGAGATCTACGGCGGGCTCAATGGGGCGTGGGACTACGGCCCCCTCGGCGCAGAGCTCAAGCGGAACCTGAAGGAATACTGGTGGAAAGCCATGACCCAATGGCGGGACGATATTGTGGGCCTCGATGGTTCCATTCTCATGAACCGCGCCGTCTGGAAGGCCAGTGGCCACGAGGCCACCTTCAGCGATCCCATGATCGACTGCAAAACCTGCAAGGGCCGTTTTCGTGCCGACCAAGTGGCCTCCACGCCCTGCCCCCAAAAACCCAGCAAGATGGTGAACGCTTGTGGCGGCGAATTGACCGAGCCCCGGCAATTCAACCTGATGTTTAAAACCTATGTGGGCCCGGTGGAGGACGATCGCAACCTCACTTACCTCCGCCCGGAGACCGCCCAGGCAATGTTTGTCCAATTCAAGAATGTTCTGGAGGTCTCCCGGAAAAAGCTGCCCTTTGGAATCGCCCAAATCGGGAAAGCCTTCCGCAATGAGATCAACCCCCGCAACTTCACCTTCCGTTCCCGCGAGTTCGAGCAGATGGAGGTGGAATTTTTTGTCCGCCCCTCCGAGGGCAAGGCATGGCTGGAAACATGGCTCAAAGACCGGATCGCGTGGTACGAGTCGATCGGCCTGCCCCGCAAAAAAATCCAGGTTTACGACGTCCCGGAAAAAGACCGCGCTTTCTACTCCCAGGGCACGTACGACCTCCTGTACGAATTCCCCTTCGGGACGGAAGAACTGGAAGGCATCGCCTACCGGACGGATTACGACCTCAAACAACATCAGGAAGCCAGCGGCAAGCCGCTCGAGTACTTTGACGAGGAGACCCGGGAAAAATTCATCCCTCACGTGGTGGAACCCAGTGCAGGCGTCGACCGCACCGTCTTGGCTCTGATTTGCGAAGCCTACAGCGAGGAGGAGGTCACCGACGAAAAAGGCGCCAAGGAGACCCGTGTCGTCCTCCGTTTTCACCCCCGCATGGCCCCGGTGAAGGCGGGTATTTTCCCCCTTCTCAAAAACAAGCCCGAGCTGGTGGCAAAGGCCCGCAGCCTTACGGCTGATTTGCGAAAACATTTTGCGGTGTTTTACGACGAAGCCGGTGCCATCGGACGCCGGTACCGACGCCAGGACGAGGTGGGCACCCCTTTTGGGATCACGGTGGACTTTGAAACCCTGGAAGGGGTGAAAGAAGGTCCTTTGGCCGGCCAGAAGGATACGGTGACCCTCCGCCACCGGGATTCCATGCAACAGGAGCGGTTGCCCATCGCCGGTTTACTGCCCCGCCTCACCTCCGCTTTGGCCTAAGGCCGCCATGGCGTCTCGCCGCCATCCCCGCACCTTTCTTCCTCGCGCCTTTGCCGAGGTGGACCTGCAGCGCCACCACCGTCTGGGAGCTCCCGAAATCATTTACGGAGCAGGGAAAACCGTTGCCCAAATCGCCGCCATTGCCCGACGGCTTCTCAAGGAAAAACAGCCGGTTCTCGTGACCCGGGTGGATGAAAGCAAGGCCAAGAAATTGCGCCGGCTTCTTCCCCGGGGAAAGTTTCATCCCCACGCCCGAACCTTCACCCTGGCATCCCGGAGCAAAGCGGGCAGGGGCCAACCGCTCCGCGTTGGCATCTGCGCCGCCGGAACGTCTGACCATCCCGTGGCGGAAGAGGCTTTCGTGACCTTGGAGTTTCTGGGACACCGCCCGGCTCGTTTCTACGACATTGGGGTGGCCGGGCTGCACCGCACGCTCCGCCGGCTCCCGGAAATCCGCCGCCAGGATGCTCTCATTGTGGTGGCCGGCATGGAAGCAGCCCTGCCCAGCGTTCTGGGCGGTTTGGTCCGCCAACCGCTGGTCGCCGTACCAACTTCCGTAGGGTATGGCGCCCATCTCCAAGGCCTCACGGCATTTCTGGGAATGCTCAACTCCTGCGCCCCAGGCATCACGGTGGTGAACATTGATAACGGTTTTGGAGCCGCCTACGCCATTCATCGTTTGTCCCTTTTGCCGGCCTGATTCCTTTTCCGCTCTCCCAGCCTTCCCCGGCCGTTCCATAAAATAGCCCCTTCCGCCAGAGGGCCCGGAAGTCCACAATCCGTTCTGTGCCCACGATTCTCTTGGCCCAGGAAAATGCCGAGGCTCTGCACAACTTTTCTTCCCTGATTCTGGATTTTTTCCCCACGGCAAAAATTCAAGCTGTGGAAAGTTGGGCCGAATTAGAGCCGGCGTTAGCCAGCTCTCCCCCACCCTCCGTGGTACTCACCGACATTCTCTGGGCAGAGGAGGACCGGTCCGGGGAAATTCTGTTGCTGGCGGAAAGGTTTCCAGAGGTTTTCGCGGCTGTTTTTGGGCGCTACGACCTCACCGGTTCCCTGCCTGCCGGATATCCGCTTCCATTGCTGGCCCCGGATGACCAACTGCCGCTGCGATTGGCCGAAATCATGGAAAACCTTTCAGGCCGGGAAGTTGGATCCTACTGGATCTCCGGGCCCGCGGGCCCACACGCCTTGGGTCGGCTTTACTGGGCCAAGCACCATCAGCTGCAAAGATCCGTCCAGCTACTCGTGCCCCCCGCTGGCTCCCCTGTCTTCCCCAAAGCCATCCGGGCCCTGGCCCGCGTCAGCCATCCCTCCGTCTACTCCCTTTACGAATCCATCCCTTGGGAAAACCGCATCCTCGTGGCCCAAGAGCCGGTCCTGCACCCCTCCCTTCTCCATCTCCGAGGGTCAGGGCAAAAACCCGGACTCCTTGCCTGCGCCCGACTCGCCACGGCCTTGGGATCAGTTCTCGCAGAAATGGAATCCTCCTCCATTCCCGCCCGGCTTCTGGGCGAATACGACTACACCCTTTCTTCCAAGGGGACCCCAAGACTGCGAAATCCGGCCGCTTTTCCTGGCGCCCCCGAGATCTCCACTCATGATAACGCAAACCATTTGGCCGGAATGTTGGAGCCTTTTCTGGACGGTCAGCCCAAATCCGGCTCCTTGCTCCAGATCCTGCGTAACCCCGGGACCTCCGCCTACGACCTGCTCCGCCAAACCCGCGAATTTGAGCGACAGCTGGCTGAAGTCCGGGAAGTTCATGTGCGAAAAGAGGAGTTGGAAGCGGCCCAAAAGACCCTGCGGGCCAGAGTCATTCGTCGCTGGGCCATCGCAACAGGTTCACTGCTCGGAGCAATCTTTCTGGCCGTCTATGCGCGGGTCATCTTCCAAAAGTTCCTCCTGGATGTTCCTGCACAACTTTCCGAAGCCGAGCTGGCCGTCCCTGCGGGTAAAATAACCCGAGAGGGGGAAGGGATTGAAGTCCCTGCCTTCTTTCTCGACCGGCATGAAGTCACCATCGGGGATTACGAGAAGTTCCTGGCCGCCGTGCGCCAGGATCCAAATTGGCAAACCTTGGTTCCGGAGAGTGCCCGACCCCAAAAATCCACACCGGAAAGCCTGGCTCCCCGGGATTGGTCCGAAATCCTTCGCCGAGCCCGGAAAAATGAAATTTTTCAGGAACAAAAAATCAGCCGAGATACCCCGGTCTTCAATGTCGACTACCCCAGCGCCGTCGCCTACGCAAAATGGAAGGGGCGCCGGCTTCCTTCCATGGACGAATGGCTTCGCGCGGTCGGCGGCAACGAGTCCCGCCCCTTCCCCTGGGGAACCGATCCGGACCCGGCCCGTGCCAACCTTGGGGTAAAACGCGAGGATCAAGCAGGTCGGGATCCGGGGGACTCCTTTTTCAACGCCGCCCCCGGGGAATCCATGCCGGGGGACCGCGGCCCTTTTGGTCACTTCGACTTTGGTGGAAACGTCAGTGAATGGGCCGTTGGCCCATTCAAAAAACCGGTGGTTTTGGGCGGAAATTTCACCGACCCGCGTCCGATTCCGCTGGATCAGGCCCGACGCCAGGATGGCAACCGCAACGATCCCCCGGCCAGCACCCGTCTGGAAATGATCGGCTTTCGAACGGCCCGGTGAGGCTCTAAAGCCTTAAAAAATTCCGAAGTAGATCCTTCCCCTCCCGGCTGAGGATGGATTCCGGATGGAACTGAACCCCGTGGACCGGAAATTCACGGTGCTGCAGACCCATAATTTCCCCCTCGGCCGTCTCGGCCGTCACCTGCAAACAGGCCGGCACGGAGCTCTTTTCCACAATCAAAGAGTGGTAACGCGTAGCCTCAAACGGATTGGGAAGGCCGGCAAAAACCCCGCCCCCTTGATGCTGGATCGGTGAAGTCTTGCCGTGCATCAACCGGTCAGCCCGTACCACCTTGCCCCCATACACCTCGGCCATGCACTGGTGCCCAAGACAAACTCCCAGAATTGGGGTGGATTGGCCCATCCGGCGGATCACCTCCATGGAGATCCCGGCATCCGCTGGCTTGCCCGGTCCCGGGGAAATCACAATCCGTGCCGGCTTTAATGTTTCGATCTCCTCCGGGGAAATCGTGTCGTTGCGTTTCACCACCGGTTCCGCCCCCAGCTCGCCAAAATACTGGACGAGATTGTAGGTGAAAGAGTCGTAATTATCGATGACCAGCAGCATGGATCTCTTTTACGCCAAGGCCCGGGCGGCCGCCACCGCCGCCAATCCCGCCTTCGCCTTGTTCACGCTTTCCTGATATTCGCCCTCGGGGGTGGAGTCAGCCACCAGGCCTCCCCCCGCCTGCACGTGGGCCTTCCCGCCCTTGAGGAGAATCGTCCGGATGGAGATGCAGGAATCGAGATTTCCGTTGAAGGAGAAATACCCGGCTGCCCCCGCGTAAGGACCGCGCCGGGTCGGCTCGCCCTCAGCCAGGATCTGGAGGGCCCGCACCTTCGGGGAGCCACTGACCGTGCCGGCCGGAAAGGTTGCCCGCATCACCTGAAAGGCATCCTGCCCGGGCTGGAGTTGGCCCACCACGCGCGAGACCAGATGCATCACATGGGAAAACTTTTCAACTTCCATCAGCTCCACCACCTTCACGCTTTGATACTCACAAACCCGGCCCAGGTCGTTACGGGCCAAATCCACCAGCATAATGTGCTCCGCCCTCTCCTTGGGATCGGCCTTCATTTCCTCGGCCAGTCGCCGGTCCTCCTCCGCATTGGCCCCCCGCGGCCGCGTACCCGCGATCGGCCGGATCTCCACCTTGCCATGCTCGCATCGCACGTGGGTCTCCGGCGAGGAGCCCACCAGGGCCAGCCCCGCCATCTCCAGACAAAACATATACGGCGAGGGATTGATGGTCCGGAGGGTTCGGTACAGATCGATTGGGCGGCCGGAGTACGGGACAGAAAAACGCTGCGAAGGGACCACCTGGAAAATATCACCGGCGCGAATATGCTCCTGCATCGCCGCGGCCATGCGGAGATACTCGCTTTTGGTCATATTCGGCACAGCCCCGGCTAGCAAATCCCCTTCCGGCCTCCGAGGAACCTCCGCCGTGGCCTTGCCGGCCGACTGGGTCAGCCGGGCCGCCAGGGCTTCCAGCCTTTTCAGGGCCTGACGGTACGCGTCCTGGGGATTTTGCCCGACCCGCACCTGCACCACGAAGCGCAAGGTCCGACGCGCATGATCAAAAATCAGAAACTCTTCCACCAGCGCAAAGCAGGCATCGGGGACGCCCAGATCGTCCTTCTTCGCCATGCCCACCGTGGGCTCGAAATAGCGCACCGCCTCAAAAGAGAGAAATCCCACGGCGCCCCCCGCGAAAGGCGGCGGCTCGGCCGGCCAGGCCTCCACCGGACGAATTCCTGCCAACATGGACTGCACCTCCCGCAGGGGATCCGGATGCTCGGGAGCCCGCTCCTCCACCTCACCCCCGGACTTGGTCAAACGAACCCGGCCCTGCCGAAATTCCATCACCACCGCCGGGCGGGAACCCACAAAAGAATAACGTCCCAGCCGACCGGCGGATTCTGCGCTCTCCAGCAAAAAGGCTGCGCCGCCGGGCTGGGCGGCCAGTTTGAGATACGCCGAAACCGGTGTCTCCGTGTCCGCCAGGATTTCCCGGCTGACCGGGATGAGGTTGCCCTGCCCGGCCAACTCCAGAAATTTCTTCTCGTCAGGATAAATCACGGGATTCGGGCCGGCCGGACCGGAATTCCTTTTTTCTTCAGGTAGGATTTCACCTGGGGAACGGTCAGCTCGCCAAAATGAAACAAGCTGGCGGCCAAAGCCGCATCCGCACCAGCAGAAGGGCTCAAGACCTCCGCAAAATGCTCCAGGGTGCCGGCCCCCCCGCTGGCAATCACCGGAACCGTCACGGAAGAGGTGATGGTGCGGGTCAGCTCCAAATCATATCCGGCCTTGGTACCATCCGCATCCATGCTGGTCAGGAGAATTTCCCCTGCCCCCCGTTGCACTCCTTCCCGGGCCCAAGCCAAGGCATCCAGTGTGGTGGATTGACGGCCTCCGTGGGTGGTCACTTCCCAGCCCCCCGAGGATCGACGCCGGGCATCAATGGCCAAAACCACACATTGGCAGCCAAAAGCGTCCGCCACTTCGGAGATCAGCTCAGGCCGCTGAACCGCAGCGGTATTGAGGCTGACCTTGTCCGCTCCCGCCCGGAGTAACTCCCGCGCATTTTCCACGGAACGAATGCCCCCCCCCACCGTGAGCGGAAGAAAGACTTCCTCCGCGGTCTTTTGGACCACCTCGAGCAAAATAGGTCGGGCCTCGGCCGAGGCGGTAATGTCGAGAAAGACAAGTTCGTCCGCCCCTTGTTGGTGATAGGCGCGGGCACACTCCGCCGGATCCCCCGCATCCCGAATCCCAAGGAATTTTACCCCTTTGACCACCCGCCCCCGATCCACGTCCAAGCAAGGTATGATCCTCTTGGTATTCATAAGGTTATGAATCACAATACCTTAAAATGTTCCGCTTAAAAGAGTAATAAGTGAATTGATTTGGCGGCGTATTTTGGGGATGCTTCATTCCTAAAACTTTTCTCCCTGAAGCTCCATCATGCCTAAATCTCCCCAAAAAAACAAAAAGCCCGCGGCCAAAACAGGTGCTCCGGTCAAAAATGGAGCGGCCAAGAAAAGCGCCTTAAAGAAAAAAACAGAGTCGAAAGCCGTTTCGGTCCCGCGACTTCGGGAAAGTCCGCTCCCGGTGGATCCATCAGCCCATAAGTTCGTCTTACAACCTTTCACTCCTTCCGAACCGCAACCGGAACTTCCCGCTTACGAATATCTGGGGGAGTTGCCGGAAAGTTATGGCACCCGCCGCCTCTTCCTGACCGCCCGGGATCCACGCTGGCTCTATGCCTACTGGGACTTCACCTGGCAGCAACTCCGGGATGCGGAACAGGAATCTCCCGAGGGCAAAGTCTTCCTGCAAATTTATGTGCCTGGCGCCGAACGTGTGCATCAGATCCAGGTCTTCCCAGGCGCCAAGGAGTGGTATCTTCCCGTCCATCGTCCGGCCACCCTGTTTCAGGCCGAACTGGGTTACTATCGCCATGATGGTTCCTTTCATCGCCTGGCCGTTTCGGACGAAGTCCTCACCCCGCGGGACGACCCCTCGCCCCATCGTGAAGTGGAGTTTGTCACGATCCCGTTCCACTACTCTTTCCGGCAACTTCTGGAGTTGATCCGCGACCAGATGCGGCCCGGCGAGGGCCTCGCCAAGGCATTGGCCCGCCTCCAGCGCGAGGGTTATCCCCTCCCCTTTCCTTACGCTTTGCGACGAATCGTCCCCTCCGGCTTGGCCGACCGCATCCTAGAATATCTCGGAGGCGACCTGGTTCGCCGGATCCGCGTCGGCTCTCTGGAAATCACGGAAACTCTACGCCGCCGCCTGCTGGAGTTGGGCTCCAGCGGAATCCCCTCCAGTCTCAGTTCCGGTCCCCGGGGACAGGAGCGCTCCTTTTCCATGCACGTCAACGCCGAGCTTATCATTTACGGCGGCACCGTTCCCGGCGCCAAGGTCACCGTGGACGGCCGCGAAATCCACCTCCGCCCCGATGGCACCTTTTCCTACCATTTCACCTTCCCCAACGGCCGTTTCCATATTCCCATCTCCGCCAGCGCTCCCGACGGATTGGAAGAGCGCTCGGTGTTGCTTTCCTTCCTTCGCCTGACGGACACCACGCCGGGCGTGGATCCCACCCCCCAACCCCCCCTCCCCGAACCCCTCGGTCGCACTGCCTAACGGCACGGGAGAACGCTGACCATGCCTCTCGGTTACGTCGCTCCGATTCTTCACGCCCATTTGCCTTTTGTCCGGCATCCGGAATACCCGGAATTTTTGGAGGAGGACTGGTTTTACGAGGCCATCACGGAAACCTACCTGCCGCTGCTCGACATGATGGAAGGCCTGGTTCGGGACGGCGTCCCGTTCCGCCTCACCATGTCCCTCACCCCTCCCCTCTGCGCCATGCTGCGGGATCCCATGCTCCAAGACCGGTATGTCCACGGCTTGGAAAAACTCCTGGAACTCACCGCCAAAGAGCTGGATCGAACCCGGCACGATCCGGTCTTCCACGACCTGGCCCGCTTCTACCACGACCGCCTGCACCATTGCCGACAGATGTTTTGCGACCGGTACCGGCGGGATCTTGTCGCCGCTTTCCGGAAGTTTCAGGACGCCGGCGTTCTCGAAATCATCACCTGCGGGGCCACGCACGGCTTTCTGCCGCTCATGCGCGAGTTTCCGCAGGCCGTCCGTGCACAAGTCCAGGTTGCCCGGAATGACTATCGCAACTGTTTCGGCCGGGATCCCCGGGGCATTTGGCTTCCGGAATGCGCTTATTACCCCGGCCTCGAGAACTACCTGCAGGAGGCGGAAATCCGCTGGTTTATTCTCGATGCCCACGGCGTTCTTTACTCGGAACCCCGCCCGGCCTACGGCGTCTTCGCCCCACTTTTCACCCAAGCAGGGCCGGCCGCTTTTGGCCGCGATATCGAGTCCAGCAAACAAGTCTGGAGTGCCGAGGAAGGGTATCCCGGGGACGGCGATTACCGGGACTTCTACCGCGACTGCGGTTTCGATCTCGAATACGACTATATCCGGCCCTACATCCAGCCCAATGGCATGAGAAAGTTCACGGGCCTCAAGTATTACCGCATCACGGGCAAAACACCCCACAAAGAGCCCTACCGCCCTTGGGTGGCCCGGGAACGAGCCGCTCAGCACGCTGCGAACTTCATGTTCAACCGGGAAAAACAAATCGAGCACCTTCGCGGGGTGATGGGCGTGGAACCCATCGTCGTCTGTCCCTACGATGCCGAGCTGTACGGACACTGGTGGTACGAGGGGCCCATGTTCTTGGATTATCTTTTCCGGAAATCGGGTCATGACCAGAAGACCTTCGAAATGATCACACCTTCCGAGTTCCTCGCCCGCCACGACACCCACCAAATCGCCACCCCCAGCGCTTCTTCGTGGGGGAACGAAGGCCACTGGTCTGTTTGGCTGGAGGGATCGAATGCTTGGATCTACCCACACTTGCACATGGCCACCGTCCGAATGATTCAGCTGGCAGGCAAATTCTGCCACACCCAGCCCCACGCTCTGATGGACCGGGCGTTGCGGCAGGCCGCCCGGGAACTCCTCCTGGCCCAATCCTCCGACTGGGCCTTCATCATGAAAACCGGAACGATGGTTCCCTACGCCGTGAAACGAACCAAGGATCACCTGCTCCGCTTTAACCGCCTGTACGACCAGATTCTCGCCGATCGCGTCGACGAGTCGTTCCTCGGTAACTGTGAGTGGCGGAATCCGATCTTCCTCGACCTGGACTGGCGCGTGTACGCGTAGGGATTCGCGCTTAGCTTTTTTTCTTCTTTTTAGCGGAGGGAGGCGTCTTTTTTCCCTCCAAAGCCTTCAGGCGCATCGCCAGTTGGGGCAACTGCTGGATATGGGCCTCCATTTCCATCTGCTCCTTGATCGGACGGGCCGGAGCCCCCCGCCACGTCTGGCCCTCTGGCACGTCCTTGGTCACCCCGGATTTCGCCGTCAGGATGGCCCCCGAACCAATATGAATATGTCCAACCGTGCCGACATGGCCCGCGATCGTGACGTGATGCCCGGTCGTGGTGCTGCCGGACAGGCCGCTTTGCGCGACAATCACGCTGTGCGGGCCGACCACACAGTTGTGGGCGATCATCACCAGATTGTCGATTTTGGCCCCCTCCCCGATATGGGTGCGGGCAAAGCGCCCCCGATCAATGGTGGTGTTGGCGCCGATTTCGGCATCATCATCAATCTGCACATAGCCAAGTTGTGGCACTTTCTGATGTTTGCCGTCTTTCATTTCGTAGCCAAAGCCATCGGCTCCCACCACTGCGCCAGCATGCAGCACCACCCGGTTGCCAATCCGACAGCGCTCCCCGACGTACACCCGGGGGTGAATCATACAGCGAGACCCCACTTGGACATCCCGCCCGAGATAACTCCCGGCACCTACCTGGGTTTCCTCACCCAACTCGACCCCCTCTTCAATCACCACGTGGGGTCCGATGCCCACATTTTTTCCTAGGCGAACATTGGCGGCTACCACCGCGGAGGGATGGATCCCCGGAATTCGAGGGGTGGGAGTCGGCGCGAAAAGCATCGCCACCTGGGTGAAAGCGGCCGATGGATTGGCCACCCGGATGCGCGCTACCCCGAGATCTTGGGGTGCCGCGAGCCCCACCAACAAAGCCCCGGCCTTCGTTGCTCGGGCCGCGGCCTCATATCGCGGATGAGCGAAAAATGAAAGTTCGTTCGGACCGGCCCCCTGGAGATCGGCCACCCCGTGAATCTTTAGGGAACCGTTGCCCTCCAGCTTTCCACCGATCAACTCGGCGATTTCCGTCAGGCTCCGCGGGGAGCTCATGAGAACCAGCCTTCCGCCCTACTTCTTTTCTTCTTTTTTGGAGGAGGCGGGAGCGTCCTTGTTGAGGATGCCGAGAACCTGCTGGGTCACATCATCCATTCCCTCTGAGAAGATCAACGCCCCCGGGGTGGGAATCTGGGGTTTGACGAATACCATGTTGTATTTGTTTTTGGCAATCTGCGCGAGAGCCTTGTTGATGTCCTCCGTCAACTCCTGGGTCAGCCGTTGCCGCTTGTCTTCCAAAATTTTCGAGGCGGTTTGAGCGAAAGCCATCATTTCCCGCTGCTTGACCTGGCCTTCCTCCCCCTTGGATTTCAGCTGATTTTCCTTTTCCTTTTTCTTGGCGTCGGACAGGGCCGGATCCTGTAAATCTTTTTGCAGCCCATTAATCGAGTCGACCAAGGTCTTGAGACCGGCATCCCGCTCGTTCCGTTCCTTTTGGTAATTGGCAGCCAGATCCTCCATCTGCTTCTGGGAATCCTTGGCTTTAAAGTATTCTTTGAGAATGGTGTTGTAGTCGATCACCGCAATCTTGGAAAAATCTTGTGCCCAAACCCCGGAAGCAAAGGCGAGGGTGCCCAGCGCGAGCGCGACTAGGCGTAAGTAGGTGGGAATGAATTTCATAGGAAAGGAATGATAGTTAGAACTGATACCCGCCGTCAAAGTAGATTTTGACCGCACCCAGACCCCCGCCATTGGACGGGTC
>JBBAWG010000027.1:0-21222 GCA_040397305.1 Methylacidiphilales bacterium | reverse complement strand
TTCTAACCCTTCTTCCACGTACAACTTCTCCGTCGACAGCCTGCGTGTTTTGACCGTACCCGAACCCTCCTCAGCAGCTTTTTGCGGGGTGGGGTTCGTGTCTTGGCTGCTGGGGCGACGTCGCAATTTTCGCAAGTAAAACCGTCTACCACCCTCGGTTGGCGAGGGAGCTGACGAGATTTTGAGCCACGTTTTGGGCGGCCAAGGGGAGCGCCTGGCGTTGAGATTCCGTCTGATCGCCTTGCACAAAAAAGGTGGTGGATCCGCTGATGATACTTTTCCCAATCACCTCCTTCTTCTCCTTCATGCTGTAGACACGGTACTCCAGGGTGATGGTTAACTGGTACTGCAGGGTGGTGAGGTACTGCTCGACTGACTGTTGGATCGGGGAGCGTACGATCTTCTTGACGGTGACTTCCAAAATGGCGTCCGCCTCATCCTTGCGGGCGTGGCGAAACGTGCCGTCCCGGTCGATCTCCTGAAGGATGGCGTTGGTGACGGGGCCGGGAACGGCAGTCTCGTCGGTTTCATTCACCACGGAAGGGAGATACAGAATCCGAATGTCCTGGAAGCCGGCCCCTTTGGGGGTGTTGCCCATCTGATAGTTGCTGGCGCAGGAGCCAAGCAGGGCCAGCAGGGGTAGGAGGACGATGGATTTCATTGAGGCGGCACACTACGGGGTTCGGCCTGATGCCGCAAACTGATCTTGGCGCGATCCGGCGGGGTGGTCTGCTGCTTGGCCTCGGTCAAAAGGTCTTCCAGGACCCTTTTTCTTTGCTTGGCCTCCTGGCCTTGGGGGGAGTCAGGGCTCTGGCTGAGAACCTCGTTGTAATAAACCAAAGCGGCTGGATAGTTGCCGGCTTTGTCATAAAAACGGGCCACCGAAAGGGACCCGCCACTCAGGCGCTGCCTGAGCATCTCGATATTTTCTGCGGCCTGCTCCGTTTTATCGCTGCGCTTAAAGCGGGCCACATAATCCTGAAATGCCTCGATCCCTTTTTGGGCGGCGGTCTGGTCGTACTGGGGTTCGCGAGCTGCTTTCATCCAGACAAATCCGATCTGATACTGAGCATCATCGATGAGGTCGTTCTTGGGGTATTTATCTAAAACATCCTCGTAAAACTTCACTGCCTCCGGCCATTTCCGCTGCTTTTCCCGGGCCAGGCCACAGGAAAAAGTGGCCAACGGTGCGTAGGAACCGAAAGGAGCCGAGCGGATAATGGTTTCGTAAATCGTGACCACCTTGTTCATGTCCGCCGGCATCGGGATTTTCCATAGCATCTGGGGTTGCCCTGCGAGAAAGACGTTGCCAATGGCAAACATGCGCTCGATGGCCAGATCCCAGTACTGGTTGGCGGCCGACTCCTCCACGAGTTTCTTGTAGGCCTCGTAGGCATCCCAGTAACGGGCGAGGTGTTCCAGCATTTCCCCGGCTTTGTATTGGGCCTCGGTTTTTCTGAAATTGTCCGGATTTTCCTTGGCGAAATCCTGATAAATCTTTAGGGCTTGCTCGAAGTATTTCAGGGAGTTGGCATTGGAGTCTCCGCCGCGCTTTTCCGTCTCCTTGCGCAACCGGGTGGCTTCCTCCCGCCTCTCCTTGCCAAGTTGGCGAGAGGCTGTCGCGGCCTCCTTGTCGCCCAACTCCTCCGCGCGATCGGCGGCGGCGAACTGCTCATCCGCCTCCCTTTCAATGGTCTCGATCTGCTCATAGGCTTTTCCGATGCTTTCCGCATTGCGGGCGGACTGCAGAACATCGGCCGGGGAACCCCGGTTGCCGAGAAGGTCTGATTCAAAAGTGAAGCCTTCTCCCGGAGTGTAGGTAGAGAAGTTGAGGGGGATGGTCGTAGCCCCTTGGGCCAGCCAGTTGCCTTTGGTGTCGATATAACCCCAGGTTGAGCTTTTTGACTCACCATTCATCAGATGAGGGCCAAGCAGAATCCGGGCTTTGCCTCCCTGAAATCCGTTTTCCACCCCCAGGATTTTTGCGGTCGTATCCTGTCGTCCATCGGTGCCCACTCGGGATGCGGCGGTACTGGCGGGAGCGGTATGGGAAACAAAGGCCTCCTGGATCACTTCCTTGCCTTCCGGGTTTACAAAATACCAGTCCCCCCCGGAAAACTGATCGCCGTCCCGCTTACCCCCGACGTTGACGGCGGCCAGTCCTTCGGAAAAGGCAAGCACCTCGTCGTATTTGGGAGGGATGACAAACTCGCCCTTGCGGTCGATATAACCCCACTTGCCGTCAGCCAAGGCGCCGCAGCGGTCTTGTTGAAAAAAGTAGACCTGCTCCAAGCGGGGCGGAATCGCCATTTCTCCGGTCTTGGTGATAAAGCCCCACTTGCCTTCCCACTGCACAGCGGCCAGACCCTGTCGGAATACGGCGGCATTCTCGTATTTGGGTTCGACAAAAAACTTCCCCGACCGGTTGATAAAGCCCCATTTCCCGCCCTCTTTCACTGCGGCCGCCTGATCGCTGAAAAGAAAGGCACCCTCAAAACGGGGCTCGATAATGAATTTGCCCTCCCCGTTGATGAACCCCCATTTTCCTTCGACCTTCACCGGAGCCAAAAAATCAGAAAAAGGAAGGGCGTCCTCGTATTGGGGTTCGAGAACAAACTTACCAGCAGGGTTGATAAATCCCCAGCGACCCCACCATGCTTTTTTGGGGCGAAGATCCACCCCGGAGTCTGACTGGGAAAAGGATGAAATAGAAAAAGCAGACAAAATGCAAAACCCTGCGAGAAAGCAATTTACAGATCGAAAAAGGGTCACGCCACTGTTAGTTTATGAGGTTCAAGTGACGCGTCAAGGAGGGGGAATTATGTCGTGGGTTTATGATTCGGGGGGGTAACGTTTGGCTATGGGCATAAATCTTTTTCAGGCCGTTTTTACGGTGCTGGCAGTTTCCAGGTTCGTTACTTGGGCGGAGGAGAAACCGGCAGAAGTTTCGGGCGGGGAATTCCTCGTGATGACGTACAACGTGGAGAACCTTTTCGATGTGGATCGGGTGGCGAAGTTTGATGATTACATTGAAACCCCGGATGATCCCAATAGCTACGGTCCGACCAAGTTATTGGGGAAGCTGCGCGGGATTGGCAAGGTTCTGCAGTCGACACAGTCCGGGCAGGGGCCCGAGATCCTGCTTCTCAATGAAATTGAAATCGATTTCACCCCGGAGAGCAAGGTGGCCAACTATGATGAATTTTTAGCGAAATACGCGGGCACGACCGCAGAAAAGATGCTGACGACGGAGCTCACTGACGAACTGCGTGGTTTACCGGCAGAAGCTTGGCTGATCAAATATCTGGAGGACCTGGGAATGAAGGGCTACCGACCTGCCGTGGGAAGGGATTATCCAGATCCCGCGGGGCGCGATAATATCGCTCAGAAAAACGTGGTTCTCAGTCGACTTCCCATCTTGGAGACCGTCACTCATGAAACCCCGGCGGCTCGGGGTGTGTTGGAGGCAAAGATCGATCTCGGCGAAAAACCCCTGGTGGTCCTGGTGAATCACTGGAAAAGCCAGGCTGGAAACCCGGCCGCAGAAAACCAGAGGCTTGGAAACGCCGAAACCGTTCGCAAGCGGTTGGACGAAATTCTCGCCCAGAATCCCTCCGCCGAGGTCATTGTGGCTGGGGATCTCAACTCTCATTACAACCAAGGTCAACGGTATCCCTTCATGCCCAAGACCGGGGTCCAAGACGTCCTGGGCTCCCAAGGCGACAAGGCCGCCATGGGGAAAGCAGATGGGCCGGTTCTCTACAACCTTTGGTACGAAAGGCCTGTGGAAGAGCGTTATTCTGACGAGTACAGCGGGGAGTGGGGGACCCTGATGCAGATGCTGGTAACGCGTGGGCTGTTGGATGGCAAGAATGTGGAATATGTCGACGGGACCTTTGGGCAGGTTTTTGTCGACGGCGTGAATCGGCAACCTCCGCTGGGCCTGCCTTGGCGGTGGACGAATTATGGTTCTGGTTATGGCGCCAGCGATCACTTTCCGGTCGCCGCCAAATTCAAGACTCTGAAAGCGTCAGAATCCCGTGCCCTGGTCAACCCTCCTGGCGGGGTACAATCCCCCAAGGAGCCGCTGAAGGTGTCTTTTGACAAAATCGATCGTGCCAAGCTCCGCTCTGCCTCCGTCCTGAAGGAGGCAAATTCCGAGGAGATGGCCAAAGCGGTGGGAGAAATTTTTCTAGTCGAGAGCACTCTCTCGAAAGTACGTCCGCTGGAGGTGGAGGTAGATGGGCGGCCCTACTCCCTTCACTCTTTTGACAAAAACCTCAGGGACGTTCTGCGACTCAAAGAAAAAGGGAAGAAGTTTCAATTCATCGGCGAGCTCGGGCTTTTTAAAGGCAAACTCCAGTTTGTGATCCACGATCCAAGCTGGATCAAGTAGGGGAAGGGGCGCTCAGGCCCGATTAGCTTCGCGGGTCAGTCGCCCGAGGCGTTGCTCAATCTCCGGCGTCAACTGCTCCCAGCGAAAGCGCCAAGCCCAGTTGCCGCCCTCGCGGCCTGGCACATTCATGCGGGCGGAAGATCCCATTCCCAACACGTCTTGCATCGGATAGAGGGCCGTGTTGGCATTCGAACGAAGGGCCAGGGCGATGAGATCCCAGTGAATCTGGGAGCCGTCACAGTGCAGATAGGTCCGAACCGTGTGCCGCTCCCGCTCAATCTGTTCGGCGGTGCGGGTGGAGTCTTTGCCGGGTTCGCTGCGGTACCAACCCACCGTGGTATCATTGTCATGAGTCCCGGTGTAGACCGCGCAATCTTTCGGATAGCTCTCCGGCCGGAATTCGGCTGCTTTCGGGTCGTCTCCAAAGGCAAACTGAAGAATTCGCATTCCTGGATATCCTAATCCGTCTCGCAACTGCTCCACGTCGGGGGTGATCACCCCGAGGTCCTCCGCAATGATGGGCATGCTGCCCAGAGCCTTCTTGGCGGCGTCAAAGAGGCTCCGTCCAGGGCCCGGCACCCAGCGACCTTTGACGGCAGTCTCTTCGGTGGCAGGAATTTCCCAATAGGCGGCAAAGCCGCGAAAGTGGTCGATACGGACGATGTCATACAGTGCGAAGGCGGCCTTGAGGCGGGAAGTCCACCATGCGTATCCCTCCTTTTCGTGGGCATCCAGTCGGTACAAGGGGTTGCCCCAGCGCTGGCCGGTGAGACTAAAGTAGTCCGGGGGTACCCCGGCGACCACCGTGGGCTGGCCGTTGGGCTGCAGCGAAAAGAGGTCCGGGCGACACCAGACATCGGCGCTGTCGTGAGCCACAAAAATCGGAACATCCCCGATGATCGAGATCCCCCGGCCTCTGGCTTCCCGGCGGAGGGCATCCCACTGGTGGAAAAAAAGAAATTGAAGAATTTTGGCGTGGCGGATTCCCGTCGCGTGCTCCTTACGGGCGGCTTGGAGGGCACCGGCCTCCCGGCGTACGAGGGGGATCGGCCAGTTGACCCACGGGCCGTTGCCATGGTGCTTTTTGAGCGTGGTGAAAAGAGCGTAGTCCTCGAGCCAGAAATGATTCTCCTCCTCAAACTTGGCCAGACCGGATTTGAGCTGAGCCGAGGCGCGACGGGCAAAGGAGCGGGCCGCCTTTTCGAGGATCGGGACCCGGGCCTCGATGACGGGGCCGTAATCCACACGGTCCTGGGGAAAAGAGGGAAAACCTTTCAAATCCGCCTCCAGGAGAAGTCCTTCCTCCAGCAGGGCTTCGAAAGAGATCAACATCGGGTTGCCGGCAAAAGTGGAAAGGGTTTGATAAGGGGAGTCGGCGTAGCCGGTGGGACCAAGAGGCAGAACCTGCCAAAGGCGCTGGGACATCCCGTGCAAATGGGCCAACCAGCGGTGGGCCTCCGGTCCGACTTCCCCGATGCCGTAGCGACCGGGCAAGGAGGTGGGGTGAAGCAGGATGCCGGCGGCGCGCGGAAAACTCATGGAGTGAGGTGATTAAAAACGGAAACCGAAGGGCGGGGAAGGGGGGAAATCAGCGGATGAATAACCAACCGGCAAGAAACAGAATCGGAAGGAGGATGGGCAAGGTGTAGCGGATGATGTAGCCAAAAAAGGACGGCGTGCGAATTTTGGCAGCATCCGCGATGGATTTTACCAGCAGGTTGGGTCCATTCCCGATGTACGTGCAGGCACCGAAAAAGACTGCCCCCAGGGAGATGGCGGCCAACGTATGGGGATCTTGGGCGGCGAAGAGTGCCACGTCCTTGGGATCCAGCAGGTGGAGTGGTGGTTGATGTAGGGTCAGGGCGAGGGTGAGGAATGCGAGGTAGGTCGGAGCATTATCCAGGAAAGCGGAGAGGCTTCCGGTCATGAGATAAAATTGGAGGTTGCTCGGATGTCCGAAAACGCCGGCATGAACGGTCAGGGTGTGAATGACCGGCACGAGGGTGGCAAAAATCCCCAGGAACAGCCATGCGACCTCCCGGAGGGGCTCAAAAGTGAAATCATTTCGCTCATGGATGACAGGATTCGTGAAGCGGTGGGACAGCCAAGCGGCGACTCCCATGATCACCTCAGGAACACCCCAGGGGGCGCCCCAACCCCGCAAAAGCACGGCTCCCAGGATGACCAAAACAAACCACACATTTTTTGCGCCATCCAGACGGAAGGTCTCGCGGGCGGTCTCTTTCTCCCGAACCGGTGGCGGGGCCTTCCGGAAATTGATCCAATCAAAAACGTAAAAGACCGCCAGCAGGAGGCCGGTCACCAGAAGCCAATCCGGCCAAAGGTGGGTGAGGGTCCAGAAAAAAGGCACCCCCCGCAAATAGCCGAGAAAAAGAGGAGGGTCTCCGACGGGGGTTAGGCATCCCCCCACGTTGGCGACGATAAAGATAAAAAAAACAATGTGGAACGAGGTGATGCGGTAGCGATTCATCCGGATCCAGGGACGGATCAGGAGCATGGCGGCCCCAGTGGTGCCCAGAAGGTTGGCGAGAAGTCCCCCGACCGCCAAAAAGAGGACGTTACGTGCTGGGGTGGCTTCGCCAGCCACGCCGAGATGAATTCCCCCGGTTACCACGAAGAGAGACCCGATCAGGGCCATGAAGCTGAGATACTCCTGGAGGGAGTGAACCAGCGGTTCGGCTTGGCGTCGGCCAATCAGGTAGTAGGTGATCACAATCGCCGCCATGCAGACGCTAAAAATGTGGTAGCGCTGGTGCCAAAGCTTGGGGGTCAGCATCGGCCCCAGGGCAATCGCAGCCAAAAGAGCCACAAAAGGAGCCAGAATCCATGCTGGGGGAGCGGCCCCCAAATCCATGATAGCAAAAGGCATCCTGCTTGGATGCAGGGGGTTAATAAGGGGGTCAAGAGGAACTGATTCTTGGCCCCCAGCCTTGCCCTTGTCGCGAGTCCGCCTAGCTTCGTGACCATGGCTGGGACCGTCACAGGGGCAATGGGTTACAACTCCAAAGTGGAAGGGAATATTGTGCTCACCACACTGGATGCCGCGGTCAACTGGATGCGAAAAAACTCTCTTTGGCCGATGCCCATGGGGTTGGCTTGTTGCGCCATTGAGCTGATGGCTTCGGCCTCCTCCCGTTTTGACATTGCCCGTTTCGGCGCCGAGGTCATGCGGTTTTCACCCCGGCAGTCGGACCTGATGATTGTGGCCGGCACCGTCACTTATAAAATGGCGCTGGCCACCAAGCGGATCTGGGACCAGATGGCTGAGCCTAAGTGGTGTATTGCCATGGGGGCCTGCGCCAGCACCGGCGGGATGTACCGGAGCTACGCCGTGTTGCAGGGAATCGACCATCTCATTCCCGTGGATGTTTACGTTTCCGGTTGTCCTCCCCGGCCCGAGGCGGTGCTGGAGGCTTTGATGAAGCTGCAGGACAAAATCGCCCACAGCCGCGGGGTCGTGCTCAACCAAAAACAGGCGGTATGAGCGAAGCCGCAGCCGACGCCACAGCCGATCTGATTTCTGCGGTGAAGATCCTGCCTGACTTTCGGGGCGAGTCCTCCTGGGAGGTTCCTAAGGAACGGCTCGTCGAATTGATGATCGCCCTCAAAAAAGAAGGAATGACGTATCTCGTTGATCTCACCGCCGTGGATAACCATGGCGAGCATCCTCGGTTTGAGGTGGTGTATGAACTCTGCGACTTGTCCGCCCGTCGCCATCTCCGGGTGAAAACACGTGTGGGAGAAGGAGAATCCGTTCCTTCGGTCTCCTCAGTCTGGAAGGGGGCCGATTGGCACGAGCGCGAGGCTTGGGACATGGTGGGCGTGCGTTTTTCGGAGCATCCCGATTTGCGAAGAATCCTGATGTGGGATGGATATCCGCACCATCCTCTGAGGAAGGATTTCCCGCTGGAAGGATTGTCCACGGAGATGCCTGACATTGCCTTTACCGCCAAGGCTCCCTTGGAAGGCGGGCCCTTCGTCACCAGTCCGGCGCCCTTTTCTCATGAACGGGAGCCACGCGCCCGTCCGGCGGAGGAGCGAAGCCTGTGAGCACCGCCACCACCACCATGGAGTTTGGGGATACCTTGGCCCGGACGGCGGAGATGGCCCCGCAGCTCGATGTCGGGGAAAAGCTGGTCCTCAACATTGGACCTTCTCATCCCAGCACTCACGGGGTTTTGCGCCTGGTGCTGGAATTGGACGGGGAGGTCATCACCAAAGCGGACACGGACATCGGCTATCTCCACCGCGGGGATGAGAAAATCGCCGAAAACATGACCTGGAACCAATTTGTTCCCTACACGGACCGACTGGATTATCTGGCGCCTTTGGCCAACAACGTCGCTTATGCCTGCGCGGTGGAAAAGTTAATGGGCTACGAGCTGCCCCCCCGAGCCAAGGTCACGCGGGTGATCTGCTGCGAATTGGCCCGCATCTCCGCCCATCTTCTTGGTTTGGGCGCGTTCGCGATGGATGTGGGGGCGATGACGATGTTTCTCTACACCTTCACCGAACGGGAGAAAATTTATAATCTCATCGAGCTCCTCACCGGGGCGCGTTTCACCACGAGCTTCACGCGGGTGGGCGGCCAGACCCGAGACCTTCCTCCGGGGTTTCTTGAGGGGGTGAAGGAGTTCGGTGAACAGTTCGTCGGGCGCCTGGATGAATTTGGAAAAATGTTAAACCGGAACCGCATCTTTGTGGACCGCACCAAGGATGTGGGGGTGATTTCCGCCGACCTCGCACTCGATTTCGGTCTGACCGGGCCGAATCTCCGTGGTTCGGGCAACGATTACGATGTCCGGAAATACTTTCCCTATCTTGGTTATGAGACGTACGACTTTGAGGTTCCGGTTGGCCAAACGGGTGACTGCTACGACCGTTTCGCCGTCCGTATGGAAGAAATGCGCCAGAGCGTGAAGATTCTTCTTCAGGCGGTCGCCAAGATGCCGGGTGGCGCCTGGATGGTGGATGACCCGAAGAATGTGCTTCCGCCCAAGGACAAGGTGCTGACCAAGATGGAGGAGTTGATCCACCAGTTCCTCGTGGTGACTCAGGGCCCGGATGCCCCGGTGGGCGAAGTTTATTTTGGGGCGGAGAATCCGAAAGGAGAGTTAGGATTTTACCTAAACAGCCGGGGAGGGGGCGTGCCGCACCGGCTGAAGATTCGTGCCCCGTCTTTTTGTAACCTGGGGATTCTGAATACCCTTTTGCCGGGGCACACGGTCAGCGACGTGCCGGCCGTCCTGGGAAGCATTGATTTTGTCATGGGAGAGTGTGACCGATGAGTGTTCCCCTTGTGGCCGGCACCGAAAACTGTGCAGGACCGGAAAAGGGGGAGATTCCTGCCGGCCTCTTGCAAAAAGGGGACGAAATCGTGAAGCAGTATCCTGCCTCGAAGCGCAGTGCGGTGTTGCCACTCCTGCACCTCTGGCAGGAGCAGTTCGGTTATATCGGCCCGCGGGGGGTGGAGTGGATTGCGCAAAAGCTGGATTTGCAGGAAATCCAGGTGCTCGAACTCGTGACCTTTTACCCGTGGTTTCGGCAGCAGCCTTATGGGCGGTTTCATTTCCGTGTCTGCCGGACCTTGCCATGTGCGCTGGGGGGTGCCGGGAAGACCTTTGCGGCGCTGGAAAAGCTGCTGGGCGTAAAGGGCGATCCTCATCATGGGGCTCTGATTAGCGAGGATGGAAAGTTTTCCCTGGAATACTCGGAGTGCCTGGCCTCCTGCGGAACAGCGCCGGTGATTCTCTGTAACGACGACTTCCACGAGAAGGTGGATGAGGCGCGCGCGGCCGAACTGGTCGCGACGTGCCGGTAAGGCGGACATGGCGGCCCACGAACGACGCCTGATTCTGAAGCACATCGATGTGCCCGGATACACCCCGGACATCGCCTGTTATCGTAAGCACGGGGGTTATGAAACCCTCCGGAAGGGACTTTCCCTTGGGGCGAATGCCATCCGGGACGAGGTGAAGAAGAGTCAATTACGAGGTCGTGGGGGTGCCGGTTTTTCCACAGGGATGAAGTGGAGCTTTATCGACCCCGCGAAGGTCACGAAGCCCATTTACCTCATCTGCAATGCGGACGAGTCGGAGCCCGGCACCTTCAAGGATCGTCAGATCATTCATAAGGATCCCCATCAACTTCTCGAAGGGATGATTCTCAGCTGCTTCGCCAACGGGGTGAAGCTGGCCTATCTCTATATACGGTGCGAGTTCACCACGGGATGGAAGATTCTGGAAAAGGCCATCGGGGAAGCGAAGGCGGCCGGATTTCTGGGAAAAAACATCCTAAACTCCGGCTACGACCTTGAGATTCACGTCCATCGCGGGGCCGGAGCTTACATCTGCGGCGAAGAGACCGGCCTGATTGAGTCCCTGGAAGGAAAGCGAGCCTACCCGCGGATCAAGCCGCCTTACTTTCCAGCCGTGTTGGGCCTCTACATGTGTCCCACCATCGTCAACAACGTGGAGACCCTGTGTAACGTCAGGCACATCGTGGAGATGGGGGGCGAGGCCTTCGCCAAGATTGGGAAACCCAACAACACCGGCACACGGATTCTTTGTGTGAGCGGGGATGTGATGAAACCGGGTTATTATGAGTTTGAATGTGGCGCCCTGACTTTAGGGGAGCTGATCCACGAGGTCTGTGGCGGGGTGCGGGGCGGAAATCGGTTGAAGGCGGTGATTCCCGGGGGCTCCTCGGCCAAGGTTTTACGGGCCGGGGAGGTGTATAAATTCAAGCAGAAGGCTCCGGATGGAACCATGGTCGACAAGGAAATGAAATTGGAGGATATCCCCCTCGACTTTGACTCCCTGGCCGCGGCAGGAAGCATGGCCGGTTCTGGCGGCATCATTGTCATGGACCACAAGAGGGACATGGTGGAGTGCCTGGCCAACATTGCTGGGTTTTACGCGCATGAATCCTGCGGGCAATGCACCCCATGCCGGGAAGGGGTTCTCTGGATGAAGAAGATAATGGCACGCATCTCCGAGGGGCAGGGGCGCGAGATGGATCCGGAGCTTCTTAAGGATGTCGCGGATAAAATCGCCGGTCGCACGATTTGTGCTTTCGGGGAAGCTGCCGCCTGGCCGGTCCAGAGCTTCCTCGCGAAGTTCAAGGAGGAGTTCAATATGCGGATTCGACGGAACGGCACGGCGGCCAAAAACGACGTGATTTCCCTCATTCATTGACCCCCATGAGCACGCCCGCCAAGCATCCGATCAATCCTTGGAACCACGATGTGGCCAAGGATGAGAACGACCTCATCGACGTTCAGGTGGATGGGCAATGGGTCAAGATGCCGCGGGGCCTCAATGTGGTGGAGGTGGCGCATCGGCTGAAAAAATTCATCCCCCACTACTGCTACCACCCGAAGCTTTCCGTAGTCGGGAACTGCCGGATGTGTTTGTTTGAGATGGGTACGCCAAAAATGGGGCCGGATCGCCAGCCCGTCTTGGGCAAGGATGGGAAGCCGGAAATTGCCTGGATGCCCCGGCCGCAGATCGGCTGCGCCACCGGCATAACTCCCGGGATGGGAATTCGCACGGATTCGCCCTTGGTGAAGGATTGTCGAAACGGGGTAATGGAGTTTCTGCTCATCAACCACCCGCTCGACTGTCCCATTTGCGACCAAGCGGGGGAGTGCAAGCTGCAGGAGTACTCCGTCGAATATGGCACCGGCGGCAGCCGATTTGTGGAGGATAAGGTCAAGAAGCCCAAGAATGTTGATCTTGGCGAGCGGATTGTGCTCGATGACGAGCGCTGCATTCTCTGCTCGCGCTGCGTCCGGTTCTCCAGCGAGCTGACCCAGGACAGCGTCCTCGGATTTGTGAATCGAGGGAGCCAAAGCACCCTCACGGCCTACCCCGGCAAGAGTTTTGATAACGACTACTCGCTCAACACCGTCGACATCTGTCCGGTCGGCGCACTCACCAGCAAGGACTTTCGCTTCCAGATGCGGGTTTGGTTTTTAAAAGAGACCAAGAGCCTCTGTGCCAGCTGTGGAACCGGCTGCAATGTCACGATCGGGTCCCGCGAGGGCAAGGTGTACCGGATGACCCCACGGGAAAACGAGGCCGTTAACTCCCAATGGATGTGTGACCATGGGCGGCTCAATTTTCACTACCTTGAGGCCAAGGATCGACTGCAGCAGCCGATGTTGAGGGCGGCCGGGGAACAGTTTCCCGCGCCATGGGTGGACGCCCTCCGGCGTGCGGCCGAGGGGCTGAGAAAGCTAAAACCCCAGGAGATCGCGGTGGTGGCTTCAGGCCGAATGACCAATGAGGAGCTTTATGTGCTTAAGCGGTTGATGGAGGAGCTCGGCGTGACGCAGGTCGACACCGTCAACCGCCCCGGCCAAGCCGACAAGTTTCTGCGCAACGCGGACGGTAACCCCAACACTCGCGGAGCGGAGTTACTGGGCCTTTCTCAGGGGGGTCGAAAACTGTCCACTTGGGGAGGGGAGATCGCTGCTGGAAAGATCAAGGCTTTGCTGGTGCTCGGCGGGGAGGACGTGGTGAAAGCCGGCATTCCTGAAAGTGCCCTGTCCAAGTTGGAGACGCTGATTGCTTCCGGAATCCTACCCAATGCCACCACGGAAGCGGCTCACGTGATTTTCCCTGGGGCCGGTTTTGCCGAGAAGACCGGCTCGATGGTCAATGCGAACGGTCGTCTGCAGAGACTGACTCGCGCGATAGCCGCTCCGGGACTGGCCAAGGAGGACTGGATGATATTACGGGACCTCCGGGAGGTCCTGACCGGTGGAAACTCCCTTCACTCCATTGAGGATATTTGGAAGGCAATGTCGGCAATCGTGCCTGCCTTTGCTGGCCTCAGTTGGGCCAAGATCGGCGATCAAGGGATTGAACTAGGCACAGGCTCGGCATCTGCCATGCCTGCGAAACCTTGATCCCTTCATTTGTTCTAACCCTGGCTTTCGGCTCGCTGGTTTTCGGCTCGGCAGCCGTGGCTGATGAATCTGTGAAATCTGACCCCAAACCCATCCGTGAATTCCTTGGTGAAACGGTGAAGGAGTCTTTCGGCTCAGGACAGGCCCGTCCAATCTTCGACGCTGCGGTCTTTGAAGACACATGGAAAGACCTCGGCCTTGCGAAGGCCCCTGGGGAGGTGGATTTCAAAAACGAATTTGCGGTTTTGGTGATCACGCGTGGGAGTCAGATCCATTTTCGTTGTCGAGACGAGGGGGAGGGGCGACTCAAGACGCTGGCGATCTCAACCCGCGATATCAGGCCGGGTCTCCGTTATCTTTTCGGAATCTTTTCAAAAAAAGAGTGGAAGCAAGTCAATGAGACGCCAATACCCTAAGCCCTTTGATGACATGCGGTTAGCTTGTGGGGTTCGCGAATCCCTGTAAGGTCCTCTTGATGTCCGCCACCCTTTCCACTCCAAGGAATTTTACCCCCGGCCAGACCAAGGAGGAGCAACTCAAACTCGCCAAAGATGGGTTGGAGGTCATCAATGATCTTCCAAGGTACGCCAAAGAGGGTGTCCAAGCGATTGAGCCGGACGACTTCATGCGGTTTAAGTGGTACGGGGTGTACCAGCAGAAGCCGAAGGAAGACGGGTATTTCATGCTCCGCACGCGCATTCCCGGGGGGCAACTCAACCCGGCCCAGTTGCGGGAAATTGCCGCCCTGACGGATGAGTTTGCCCATGGTTTTGGTGACGTGACCACCCGGCAGACCATCCAGCTTCATTGGCTCAGGATCGAGCAGTTCCCGGAGATTTTCAGGCGCCTGCAAGGCGTGGGCATCACCTGTAGCGGGGCTTGTGGTGACATCGCCCGGAATGTGGTGGGATGTCCGGTGGCCGGGATTGATCCCGATGCCATCCTGGACGCCACGCCCGAGCTGGAAGCGGTGGACAAGCATCTCACCAACAACCGCGAATTCTCCAATCTTCCCCGAAAATACAAAATTTCCATCTCCGGATGCCGGATCATGTGCACCCAGCCTGACATCAACTGCGTTGGGGTGTTCGGTCTCGAGAGAGGGAAGGAGAGAGGATACGGCATCAAGGTGGGGGGAGGACTCTCTGCGGCTCCCCACCTTTCCCAAACCCTCCCGGTCTTTTTAAGGCCCGAGGATGTCCTGCCGATCGTGCACTTCACCTCGGTGGTTTACCGGGACCACGGGTATCGGGATAAACGTTCGAGGGCTCGTCTCAAGTTTCTCATGGCAGACTGGGGGGCGGAAAAGTTTATTACCGAGGTGGAGCGGGCGGCTAACCGCAAGTTCGAGCGGCACACGGACTTTGTCTTCCCTGAAGACCCGGAAAGCGATCACGTGGGAGTCAAGGAGCAGATCCAAAAAGGATTTTACTGGGTTGGAATCTGTCTCGCCGGAGGCCGGATCCGGGGCCACCAGATGCGGATCATTGCGGACCTTACCGAGAAGTACGGCGAGAAAGGGAAGACCGGGGTTCGGGGGACCAACAAACAGAACCTGATTATTGCCTATGTTCCCGAGAAGAATGTGGCAGCCCTCAAGAAGGAACTCGAGATGGCAGGCTTGGTGGTGGAGCCGAGTAATTTCCGCAAGGGCTGTGTCTCTTGTACAGGGATCGAGTTTTGTAATCTGGCCGTGGCCGAGACCAAGAACCGCATGATCCGTTTGGTTGGTGAGTTGGAAAAGACCTGCAGCCACTATCAGGACAAGGTCCGGATTCATTTCAGCGGCTGTCCCAGTTCCTGCGGCCAACACCAGGTGGCCGACATTGGTTTTCGAGGAGCCACCCGAACAGTCGATGGCGTGAAAAAGGAGTACTTTGATATGTTCCTCGGAGGAAAAACGGGGGCGGATGCACGGTTCAATGTCCTGATTCAGCCCAAGGTTCCGTATGAGGAGGTCCATCTTTACATCGACAAGGTGCTTCGAGCCTATGAGGCCAAAAAACAGGGTTCGGAAAGCCTAACTCGTTGGCTGGGTCGCAGTTCCAAGGAGGATCTGAAATTGATTTTCGGCGATGCCAACGGAGCGAACGGCACCGCCGCCTAGACTCGATTGATTTCGAGTATCCGGCTGGAACGGCTCTTCCCCGGCATGGTTTGACCTTCCTTGCAAGGGGAGGGATGATTTCAGGACCCATCTAGGGATTTTATGACCACAGGTTTAGACAGAGGAGCCACTCGCCCTTACCAGATCCAACCGCATCCGGTGGATGAAGTTGGCATTAAAGAACGCGCCGCACGTTTGGCCACCCGGAGCATTAAGAAAACCTCTAAAGTAGAGGGTCTGAAACTGGCCCTTTCCATGATCGATTTGACCACGCTGGAGGGCGCGGACACTCCGGGTCGGGTCCGCCAACTCTGCGCCAAGGCGCTCCATTTGCACTCAGCCCGCCCAGACGTGCCCTTGGTCGCGGCCGTTTGTGTCTATCCCACCATGGTCCGAATCGCCCGTGAGGCGCTCAAGGGGACGCCCGTCAAAGTGGCGGCGGTGGCCACGGCCTTTCCTAGCGGCATGAACCCGCTCGCAGTGAAACTGGAGGACACCCGCTACGCGGTAGCTGAAGGGGCGGACGAGATTGATATGGTCATTTCCCGCGGTGATTTTCTTCGCGGCGAGTACGGCCGGGTCGCGGATGAAATTGCTGAGGTAAAGAAAGCGTGCGGCCACGCACACCTCAAAGTGATCCTGGAAACAGGAGAGCTGGGCACGCTGGATCGGGTTCGTCTTGCCAGTGATATCGCCATGGAAGCGGGGGGTGACTTTATTAAAACCAGCACCGGGAAAATCCAGCCCGCCGCCACACCGGAAGTCGTTCTCGTCATGCTGCAGGCTATTTTCGATTTTCACCGCAAGACCGGCAAGAAAATCGGGATGAAGCCGGCCGGGGGAATCGCCAACTCCAAGCAAGCCCTGCATCTTCTGGTGATGGTGAGGGAAGTGTTGGGTCCGGACTGGCTGACGCCGGACCTTTTCCGAATTGGAGCCAGCCGTCTTCCCAATGACATCCTGATGCAACTGGAAAAAGAGCGGACCGGCGTGTACCAAGGAGGGGACTACTTCTCCAATGACTGAAGCCACCATCTCCAAAGGGTCTGACTGGGGTTACGCTCCGGCACCGGAAAGCACCGACCATATCCGGCTGCAGGATCGCTACGGGCTGTTCATTGGTGGAAAGTTTGTTCCCCCTGCCTCGGGCAAGTATTTCAAAACGATCAACCCAGCCAGCGAAAAGGTCCTGGCCGAGGTGGCCGAAGCCGATGCAAGGGATGTAGACCGCGCGGTCAAGGCCGCCCGGCGGGCCTACGACAAGACCTGGAAAAAGATGTCCGCCCGGGAAAGGGGCAAGTATGTGTACCGGATCGCCCGGCTGATTCAGGAGCGGGCCCGTGAACTCGCGGTGGTAGAGACCCTCGATGGCGGCAAACCGATTCGGGAGTCCCGGGATGTGGATATTCCCTTGGCGGCAGCCCATTTCTTTTACCATGCCGGTTGGGCCGACAAACTGGCCTATGCGTTCCCCGGCAAGAAGGTCTCTCCGGTGGGCGTGGCTGGGCAGATTATTCCCTGGAACTTCCCCCTGCTGATGGTGGCTTGGAAGGTCGCGCCAGCCCTGGCCTGCGGCAACACGGTGGTGCTGAAACCCGCTGAAACCACCCCTTTGACGGCGCTGCTGTTTGCGGAGATCTGTCAGGAGGCGGGCCTTCCCGAGGGCGTCTTCAATCTTGTGACAGGGGCGGGCTCAACTGGGGCGGCCCTGGTGAATCACCCGGATTTGGACAAGGTCGCGTTTACCGGATCGACCGAGGTCGGTAAGGCCATCCAGAAGGCATTGGCGGGCCGCGGAACCAGACTGACTCTTGAGCTCGGCGGAAAGGCCGCGCACATTATTTTTGAAGACGCCACGATCGACCAGGCGGTTGAGGGGATTGTCAATGGTATCTACTTTAATCAGGGGCATGTTTGCTGTGCGGGATCGCGACTCTTTGTACAGGAGAGTGTGGCCGAGGAGGTTGTCGCCAAGTTAAAGGCCCGGATGGAAACCCTGCTGGTGGGCGACCCGCTGGACAAGAACACCGACATTGGGGCGATCAACTCCCGGGCTCAATGCGAACGGATTCAAGAATACCTGCGGATTGGCGTGGAGGAGGGGGCGGAACTTTTTCAGACTCGCTGTCCTGTGCCGGAGAAGGGGTATTGGGTTCGGCCCTCATTTTTCACCAATGTGGCCCAGTCCCACCGAATTGTGCAGGAGGAGATCTTTGGACCGGTCCTGGCCATTCAGACCTTCCGGACCCTCAACGAGGTTTTGGAAAAAGCCAACAATACTCCCTACGGCCTGTCGGGGGGTGTCTGGACGGATAAAGGGGCGAAAATCTTCAAGGTCACCCGTGGAATCAAGGCAGGCGTGATCTGGGCGAATACGTTCAACAAGTTTGATCCCGCATCGCCCTTTGGGGGTTACAAGGAGAGCGGTTACGGACGGGAGGGGGGTCGGCACGGTCTCCGGCCTTACGTGGAGTTGTCATGAGTCGTAACGGGAAGAACGGCCGGTTGGATATCCGAAAGACCTATAAGATGCTCATCGGCGGTGCCTTTGTGCGCTCTGAGTCTGGGCGGGCCCTGGATGTGGAGGCCCCCGGAGGAAGATGGCTTGGCCATGTTTGTCGGGCTTCGCGAAAGGATTTCCGCAACGCGGTGGTGGCCGCCCGCAAGGCGGCTTCCGGTTGGGCTAACACCACGGCGTATCTCAAGGGGCAGATTCTCTATCGGGCAGCAGAGATGCTGGAGGGAAGGGCGGCGGGTTTTGAGGCCGTGCTTCAGTCGATCGGACTGAGTCCGGCCTCGGCCAAGGCCGAAGTTGCGGAGGCAATCGACTTGCTGGTCTATTACGCCGGTTGGTCGGACAAGTATTTGCAGGTCTTTGGCGCGGTGAATCCAGTGGCCAGCCCGCACTTCAATTTTTCAGTCACCGAGCCCATGGGGGTGGTGGCTTTGGTGACCGGGGAAAAACGACCACTGCTTGATCTCATCGCCGGAATCGCTCCGGTTCTCGTAGGGGGGAATGTGGTGGTTTCCTTGTCTACCGGTCGGGCCGCCGTGGCGGCGATGGAGCTTGGGGAAGTGTTGGAGACTTCCGACCTTCCGGCCGGAGTGGTGAACCTTCTTTGCGGACTCCGCTCGGAACTCGTGACCCAAATGGCCGGTCACATGGATGTGAACGCGCTCGTGGTGCAGGGGGGAGATTCTAAAGAGGCTGCCGCGCTGCGGGAGGCTTGTGCCCTGAATCTGAAGCGCTTTTTTCTACGTTCAGACAAGGCAAAGATTGTTCAGGATCCATATCGAATATTGGACACGGTTGAAATCAAGACCACTTGGCATCCCGTGGGGGGCTAACAGCCACTATCACTAATAGGCTATATCGAAAAAAAATTCCGTTGTAGGCCTGAGTCCGTCTTCGCAGATTTCAGTTATTGAGGCCGCTGACATTTTCTTTGTTGGCTCTATGCATTGGCTTGAGTGCGGCATGCGGTATTTCCGCAGAATCCCCTTTATCTGCAGTGCAGATCGCTGGGAAGGCCCGGAATCAGGAGCAGGCAAACTTTAAAAAATACGGTTCCGCCTTCTGTCGACTCGTGGAAACCAAAGAGGAATTAAACGAAGAAGGAGAAGTGGAGGAACGGGAAGAGAAGGTTCTTAAGCTGGCGGCAGCGGATTTGCCGGTCCCCGGGGGTCAGGAAACGAAACGAATTATCCCCGACGAGCACCGGGAGAGACCGGACGACGACACCTCTATTTTGGACCGGCTTCATCTGTTTGATTGGAGGATGGAAGCGGAGGATACATCCCATGGTGAACTCTGTTACCGACTGGCCTTTCAGCCAAAAAAGGGTGCTCGGCCTGCCACATTCCGGGAACTGGTCATTTCCCAGGCACGGGGACGTTGCTGGGTGGCGAAGCGGGATTTCTCCCGAGTCCGGCTGGAAGGATATCTCACCAAGCCGGTGGAGTTGGCAGGTTTTTTAGTGACGGTCCAAGAGATGGATTTCCTTTCCACCAGCAAACGATTGGCCAACCAGGTGGCGGTGCCTCTGCAGGTTCGTTATCGGTTCCGCGTGGAAGTGTTTCCGGCCTTCGAATTCCATGAGCGGCATACCCAAAAATATGAATTTCCGGTGACCGCCCAAAACTAGTCCAAGCTTTTCTTCTTCAGCCAAAGATCGTGCCCGCGGACGATGGCGCCCTTTCCGTAACGGCGGCGGATGAGGTCGGAGGCCTCGGCCAGTTGAACCCGCTCGGTCAGAGTTTTGCCCGGAAGTCCCTCCAGCGGTAGCTCCGGTTCCGGCAAGGCGGCATGCAGGTGGGAGAGTCGGACGCCCGCGAGGCGAAGGCTGACCCTTCGCTCCCACGCACGTTTGAGTAAAGGACCAAGCTTGGGATAGAAATCGGTTTCCACAGGAGTGGGCTCGTCCAGGGAGTCGGATCGCATTGTCTCCTCCATGTCGTTGTACCGGATCCGAAGGGTGACCGTGCGGGCCGCCAGGCCGTCCTCGCGGAGGCGTCGGCAGAGTCGATCCGTCATGGTGCGCAAGACGGCGAGAACGAATGCCTCATCAATGGTATCCGCAGAGAAAGTTTCCTGTTCTCCCACCGATTTGGGGGCGGGTGGGGCTGGGATGACCGGACGGGGATCGATTCCCTGGGCGAAAAGTTTCAGGGAGGAGGCGGAGGAGCCGGCCAGGAGCTCCAAATCGTCCAACTCCAGGGAGGCCACCTGTTCGATCTGGGCCAGGCCGGCTTGTAGGTAGAGGGGTTCACTTCGGGTGCCGATGCCGGGCAGCCAGCGGGAGGGTAAAGGGGCCAAAAACTCACGCTCTTTGCCTGATTCGACCTCTAGATAAGAGTTCGGTTTTTTCAGCTTGGAGGCTACCTGGGAGGCGAACTTGGTGGCGGCTAATCCTTGGGAGATGGTGATTTTAAGGGACTGGCGGATGGCTTCCGAGAGTTTGGCGGCGGAGTCGCGAGGATGGCCCTTGGCCTGCCCTGATAGGTCGAAGTATCCCTCATCAATCGAGCAGATCTCCACATCCGGCGTCAGATCGTAGGCATAGGAAAACATCAGCTGGGAGAATCGTTCGTATTTGGCGAAGTCGCCCGGGACGAGGATCAGTTCTGGACACAGTCGTCGGGCCCGGGAGGTGGGCATGGCGGTACGAACCCCACGGGCGCGGGCCTCGTAGCTGGCGGATGCGACCACCCCGCGTGAGGCACCGCCGACCGCGATGGCCTTGCCACGAAGGCGGGAGTCAGCTGCCTGCTCGACGGAGGCGTAAAATGCATCGGCATCGAGATGCAGGATCGACCGGGCGGGGGTGCTCACATCGTCCGGACCAGGCAAGTCACCACGCCCTGAAGAACGGCGTCATCCTGAGGGATCGGCTTGCCGGGCGAGGGGGGCAGGAAGCTGGGCTGGGGGAGGTGCCGGTACCGGGTCAGGACGGGCTGGCCATGGTGCAAGATTAGGGCGACATCCCCGTCTTTCAGTGGGCGAAATTCGAGAAGAAGCCGGTCATGCTTTTTGAGGCCTAGTTCCTTCCACTGGTCCGAGTCGACCCGGTGCAGAAACGTCCGGCCCGGGTGGTGAGGGATTTCCTCCAGAACGGGGAGCAGGGGGTGGGCGTTGGTCTCAAGCACTGTTATACAAATGAATAATAAAAGGGCCGCGTCAATTCGACATTCTGCAGAATATCGAAATGTCCCACATTCCTAGGAAAGTGGGATGATTCCCTGAGGTACGGTGGTGGTGCTTAGGGATGGCGAGACTTGCGATTT
>JBBAWG010000026.1:6049-22597 GCA_040397305.1 Methylacidiphilales bacterium | reverse complement strand
CCACGACCATCGCGTTGGTGTTTAATAACGGGTCGGGCGCGTGGGACAACAACGGGGGAGGAAATTGGAATTTCAGTGCAGCCAGTCAACCGCCTCCCACAAACCCGCCGGCCGCGCCTGCGGGTCTGCAGGCCACGGCCACGAGCAGCACTTCGGTATCTCTCGCTTGGACTCCTTCCGCCACGGCGACTTCCTACATTTTATTTCGCAACGGGACGCAAATTGGGGTTCCACAGGATCCAAACTATGTGGATTCCGGGTTGTTGCCGGAAAACAGCTACACCTACACGGTCAAGGCGGTGAATGTGGCCGGCTCGTCGGCTTCCTCCGCTGGGTTGAGTGCCACGACGTCCTTTGCTCCACTCAATCCGAACCAGATCACCGTGGTGGACCCGGCAGCTTCCGGATCGGTGACGGGAAATTCTCATGTCTTTCGGGGTCGGGCCGGTTCGGCCTTTACCAACGGCCTGACTTGGTCCAACCCGCTTACCGGGGCCACGGGGCTGGTGGCTTTTCCCGGCGGAAGCCAGCCCAACGGGTGGGAGTGGACGGCGACCATCGGCCTGGGTGCAGGGGCGAACGCAGTGACCTTTAGCGGGACGTACGCCACGTCTTCGACGCAGACGCTCACGGACAGTCCGGCCAATTACACGACTTGGTCCAATAGCCTCACGGGCGGGACAGGTTTTGGGGCATGGAGTTTGACCAGTTCCGGCAGTGGCGGTCACTTTTTGGCCAACAATTCCACCAACATGAATGTCGGATCCACGACGGGTTTCGGGCTTTGGGCCAATAATGGTGGCATCTCAACGGCGATCCGGAATTTTAATACGGCGATGGTCGCTGGAGACAGCCTGGCCCTTCGCCTTGATAACAATTGGATCAACAATGGTAGCGAGGTGGGATTTGCCTTGGCGGACAGCTTCGGAAACGTGAAGTTCCGCTTTTATTTTGTCGGCGGGCAGAGCAACTACCGGATTACGGACAACACCGCCGCACGCGATACCGGCTTGGGCTACACGGATGCAGGACTCAATCTCACGCTGACGCTCACTTCCGCCACTGCCTACAGTTTGTCCACGGGGAATGCGAATATCACCGGGACGCTGGCCACCGCGGGAGGGGCTATCTCCCGTCTGATCGTGGAAAACAAAAATGCGGGTCCGGACACCCCTTACAATCTCTACATCGGTGCGATGACCCACACACGGCAGTTGGCGGACTCCGGGACGATTTCTTCCGCGGCCTCGACGCTTAGTTTCAGCCCCGTCACCGACGGGATTGCCGATAGCTGGTGGGCCGATTACGGGATCACCGGGGGCAGTCGAGTGGCAACGAATGATCCAGACGGGGACGGGTTCACCAATGCTCAGGAAAACGCCTTGGGCACCAGTCCGATCGACTCTTCATCCACTTTCAAGGTGGGCAACATCGAGCGCACGGCAAATACCCTCGCGATCAGTTGGCCGTCGATTGCCGGGAAAAAGTATCAGGTTCAGAAGAGGGCATCGCTGAGTAGTGGAGATTGGGTTAACAGCGGCTCGCAAGTGATGGCTTCCGGCCCTAGTTGCTCGGCTAGCGTGGACGTCTCCGATAGTCCGAATGCTTCCTTTGTCAGGGTGATTCTCGTCCCATAATCTGATCGGGTGTCTCGTTTTCTCCTTCTTTTACTTGGTTTTTATCCCTGGCTATCCAGAGCGGAGGGCATCCAAGAGTTTTCCTTGGAGGTTCAGGTCTCTCTAAAGGAAGCTGTTTTTGTGGTGGGGGAGTCGAAAGAGCTTGGGGAGGGGGATCCGTTGCGGGCGGTGATGTTGGCGCCCTTGGGGGAGGGAAAGTGGGGAGGGAAGATCCAGATGCCATTGGAGACGCAGGGGACCTACCGGTTTTTGAAGCGAAAAACCGGAGTGGAGGAGTTCGAGGATCCAGCCAATGCGGTTTTTTTGGGAAAACCGCGGGTCATGCGGGAGGTGGAAGGGGGCAGGAAAGCTGAGGCAAGGGAGGTGGAGGGAAACGGGAAGCTGGAGATTGCCAAGTATTTAGATTCTCCGATCAAGGAGTTTCCCGGCCGGATGATCCGGGTCTGGTTGCCGCCGGGATACGACAACGGAAAAGAAAGATATCCGGTAGTGTATTGCCATGACGGGCAGAACGTCTTTGATCCAGGCGGACCATTCGGTTCGTGGTCGGCGGACAAGGTGGCGCAGGAGGAGATGAAGGCGGGGCGGGTTCGGCCGGCGATTGTGGTGGGCATCGATAACACGCCGGATCGGGTTAGGGAGTATCTGCCGCCGCCGGACGTGGTGCCCCCAGGTCGCCCGGCGCAGGGAGAAGTGGGCCGAGCAGATCTGTATGCCCGGTATCTGCTCGAGGTGGTGAAGCCCTATGTTGACCGGAATTATCGGACCTTGCCTGATCGGGCGAACACGGGGGTGCTGGGTTCCTCGATGGGTGGGGTGGTTTCGCACTATCTTTTGGAAAAACATGGGAAGGTTTTCAGCTCGGCCGGGGTGTTTTCACCGGCTTATTGGGCCTGTCCGAATTTTTTTGAAGAGGCGCTGAAGAAGCCCAAACCGGCGGGGAGGATCTATTTGGATATGGGTACGCGGGAGGGGAAAAGTTACTGGCCGGACGTAATCCGGATCTACCAGCAATGGGTGAAAGGCGGTGCGGTGATCCGGCGGGATCTATGGTTTCAGCCCGGCCTTCGGGCGGAGCACAACGAGAAAGCTTGGAGGGAGCGGTTGCCGGAGGCGTTGGCGTTTCTCCTGCCCGCCGACGAGGTTGTGGATTAAGAGTGCGGGGAGTCTTCCGAAGACTGGCGAGTGTGCCGGATTCCTTCAGATACGATCAGCCAAATCACGATCCCACCGCAGACGACAAAGGCTAGGAGGAGAAAAATCAGGCCTAAACCGGTGCGAGCTTCGTCCATCAGGTTCATATAAAGCAGGGTTGGTGGATTTGTCATTCCAAAATCGGTCCCGTTTGTCCGCCGTCTAAAAGGAGTCCACTATAACGGGATGACGCCTCTCCAGCAGCGTTTCGTTGAGCTAAAGAAAAAACAGAACGCGGTGGTGCTGGCCCACAACTATCAGCGACGAGAAATCCAGGAGGTGGCGGATTTTGTGGGGGACTCCCTGGGTCTCAGTTATGCGGCGCAAAAAGCGAAAGGAGACGCGATTCTTTTCTGCGGAGTTCATTTCATGGCGGAGACGGCGAAGATCGTGAATCCTGAAAAGAGAGTACTCATGCCGGATCTCCATGCCGGCTGTTCCTTGGCGGACTCCTGTCCGGCTGACCAGCTCGCGTCCTACCTGCAGAAAAATCCTGGGCTGTACGTGGTCTCTTACGTCAACTGCACGGCGGCGGTGAAGGCATTGAGCGACGTGATCTGCACCTCGGGCAACGCCGAGAAGATTGTGCAGCGTGTCCCGGCCGACCGGGAAATTCTTTTTCTGCCCGATCGAAATCTTGGGGACTGGGTCATGCAGAGAACTGGGAGAAAGATGCGGCTCTGGGACGGCGACTGCTACGTCCACATGGAGTTCACGGCGGCGTCCATCGACCGGATCCGACAAGAGCATCCTGAGGCTCCGGTGGTGGCTCATCCGGAATGTCCCCGAGCGGTGAGGGCTTTGGCCGATGAGGTCTGCTCCACAGAGAAAATGGTGACCTACTGCAAGGCCAGTCCCTCTCATTCCTTTATCGTCGTGACGGAGGAGGGGATGCTGCACCGCTTGCGGCGGGAAATGCCGGATAAGAAGTTCATCCCCGGACCCACGGATCACTGTGCCTGCTCCGAATGCCGTTATATGAAGATGAACACTTTGGAGAAGGCAGTGGCCGCTTTGGAAAATATGAGTCCTGAGGTGATTTTGGATCCGGTGGTGGTGCAAAAGGCAAAGGCACCCATAGAAAAGATGCTCCAATGGAGCCTTAACTAGTTGTCTATCAAGTAAATAAGCTATAAAAAATAGCCAGTCTTTTTGTTAATGTTTTTCTCTGTCCAAAACAGATAGAATTGCTAGCACTTTTTACGTAATATCATGAAAATAAAGAGTTCATGGATGCTGGGCCTGTGTGCCCTAGTCGGGTGGCTGACAGGGACTTCTGTGCTGTGTGGGCAAACTTCGGAGCCCCCTGAGTCCGTTGAGCCACCATTGCAGATCACTTCCGATGGTGCCAACCGGTATGAGGGGGGCATTTATTATGCGGAAGACAACGTCACTGTTACCTACGGTGGGGACGTGTTGATGGCCGACCAGGTTCATTTCAATCCCACGACCAAGGAAGCCACGGCCAAGGGGAATGTCCGTCTTTACATGATGGACCAGATCTACCGCGGGGATCTTTTGACCTATAATTTCCGCACCAAAAAGATTCTTTCCGAAAAATTCCGGTTCTTGGACGGGAAAATGATGGTGGAAGGGCAATCGATCGGCACCCCCGAGATCGGGCACTATGAAATTGATGGAGGCCACTACTCCACCGACAACCGCGAGACGCCGGGCTGGAAAGTGAAAGCCTCGTCCGTCAGCCTGTATCCCGACGACAAGACCATCGTGGAAAATTCGGTGGCCTACTTTGGGGATGTGCCCTTTTTCTGGTTTCCTTATTTGGTGCAATACCAGCGGGACACCGCCTCTTCGGTGGACGTTTCCGTGGGATCGGTCTCCCGGCTCGGCATGTATGCCTTGGGGGCTTACCGCTTTGCCATCACGGACAAGTTAAAAGGCGAGGTCAATTTGGATTATTATGGGCGGCGCGGGTGGGCCGGTGGGGCGGCGGCTTCCTATGAGACTCCCGGCATCGGGACGGATCATCCGAAAACCGCTGTCAGTTTACGCGGCTGGTACATCAACGACCGCGGCTATCAGATTTATGAGGGCACCGAGGAGCGACCTGCCAACGCCGCCCCGCCGCGTGGCCGCTACTGGTTTCCCTATAGCCACAACACCACGATCATGAAGGGGGGGAACCGGACGGATTCCGACCGAGCCCCCCAGTTTGACGATCCTTCCTTCAGCTCCCGCTCCAAAATCAATGTCCTCAGCGACGCTTACGTGACTCAGGACTTCTTTGCGGATGATTATATCCGGGATCAGCAGCCGAACACCTTCCTGGACGCCATGTACCAAGATCCCAACTTCACGGTGACGGCCAACGCCCGGACCCAGATCAACAACCTTTTCCAGACGCAGCAACAAAAGCCGTCGGCCAAGATCGAGTTCAAGCGCCAGTTCATCCCGGGAACCTACGACAAGGAGGAGTTTTTGCGGAATCCCGATGGTCACCCCGGTTTGGCTTACGAGGGCGAATCCAGCGTGAGCTACATGGGCACCCAGTGGAACCAGGTTTCGAGCCTGGCCGACTACACCGCCATCCGCTACGACACCTATCATCAGTTGCTGTATCCGAGGCAATATTTTGATTGGCTCAACTTTACCCCCCGCGCGGGCATTCGCGGGACCGTTTACACCCGAAGCAATCTCACACCGGGTGGCCAGGTCCAAAACACAACCCAAACCAACTCCCTGAGCAGTTCCGACCTTTCCGACACCTCCCTGTTCCGATACGTCTTTAACGTGGGAACCGACCTTTCCACCAAGGTTCATTCCACTTGGAATGACGTAAAGCAGAAGGCCTGGGCCATCGACGGTCTTCGGCACGTGATGGAGCCGTTTGTGAACTTTAGCTACGTGCCCCGTCCCAACGTCCGGCCCACGGAGTTCGCAGGTTTTGACAACCGGGTGAACTCCACCCAATCCCAACCGCTGAACTCGACGCTCTACAATTCGATCGATTCCATCGACCAACTCCTGGTGGTGCGTCCCGGCCTGATGAACCGGGTCCTCACCAAACGGGATGGGCAGCCCTATGAGTTGGCCAACTGGAAAATTTACGGAGATTACCAGCCGGTCCGACCCACCTTGCCGGGCCTGAATACGGACTTCGCGGAAGTCCCGGAGACGGTAAACTCTGATTTCCCCCAAATCTACAACGAGCTGAATATCATGCCGGTTCCGTGGTGGACGGGCACGCTCGGTGCCTCCACGGCGGTGAGCGGGAATGGATATAATTCCATCAACCTGGGCAGCCGCTGGCAGGTGATTCCCGCCCTCGAACTGGGACTGGGGTACTCCTTTCTCGAGCAGTTTGCCTTTGTGGATGCTTTGAATAACGAGGTTCTCACCAACACCCAGACCCAGGTCATCAACGGGAACGCCAACTATCGTCTGAACGAAAGCTGGTTCTTCAATGCCGGAGTCACCTACTCGGTAAATCCCGACCTCTTGCAGCAGGTGAATTTCGGAATTTACCGCGATATCGGGGCCTGGATTCTGGGGGCGGCGGTGGCCAACCGGCAAAACCAGGGATCCCCCTCGGAGTTCGTCGCTTTGGCCACCCTGACCCTGAAGGCGTTTCCGGAATTGCCGCTGGGCTTTAACCAAGCGCCCACGAGCAGCGGCGTCTCTCTGGCTGGACCGCAACAGGGTTATTAATCGGTCCTCTTTGCGGCCGGAGACATACTTGAAATCCAACGTAACGGTTGTTCTTGGCCTCCAGTGGGGCGATGAGGGAAAAGGCAAAATCCTCGATGTCATGGCTGGCGAGGCTGACTGGGTCTTTCGGGCCCAGGGGGGAAACAATGCCGGCCACACGGTGGAAATCGGTCAGGAAAAATACGTCCTCCATCTGGTGCCCTCAGGAATCCTACGGTCCGGAGTTTCCTGCCTGATTGCCGGCGGAGCCGTGGTTGATCCGGCCAGTTTAGTCACGGAGATCCAAGGGCTCCACGAGCGTGGGATTCGCACCCGTGGACGCTTGCATTTGGCGGCGCAAGCGCATCTTGTCCTTCCCCATCATCGCGCCATCGACCGCGGTTCGGAAAAAAAACGGGGAAAAGGAAAAATCGGCACCACGGGTCGAGGGATTGGACCGGCTTATGCGGACAAGGCCGCCCGGGTGGGCCTGAGGGCAGGTGACCTAGGCCTGCCTCCTGCCGAATTTTCACGCCGGATTCGGGAGCGCCTCCGGGTTCACAACGCCGCCGCACGGTATCAGGGGTGGGAAACGGTCGCTCTTGCTCCGGCCCTGCGACAGCTCCACCGAGCGGCAAAAGTCCTGAAGCCTTACCTCTGTGATGGCGTGTCCTTGGCCCATGGGGTGGTGGAAAGCGGAAAAAAAGTTCTGATTGAAGGGGCCCAGGGGACTTTTTTGGATGTCGATCACGGAACGTATCCTTACGTGACCAGTTCTCACTGTACGGCTGGAGGTGCCTGCACCGGAACGGGAGTTCCTCCCACCGCCATCCGCCGTGTGGTGGGAGTCCTCAAGGCCTACACCACCCGCGTGGGAGGAGGACCGTTTGTCACGGAAGATGGAACGCTGGGGCATCTTCTGCACGGCATGGGGAGGGAGTTTGGTTCCACCACGGGCCGGGCCCGTCGCTGCGGATGGTTTGATGCCGTTCTGGTGCGCCGGGCAGTACGGCTCAACGGTGTGACGGAGCTGGCCATGACCAATCTCGACGGTCTCGATGGCTTGGAAAAAATCCCCGTCTGCGTTGGCTACCGGCTCAAAGGAAAAGTTTTGCGGGAGCCGCCGGTGGAGGCCTGCGATTGGGAGCGTTGCCGTCCGATCTACCGCATCTTTCCCGGTTGGTGTGAACCCACGACGGAGGCACGCCGCTGGCGGGAGCTTCCGGTCAAAGCTCGGGCCTACCTCTCGGCCCTCTCCAAACTCATTGGCGCCCCGTTGGGCATCCTTTCCGTGGGAGCCGGTCGCGAACAGACTTTCCGCCATGGGTGAGAAAATCGAAGGCGCAAAAGTCCCGCGGCATGTTGCCATTATCATGGACGGCAACGGAAGGTGGGCGAAACAGCACAAGCTCCCCCGGCTCAGTGGGCATGAGGCGGGGCGCAAATCCGTCAAAACGGTCACGATGGCGGCGATGGAACACGGGGTACGCTACCTTACCCTCTATGCTTTTTCCGTGGAAAATTGGCAACGTCCGCGGGATGAGGTTCAGGGGTTGATGGGGCTTCTTCGGGGAGTTCTCCGGGAAGAGTTGGCGGAAATGGGCAGGGAAGGAATTCGCCTGCGGGCCATCGGTCGGCTGCAGGATCTCCCGGGGGCCGTGCGGGAGGAGTTGGAAGCAGCCGTCGAAAAAACCAAGAACCATACGCGGCTGGATCTGATCCTGGCGCTGAGTTACGGCTCCCGAGTGGAAATCACCGAAGCCGCCAAGGGGATTGCCCGGGAGGTCAAGGCGGGCCGGCTCGACCCGGAAACGATCGACGAAAAAACCATTGCCGCACATCTTTATACCCACGATGTCCCGGACCCCGATCTCCTCATTCGCACCAGTGGGGAAATGCGGGTGAGCAACTTCATGCTTTGGCAGATCTCCTACGCTGAAATTCACGTGACCCCGGTCCTCTGGCCCGATTTTGGCCGCAAGGAATTTGCCGTAGCTCTGGAGGACTTTGCGAAGCGCGACCGTCGCTTCGGGGGAATTTAGCATGCTGGGCTGGCGTCTTCTTTCCTCTTTGGTGCTTTGGTCGATCGTCATCGCCCTAGTGGCTTTGCGTTACACCCATGGCGTCTTTTTGCTCATTGCCATCACCGGACTCGCGGCCCAAAGGGAATTCTACCTTTCCCAGCAGGCTGCGGGACGAACGGTCTTCCTGAAGACCGGGCTCCTCGCCGGAGCCTTGCTGTACGCCGCCACTTATTTTGCCGTGGTCTCTCCCTACGGGCGGCTGCCGGAAACCTTCACGGGGGAGGCGATTCTCGTCTTGCTGGTCATCCTCGGCGCCCTGACCCGGCGGGTGTTCGATGCAAAAATTGAGGGTGCGGCGGTGGCGATGGCCCTGACGCTCTTCGGATTCTTTTATGTGCCTTATCTCCTCAATTATGCCACCAAGATCCTCTTTTGTGTCCCGGATGGTGCGGGCATCCCGCTGCTCGCCTATGCCGTGGCGATCACCAAGTTCACGGATGTGGGAGCCTATGTGGCTGGTTCGCTGTTTGGCCGGCACAAGCTCAGTCCGCTGATCAGTCCCAAAAAGACTTGGGAAGGGCTGGCGGGCGGGGTGGGGGCAGCCCTCCTGACCAGTGTTGGTTTGGTGAAGTTGTTTCCCAATGCCTTGGGCAGTTTGGCCGGCATTCACGCCTGGATTCTCGGTCTGCTGCTTGCCGGGGTGAGTGTGATTGGGGATCTCGGCGAATCGGTCGTGAAAAGGGACGCGCACGTGAAGGATTCGGGGAAATTCATTCCCGGAATCGGCGGGGCTCTGGATCTCGTGGACAGTCTTCTGTTCAGCTTGCCGGTCTTTTATGGATATCTGATTTTGACGGGGAGGGTATGAAGCGCGTCATTCTGCTTGGCTCCAGTGGTTCCATCGGGGAAAGCACCTGCAAGGTGGCCCGTGCGCTGCCGGACAAGATGAAGATTGTCGGGCTGGGCGTGGCAAAAAGCACCGCCCGAGTGATCGAGCAGGCCAAGGAGTTTGGGACTTCCGCCATCGCCGTCTCCGACCCCAAGGCGGCGGAAAAGGCCCGCCTGCACCTGCCGAAGGGATGTCGCTTCTTCGAAGGCCCGGAGGGGCTTGCCCGGATGGTGGAGGAGACGGAAGCCGACATGGTCCTGGTGGCCATCGTGGGCACGGCCGGCTTGGCCCCCGCGCTGGCCGCCCTTCGCACCGGCAAGGACTTGGCCGTGGCCAGTAAGGAGATTCTCGTGTTGGCCGGGTCGGCAGTCATGGGAGAGGCCAAACAAAGGAAACGACAGGTGCTCCCGGTCGACAGCGAACATAACGCTATCTTCCAGTGCCTGCAGGGAGCCAACGGCAAGGAAGTGCAAAAAATCATCCTGACCGCGTCGGGGGGGCCATTCCGGCAGATGCCGGCCAAGGAGATGGCCAAGGTGACCGTGGCCCAGGCCCTGAAACACCCCACCTGGTCGATGGGCAAAAAGATCACCATCGATTCGGCCACCATGTTCAACAAGGGGCTGGAAATGATCGAGGCCCACTGGCTGTTCGGTTTGCCGATGGCGCAGGTGGATGTGGTGGTGCATCCCCAGAGTATCGTCCACTCCATGGTCGAGTTTGTGGACGGCTCGGTGCTGGCCCAGCTCAGCGTCACCGATATGTGTTTTCCCATTCAATACGCCATCACCTATCCGGAGCGGCGTCCCAGCGGTTTGCCTCCCTTGGATCTTCCCAAATTGGGATCACTCACCTTCGAAAAGCCCGATGAAAAAAGATTTCCGGCCCTGCGGCTGGCCCGGGAGGCCGGGGAGGCGGGCGGGACGCTCCCCGGGGTGTTCAATGCGGCCAATGAGGTGGCCGTGGAAGCTTTTCTCGACGAAAAAATTCCATTCCCGAGGATCTGGGAGCTCGTGGAAAGCGTCATGACCATCCATCAAAACATTCCGGAACCGGATCTGCCGGCCATTATCGCGGCCGACGGTTGGGCCCGGGCTGAGGCCCGCAGGCGACTGGGGGCAGTCAAGTGATGGCCGTCCTGCCCGGTCCTTGGGGGGAAGTGCTGACCATCGCCGGGACGGTGGTGGTGGCTCTGATTCTTTTTGGGCTGACCGTGGCCGCCCATGAGTTCGGCCATTTTTGGGCTGCCCGCAAGATGGGCTTAGTAGTGGAGCGGTTTGCGATTGGGTTTGGGCCGAAGATCTACGGGAAGGTGGTCGACGGAGTGGAGTGGCAGGTGAATCTCCTGCCCTTGGGAGGCTTTGTGCAGCTACCGCAGATGAGTCCGGCGGAAGGATTGGAGGGCAAAGCGGCGGAAGAACACAAGGATCTGCCTCCGGCCAGTCCCAGCGCCAAAATCATCACCGCGTTGGCCGGTCCGCTGGCCAGCCTCGCTTTGGGGGTGGTTTGTGCGGTCGGGGTCTGGATTCTCGGCGTGCCGACGAACATGACGTACCGGACCACCACCATCGGGTGGGTGGAGCCCAACTCGCCGGCGGCCAAAGCGGGCATTCTTCCCGGAGACAAGATCCTGGCGATCGACGGCCAGCGACCGGAGCGTTGGGCCGGCCGTCCGGGGGCCGTGGTGGAAAGCATTCTGCTCGGAATCAAACATGAGATTTTGCTCGAGCTGGATCGGGATGGGCGGGAGATCGTCACGGCCAGAATTCGCCCAGAGGCGGATCCGAAACTGGAAGGCCTGCGTCGTTTGGGTTTTGAGATGTATCCGGCCCAGCCGGCCTTGGTGGATCAGGTCATTCAAGGCGGACCCGCGGCCCGGGCTGGAATTCAGCCCGGGGAAAAACTGGTCACTTTGGATGGTCAAACCATCTGGAATCCCGCGGCGGTGAAGGCCGCTGTGGAGGCTGGCCGGGAGCAACTTGAGCTCGGAGTCGAGGACGCCCAAGGCAAGATCCGTCTGGTTTCGTTGCGACCGGAGGAGGCAATCAACCGCAAGGATCGGATGATCGGAGTGGTCTGGAAGCCCAGCGATGTCCGGATTACCCGGCCCACACCGCAAGAGCAGGTGGGATCCGCCGCCGGGCTGGTTTTCCGGACCCTGCGGGCCTTGGTGGCCCCGGCCTCCAGTGTGGGGCTGCAGCATCTCAGCGGACCGTTGGGGATTTTTGAAAGGCTGGTTTCGCTTTTGCAGACCGACCCCCGGCTGGTGCTCTATTTCAGCGTGATCCTGAATGTGAACCTGGCGGTGCTGAACCTCTTGCCGATTCCGGTGCTGGACGGTGGACATATTCTCTTCTCCTTGATCGAGGCCGTGCGGCGGCGGCAGTTGCGGGCCAAAACGGTGGAGCGTATCCAGACCGCCTTCGTGATCCTGCTGGCCGGTTTCTTCCTCTTGGTCACCTACCACGATTCCCTTAGAATCAAGCGTCGTATGGACAAGCCCGCCGAATCCACGGAGATGCCGGTGTTTCGACCGGTCCCGGAGAAAAAATGACCGGATACTGCACCAGTCCTTATCGCTACACCCGTCGCCCCACCCGGGAGGTGAAAGTGGGCAAGGTGGGCATCGGGGGGCCGAACCCGATTGTCGTCCAGAGCATGATCACCTGCGATACGATGGACACCGCCGCCTCGGTGAAACAGACGCTGGATCTCGTGAAGGTGGGGTGCCAGCTCGTCCGGATCACCGCGCCGACGGTCAAGGACGCCGCCAACCTCCAGAATATCAAGAAGGAGCTCCTCGCCGCCGGGTGTGATGTCCCCATCGTCGCGGACATTCATTTTAAGCCGGATGCCGCAATGGAAGCCGCCCAGTGGGTCGACAAAATCCGCATCAACCCCGGCAATTTTGCGGACAAAAAGAAGTTCGCCATCCGCGAGTACACCGACGACCAGTACGGGGAGGAGTTGGCCCGGATTGAGGAGACCTTCACCCCGCTGGTCAAGATCCTACAGGAGCGCAATCTCGCCCTGCGGATCGGCACCAACCACGGGTCGCTGTCCGATCGGATCATGAACCGTTACGGGGACACCCCTCACGGGATGGTGGAAAGCGCCCTCGAGTTCGCCCGGATCGCCCGGAAGCTCAACTTCCACAACTTCGTCTTCTCGATGAAGTCCTCCAACCCAAAGGTGATGATCGAGGCCTACCGGTTGTTGGTGGCCTCGTTGGACAAGCAGGGGCCGGACTGGAACTATCCGCTCCATCTGGGCGTGACCGAGGCAGGGGACGGGGAAGATGGCCGGATCAAGAGCGCTATCGGCATCGGATCCCTGTTGCTCGACGGTTTGGGGGATACCATCCGCGTGAGTTTGACGGAGGATAGCGTTCACGAGATTCCCGTCGGTCGTGCCCTCGTGAAATATCTGGAGGAGCGGCAGAAGGGCGGTTTTGATGCCACCGACAAGCTCTCCTATGACCCCTTCAGCTTCGCCAAGCGCACCAGCCAGAAGATTGTCGTCAATGGCGTGGCCGTCGGGTGTGAGGAACCGCCCCGCGTGTTCGTCACCGCAAAGGTAGAGGAAGCCCTCCGACCCCGGCTGGCCCAGTTGGGCGATCTGGCTCCTGAGCTGGTCCACGAAAAGACTCCCCTGACAGAGGTGGATCCCCGAAATGATGCGGAGGTGAAGGCGTTGGCGGCGAAAAAAGAGCCGGTGTTGGTCGCCCTGAAGGATGGGTTGGACATCAATCCGGTTTCCGGAACCCGTCTCCTGGCCTCCAGAATTCCGGCGCGTCATCCCATCGTGCTCAAGGACACCCTGAAGCCGGCCGACTCAGAAGGGGGCCTGTCTGGACTCATCCGGGCGGCAGTCCACATCGGGGCTCTGCTCTGTGACGGTATCGGGGATGCCATTCTCGTCCGCGGCGAGCCGGCGCCCGGCGCCTGCCTGCGGTTAGGTTTCAATATTCTCCAAGCGGCGGGGAGCCGGATCTTTAAGACCGATTATGTGGCCTGTCCGTCTTGTGGCCGGACCTTGTTTGATCTGCAGAGCACCACCGCCCGAATCAAGGCGGCGACGCAGCATCTCAAGGGCGTGAAAATTGCCGTCATGGGTTGCATCGTGAATGGGCCGGGAGAGATGGCGGATGCGGATTTCGGTTATGTGGGCGGGGCCCCCGGGAAGATCAATCTTTACGTCGGCAAGACTCCGGTGAAGTTCAACATTCCCGAGGTCGAGGCCGTCGACCGGCTCAAGGATCTCATCCGCGAGCACGGCAAGTGGGTGGACGCGCCGGACACACCAGTCGCTGTTTAAACTTCTTTTCTCAAGCTCGCATGGCCTACCTTCATTTCGATGAGGTGGAAGGATGAGGATTAGGAAATGCCTAAACTTAATCCTGCCCCTTCATCCAGCCCGGAGGATGAAGGCTCAAAATTTAGTGAAGAAGCTTAAGTAAAGCGGCGTGGGATTTCGGCCGGCGGTGGGACAGATCGTCGAGGAGGGAACGGGCCGAACGGCGTGGATCGTCCGCTCCCAGTTGCTTCAGTACCGCCCGTTCAAATCTCTCCACCAGCTTCCGGTGGGGCTCCTTGGCTTCGAGCCAGTCCAAAGCAAGCCGGAGAAGACCGTGGAGATTTTCGAGATTCGCATCCGGCTCGGAGGACTGCTCGATGGTTTGCGCAAAATAAGTCGCCGTGAGGATCCGGGCGTACGATTGTCGAAGCCCGGACCGGGGATGGATGACCCGTGCCTCCCGGAGGTGGTGGAGGCTGGTTCGGCGGGAAGGTTCCCAGCCGATCTCGCACTCATGGAACAGGTCCAGATGACCCCGCATTGGGCTGCCGGGCTTTGCCGCCCCTTTGGCCAGGGTCCGGACCACCCCGTGGTTGCGGGTGAGCCAGACAGCCAGGAGGCTCGTTTCCCCCTGGCGTCGGAGATGAAACAGAATCCCTTCATCCTGAAGCGGTTGGCTCAAGAACCCACCCTAGCAGAGGGGGCAAACAGGGAAGATAAGAGGGATGACTCAGGAATGGGGAATGTGTAGAAAGCGGGATGGCGACGGCACGCGAAACTACGGTCGAAAGGGAAGCCAGCCTGACCGGGATCTCCCTGCATAGCGGGGCCAAGGTCCGGCTCACTGTGAAGCCGGCCGGTGCCGGCACGGGGTACCAGTTCCGCCGGATGGACTTGGCCGATCAGCCGGTGATCCCCGCGTTTCTTGAGAAGGTGAAACAGGTGGAACGAGCGACCACGCTGGCCGAGGGCAGTGTCAAAGTCAGCACCGTCGAGCATCTGCTTTCCGCCCTGCGCGGCTTAGACATCGATAACGCGCTGATCGAACTGGACGCCAACGAGCCGCCGATCGGCGACGGCAGCGCCGCGCCGTTTCTGGATTTGTTGAACCAGGCGGGTCGCAAGGAACTGGACGCCCCCCGGGCCACGTTCGAGATTCGCGAGCCCGTTTGGGTCACGGCGCCGGACGGCGGGTATTTGGCCGCCCTGCCGCATGACGGTTTTAAGATCTCCTGCACCAACGCCAACCACACCGTCCACCACACCCAGTTTCTTTCCATCGAGGTGAACGAAAAGAACTATGCCCAGGATATCGGACGCGCCCGGACCTTTGTCTTCTACGAGGAAGTGGAACCGCTGCTGAACAAGGGGTTGATCAAGGGGGGAAGTCTGGAGAATGCGGTGGTCGTCCGGGGCGAGTCCGTCATGAGCAAGGAGCCGATGCGCTATCCCGACGAGTTCGTGCGTCACAAGATTCTCGATATTATCGGTGACCTGGCGTTGTTTCCCGTGCGGATTCGGGGCCACATTCTCGCCGCCAAGCCCAGTCACGGCTTAAACCTCCAGTTTGCCAAGGCCCTGCTCAAGGCATGGCGGGCCTATCAGTCGGCGTTGATGCCGGTGGAAAATATTCCGGTGGGGGAGAGGGCGCTGGATACGAATGATGTGATGAAAATTCTGCCCCACCGGTATCCCTTCCTGATGGTGGACCGGGTCTTGCGGTTTGAGGGGGACAACAAGGCGGTCGGTCTCAAGACCGTCACCATCAACGAACCCTTTTTCCAGGGGCACTTCCCGGGTCACCCGATCATGCCAGGGGTTCTGCAAATCGAGGCGATGGCGCAGGTGTCCAGCATCCTCCTGCTGCGCAACACGGAAAATGCCGGCAAGCTTGGGTACTTCATGAGTGTCGACAAGGCCAAGTTCCGTAAACCGGTGGTTCCGGGGGACACCTTGATGATCCAGGTCGAGCTCACCAAATCCCGCGGCAAAATCGGGAAGGCTTCCGGTCAATGTCTGGTCAACGGGGAAGTGGTTTCGGAAGCGGAACTGATGTTCGCGGTCATCGATCGCTAAAGACAACGGTATGGCGGTTCATCCGACGGCGGTGGTGCATCCCCAAGCCAAGATACCGGTCTCGGTCGAGGTGGGGCCCTACTGTGTGATCGGGGCAGGTGTGGAACTGGGCGAGGAGTGTGTTCTTCAGCATCACGTGAATTTGGAGGGTCCAAGCCGGTTTGGGAAAAAGAACCTCTTTCATCCCTTTTGTTCGATCGGCGGCCGAACCCAGGATCTGAAATACAAGGGTGAGCCCACCTATCTCGAGGTGGGGGACGAAAACAATTTCCGGGAGTTCGTCACCGTCAACCGGGGTACCAGCCCGGAGGAAAAGACGGTCATCGGCAGCCGGAACCATTTCCTGGCCTACGCCCACATCGCCCACAACTGCATCGTCGGTAACGACTGCATCTTTTCGAACAACGGCACCCTGGCGGGGCACGTCACGGTGGGGGATTTTGCGGTGATTGGCGGGCTTTCGGCGGTGCATCAGTTCTGCCGGATTGGCCGGCATGCCATGCTGGGGGGGTGCACCAAGGTGGTGCAGGATGTTCCGCCGTACATGATCGCCGATGGTAATCCGGCCACGGTGCGGGCGGTCAATCTGACGGGCCTGCAGCGAAAGGGATTTTCCGAGGAGGCCATCCGGGGGCTCAAGGAGGCCCTGAAAGTGCTTTTGAACCCAAAATACAACCTCTCCCAGGCTCGCGAATATCTCACTGACAAGGGTCCAAAGAGCGCGGAGGTGGCGGAGTTGATTGAGTTTCTTAAAACCTCCGAACGCGGCGTGGTGCTGAGATAG
>JBBAWG010000026.1:0-5949 GCA_040397305.1 Methylacidiphilales bacterium | reverse complement strand
CGCTCACTTCACATTCACAATCTCAATCTTGTCCGGATCCGCATGGCCCGCGCCAACCAGAACGGCTCCGGCAAGGTGGGGGACATTGCCGATCTTGGGAATGGGCGGAACTCCCGGGCCGGGATTGAGGCGAAGCTTTTCAAACCGGTCGATGGCCATGGCGTCGAGGGCGACGGGATCCTTGGAGGCCAGAAGGATGCCCGGGGTCGTGGCAAAGTTGGCGTCGAAGGTCCGGTTGCCCGCGTACTTGATGACGAGGCCGTCGGAAATATGCAGGACGGTCTTGGGTTTCAAGGGATCGCTGATGAGGATTTCACCGATGGTGGTGTCCTGGTCCGCGTTCGGTTTCATGAGGCGGCGTGTGTTGTCGACACTTCCGAGGGCAAGGGAGGCGCAGCACCCGTAAATGCCCAGCGACGTGTCGCTGGTCATCGTGCCCAGATTCACGACCTTCACGTCCTTGCGGGTGACCAGCTTGGTGTAGTAGGACCAGTAAGGAGTGCGGTCGGCGCTGCCCCCGGGTCGCGAGGTGGGCAGGCCATCCATGAGGGCGGCCTGGAACTTGAGGTCGCCATAAATCAACTCTCCCATGGTGGGATTAAAGTAGGGGGCGGTGTCGGGATCCCAGCCCAAGCCCGGAACGTCCGAGGTGGGGCCGGCGATCACAGCCCGGGTCTGGATCTTTCCCCGATCCGTGCTGACGGGAAAACCGGAGCGCGATAGTTCTCTTTCTGTTTTGTCCCACACGATGATCTGATCCGGTTTCATCCCGGCGTCGATCAGGCTCGCCGTGACCGCATCCACCACTTCCTTGCTTGTGCTGGTCCGAGCATCCCCCAGGGCGGCAATTTTCACGGCCACGGTGTCGTCCGGGGCAATGCCCAGCTCTTTCCAAACCTCGGCCGGCTTGTCCTTTCCGGTAAGGGTGGTCAGGAGAGAGGCGACCGCGTTTTTCACCGCCTCTGGCTTGGGATCGTAGTTATTCAGGAGATTGGGGTTTTCCAAATAGGCGACGCGGGATTTTGAGGCTGAGTCTTGAGCCAGCAGGGAGGAGGTAAGAATGGAGAGAAAGGAAATAGCAGATAGCAGATAGGGAAAGAGGGAGGTGGAAGGCGGGAAAGGACAGGAGGGGAGTTTCACGAAGTTATTAAGATGGGGGAAAGGGGCTCGGTGGGCAACTGAGGGGAAACGGGTTGTCACCTCGGCAAGGGGTTGGAAAACAGAGGGATGGGATTCTCCGCCGATACCATCGAAAGGGTTCGCCGGGCCAGTGACCTCGTTGAGGTGGCCGGCTCCTATGTTCAGCTTCGCCGGGTCGGGGTCAATTTCCGCGGTCTGAGCCCCTTTAAGAAGGAGAAGACGCCCTCCTTTTACGTCCATCCTGATAAGCAGTTCTTCAAGTGCTTCAGCTCGGGCACTGGGGGTGATGTCTTTCGCTTCGTCATGATGATGGAAGGGCTCGACTTTCCCGCCGCGGTCCGGCGCCTAGCCGAACGTTCGGGGGTGCCGGTGGAGGAGGAAAAGGGGGCAGGGGGTGGAGGTTCCGGGGGTAGCGGGGCGGAGCGGGAACGCCTGCGCCAGATCCACGCGTCTTTGGCCATCCATTGGCGGGATTTGCTCCTGCACGATCCTTCGGCCGAGGCAGCGCGCGCTTATCTTCAGGAACGGGAAATTCCTCACGAATGGATTCCCCGTTTTGGGCTGGGGTACGCCCCCGCGGCCTGGACAGCCACCCTGGATTGGGGAAAGAAAAACGGATTTAGTGAAGAAGAGATGATCGCCGCGGGCGTGGCCCTGAAGGCCCAAACCGGCCGCGTGTACGATCGTTTCCGGAACCGGCTCATGTTTGCCATTCACGACGAGGGGGGGCGCGTGATCGCCTTCAGCGGACGGGTCCTGGCCGGCGCTTCCCCGGACGAGCCGAAATACGTGAACTCTCCCGAGACAATGATTTTTAAAAAGGGCAAGGTGCTCTTCGGGTTTGAACGGGCGCGACGCGCCATGGCCGAGAGCGGTCGGGCAATTGTCTGCGAGGGGCAGCTCGATGTCCTGCGGGCACAGGCGGCCGGATTTGCTGAGACCGTCGCCCCGTTGGGCACCGGCTTCACCGAGGACCACGCCAAGCTGATCGGGCGCTTTGCCAAGGAGATCGTCATCTGCCTGGACGCCGATGCCGCGGGAGACCGGGCCGCGGGTCGGCTCGGGGGCGTGTTGGTGGAGGAGGGGCAAGGATGGGGCGGATTGGCCAAGGCGGAGCTGGGGGTGAAAGTGGTCCGGTTGCCGCGTGGCGACGATCCGGATTCGCTCATCCGCAAGGGTGGCCCCGACGCCTTCCGGGCCAAACTGGATGAGTCAGTCGACTTTCTGGATTTCTTTGTCGATTGGCAGGGCAAGCAGGAGGGGGATAGCCCCGCCGGGAAAAGAAAAGTGGTCGAGGCGGTGGCCTCGTTATTGGGCAAGGTTGAGAACGCCGTCAGCCGGACGGCGCTGGTGACCAAGGCGGCGACCAAGCTCGGTTTGGGCGAGAGCCTGGTGGCAGCGGAGGTCGAGAAGACGCGGAAACAGGTCCAGCTCCGCGCAGATCGACCGGCGGCGGAAGCGAAGACGACGACCTCCAGCGGCCACCCGTTGGAGATTCATCCCGTGGTCCGGGAGTTGCTTCTGCTTGTGCTGGGGGCTCCGGCTCGGTTGCCGGAGGTGGAACGGCGGGTGGATGAGATCTGGTTGAACCATCTGGCGGGTGAGGACCTCTATCTGAAAATCCGCGACCTCTACCGCGATGATGCCTGGACCGGGCTCGCCGATCTTTTGCCGTACCTGGCAGGGCCCGAGCAGGATTTTGTTACCGGGCTGGAGGCGGGGGTTTGGGAAAAGCATCCGGAAAACGATTGGGACGGGGCCTTGGAGAGGCTGGCCTGGAGGCTGGAGGGGGACTTTTTGCGCCGGGAAGCCGAAACTCTCACGGCGAGGCTTCGGTCCCTCAATCAGGGGGATCCAAATGTGGCGGAAGTGCTTCGCCAGCAAGGGGAACTACTCAAGAAAAGGGCGCGTTTGACACAAGGGGTCGTCAAAGCTAATTCTTAACGTTTATGCTCCGTCCCTTATTCGTTGATTTAGAGTGTTTTTCCGCGTGAAGAAAGTCGCCAAAAGCAAGGCTCCCAAGGCCCCGAAACTATCCGCCAGCCGGGCGAAAATTCCGGCTACCCCCGCGCCTGAGTTGGGTCCGGGAGAGGAACCGTCCGAGGCCGATCTGATGGCCGTGGAGCAGGAGGCCAAGGAGGCCATCAACGGGGCCCCGGATCCCGCAGCCAACGGCATGGCCGGTTTGGCCCAGAGCCCGGAGAAACAGGAAAAATTACGTGAGCTGATCAAGCTCGCCCGGGAGCAGGGTTACCTCACGTTTGACGATTTGCACGAGGCCTTGCCGGAGACGGTAAATCAGGCCGAGCAGGTCGAGAGTGTGCTCATCTTCCTGAGGAATTTTGAGATCGATGTCATCGAGGCCAGCGAAGTCGATCGTTATAAAAAACCGGCTCGGGACGAAGAGACCGGTGAGCCGGTGGTTGAGGAAAAGGCCGAGAAACTGGATATCCTCGACGATCCCGTACGGATGTACCTCCGCCAGATGGGGCAAGTGCCGCTGCTCACCCGTGAGCAGGAGGTGGAGATTTCCAAACGGATCGAAGAGTCGGAAATCGGTGCGGTCCAGCACTTGCACAAGTTTGGTTTTATTGCCCGGGAGTATGTCTCCCTCGGCGAGAAGCTGCTGAACTCCCGCGAACGTTTTGACCGGGTGATTCAGGACAAGAAGATCGAAGGCCGGGAAAAGTACATGGCCGCCCTCAAGGGGCTGGTCCGCCAGTTGCACCAGACGCAGGACAAGGCCCATAAGGCCTACGCCCGGTTGATGGAGGCCCGCTCCGGCATTGCCCGCCAACGGGCCGGGAATGAGCTGAAGAAACTGCAGGAGGCGATGGAAAAGCTGTTTGTGAAGTTTTTCTTCAAGCAGAAGGTGCTGGAAGAGTTCATCGTCGTCTGTGAAAACGTCCACCGCCAACTGCAGGACAAGACCTCCGAGATGGAGTCGATCCATAAATCCAAGTCCCGCAGCCGGGGGAGCGATGTCCGCAAGAAAACCCTCAAGGAGGAGATCGAGGAGATTGAGCACAACACCCGCCTGACCCGGGAAGAATTTTTCGCCCACTACCGCGATTTGCGGGAATGGGTCCGCAAGGCGATGCGTGCCAAGACCGAGATGGTTGAGGCGAACCTGCGGTTGGTCATCTCCATCGCCAAGAAGTACACGAATCGCGGTCTCTCGTTCCTTGACCTGATCCAAGAGGGGAACATGGGCCTGATGAAGGCGGTGGAGAAGTTTGAGTACCGCCGCGGCTACAAGTTTTCGACCTACGCCACCTGGTGGATCCGCCAGGCCATCACGCGGAGCATCGCGGATCAGGCGCGGACGATCCGTATCCCGGTCCACATGATCGAGACGATCAACAAGCTGATGCGCGTGCAGAAGCAGTTGGTGCAGGAGTTCGGTCGCGAACCGACGCCTGAGGAGGTGGCGGATGAAACCGGTATGCCGGTGGAGCGGGTGCGGGCGGTCCTCAAAATGGCCCAGCAGCCGATTTCCCTCCAGGCACAGGTGGGCGACAGCGACGACACGACCTTTGGCGACTTCATTGAGGACAAGAGCGCGGAAAATCCATCCGACATGACCGCCTACTCCATGCTCAAAGAAAAGATCAAGGATGTGCTGGAAAGTCTGACCGATCGTGAGCGGGCCGTGTTGGAACAGCGGTTTGGCTTGGTGGATGGCTACTCCCGGACGTTGGAGGAGGTGGGCCGTCAGTTTAAAGTCACCCGGGAGCGTATCCGTCAGATCGAAGCCAAGGCGCTGCGAAAGATGCGCCACCCGACCCGGATCCGGCACCTGCGCGGATTCCTGGAAAACGAACATCAGCTCTAAAAACGCGCGGGAGCCCGTTTTTAGAGACCGTGGAAGGTGGAAGGGGTGGTTAGGGGTTTAGGTGTTTCGTTCTAAGTCACGAAGGAAGCTAAAAAGTTGGAAATCTCCTTCTCGTCCATAACTAACGGATAAAAAGTTTTCAGCGGGTTTCGATCTTCATCCTCCCGCTTTCTACCAAGAGGAAGTGGAGGCAAGGGGAGTCGAACCCCTGACCTTCTCATTGCGAACGAGACGCTCTACCAGCTGAGCTATGCCCCCAACGAAGTTTCACTCTAAGATCCTGACTTTCGCGACTCAAGCCTCGGTCAACCCATCCTAAAAGCAAACGGGGCGGGGGATTTAACCCCCGCCCCGTTTAAATCGAGACGTTATGCCTTAGCGGCTGTAGTCGTCGCGACGGGGACCGCGCGGGCCACGGCCGTAGCCGCCGCCTCCGCCTCCACCGCCGTAACCACCACCCCCACCGCCGTAGCCGCGGCCACCGCCACCGCCGCCACCGTAACCACGTCCGCCTCCGCCGCCACCGCCGTAGCCACCCCCGCCCCCGCCGCCGGGTCCGCGCTCATCGCGCGGCCGGGCCACGTTGACCGTGAGGTTACGTCCGCCGAAATCCTTGCCGTGCATGCCGGTAACGGCGGCGTTGGCTTCGTCGGGGCTCGACATCGTCACGAACGCGAAGCCGCGGGAGCGGCCGGTGACGCGGTCGGAGATGATGGCCACTTCGGTGACCGTTCCGTGGGCCGAGAAGACCTGTTTGAGTTCCTCGTCTGTCGCGGAGAACGGAAGGTTCCCCACATAGAGTCTGTTTTCCATGATGCTTTATTTTCCTTGATGGCTACCGGCTGGACGGCGTTGCTGAGCGTGCGCCCGTACCACGGGCCACAAGGTGGGTTGGAACCTACCGGACTGATTCTGTTTCCTCGCTCTAACTCGTATCATCGAACCTTGACCTAAGTTCTACTCTGACGGACGGG
>JBBAWG010000025.1:18131-24922 GCA_040397305.1 Methylacidiphilales bacterium | reverse complement strand
GATCTCACCCACCGTCTTTCGACCGATTTCCCCACCTTCACCGGCCAGCCGCAGTTCAGCATCGCCGACAAAAACATGGGCCCCCGCCCCAAGGGCTACCATGCCTACACCTGGACCTTGGCGGAGCACACCGGGACCCATATGGATGCCCCGCTTCATTTTGGCGGGAAACAGTCGGCCGACCAGTTGCCCATCACCGATCTCTACGGCCCCCTCGCCATCATCGATATCCGCGCCAAAGCCAAGGCCGATCCCGATGCCCGGTTAACCCCCGACGACATCCACAAATGGGAGAAAAATCACGGCCCTCTGCCGGTCGGCGGAATTCTCGCCATGTTCACCGGATGGGAACTGCACGTGACCACCGACAAGTTTCGCAATGCCGATGCCAAGGGTGTGATGCATTTTCCCGGCTTCCATGAGGAGACGCCCGACTTCCTGCTTAAAGAAAGGCAGATCAAAGGCATCTGCGTGGACACCCTCAGCCTGGATTATGGACCCACTACTGATTTCCCCGTCCACTGCCGCTGGCTGGCAGCCGGTCGGTGGGGCATGGAGTGCGTGGCCCGCCTTGGCTCCCTTCCTCCCACCGGAGCCACCCTCATCGCCGCCGGCCCCATGATCGCCGGCGCATCCGGCGGCCCTTCCCGCGTTTTGGCCTTGATCTAAAAAAGGTAGGCCGGCCTAGCGAGTAGGACCTTTGAACTAAAAACTATATACTACTTCCGCGCCTGCGTAGTAAACCGGACCATCGGATGAGGAACCGCTATCGGTGGCCAACCCGTTGGCGGAACGATAGATCGTGCCGCCCCAATCCATCCGGTACTCGGCGCGGAGAAGCAGATTATCGATGACGTTGAACCCGGCCGTCAGGGTGTACTCCCATAAGGACTCGCCGGTCATGTGTTTGCCGGAGATCGAAGAAGCCGTGCTGGCGGTTCCTTGATTTCCGAAAATACGGGAACCATTGCTACCCAAAAACTCAGCCCGGCTGCTTAGACTAAACCAGTCGTTGAACTGGTACTTGGCGTAGGTCCCCGCGCCATACCAGCAGGCGTTGACATTTCCCGAGCCCCCTGCGGGGCGACTGAAGGTTCCCGATTCGTTTCCCAACAAAGTGTTGAAAGCCAGCAGCAGCTTGTCATCAGCAAACCGGGGCGCCCAACTACCCCAGCTATTGTAAATCAGCACATAGGCCGACTCATGGGTCACATTCGGTCCGGAAAGATAGGAGGGGGTGAGACTTTCCGAATCCACACCCGTTGCGGTGTTGTTGTCCGCACCCGTACTGTACTGAAAATTATTGCTCCAGGTGGCATTAGCACCCGGGGCTGTCACATTTAGGGCCGCCAAGACCGCCACACCATCCCCCGAATTCGGATTGGTGGTCGTGTTGTTGTCGCTGTTGGAGCCGTTGACCACGCCAAGCTTGCCCTCAAGGTAATCATCAAACCGATAGGATGAAAGTACGCCAGTGTAATACAGGGGCATGACGTTAAAGAGCAAACCGAAGGTCGTATTCAAATTCGCCGGACGCTCCATCACCTCATACCCAAGAATCGATACAAACTTACCGACCTTGAAGTCCCAGCCGTTTCCCACCGGTGCCCGGACCGAAATATACGCTTGCTCCAGAAATAAAGTATTGGAGTCCATGGATGTGTTCGCATCGTTGCCGGCCGTTCGATTCGCGAAATAGGTCGCGTCCTCCCCAACCATCACATCCGCACGAAAACCTGCCTGAACGGTATTTTCACCGGTCAGTGGTTTCTCAAGAGCCAGTTTCAAGGCATAAAGGTTGAAGTCCCCATTTTGGGAGGTGTCTTCGGTGAAGCGACCATTGATGTTCGACTGATTCCCCGTCCCGGCAAAGTTGTAGCTATAACCGGCATCCACGTAGCCTGAGAGCTTGATCCCCTTTTGGGCCGTTTCCACGAAGTTACTCTGCACCATTTTTTGGGTGTCTTTGGCGGAAGGGCCTAACTCGGTGTCGGCCAGCGCCATCGATGCGAAGATCAGATTGAGGATGATCGTGGTTTTGAAAATTGGTTTGATCACCATATTTTTTGTTTTGGACCGAAAAACCTGCTGATTTCTTTTTTTAAGGCAAGGATGATTTCCGCCATGGTGGGAGAAAACAGGCGGCTAACCTCAAGGCCTCACACTCCCCGAAACGCGGATCCTGAAATCGGCTCCAAACCCTCCGGCTTGGGCTCTTTCCTTTCCCCAAACAGATGCAACGCCACTCCCGCCATGATCACCGCCCCGCCCACCCACTGGCCCCACGCCGGCTTTTCCCCCAGGAGCAAATAGGCAAAGAAAACTCCGGCCACCGGAGTGAAAGCCACCGCCAAGGCAATGTCGCCCGCCTTGGCTGACTTCACCCCCATCAGCCACGTCAGCTGTCCTCCCACCACCACGATCGATCCATAGACCAAGGTCCACATCCAAAGATAGGGGGTGAACACCTCCCCAAAGTGCTGGGGTCCGTACACCTTCAGCACAATCATGGCAAACAACACCGAACCGAGACTGTTGCGAATGATTCCATAGAGGATCGGAGACATCCGCTGGAGGACGTCACGGCTCAACTGCGTGGCCAGCACCCCGCTAAAGGTTCCGACAATCGTTAACACATCCCCCCGCATCAGATGAAACGGGCCCTCGTGTCCGATGACGCTGGTCAGAATGACCCCGCCAAAGGCCACCATCGCCCCCAGAATCGCCGTGGGAGTCGACTTCTCTCCCCGCATCAACCAGGCCAGAACCAGCACCATCGGAATTTCGATCGTCTGCACCAGCACCACGTTGGTGACGGCGGTCTCCGTCAGGGCCTTGAAAAACATGATCGGCGCGATCGCCCCGGCCAGGGCACCGGACACAATCGTCAGGATCCAATCTTTCCGCGAAAAGCCCTTCATTTTAGCAGGCTTTACTTCCCCGGGATGACTCAGGAGCAAGGTGAAAAAGGCCACCACGCTACCGGTAAAGAAGATGTTGCAGAAACTGATTGGGTTCCGCCCGTCGGGGGCCAGATGGCACTCCCCCAGGTTGTGGAGTTTGGCGACGACCGAGTTCGACGCCGCAGAGATCAGGACCGCGATCCAGATCCAGGCCTTACCGGGAACGCGGGAAATGATTTTCCGAATCAAAGAATCAGCGGGCGGCTTGGAGATGCGCCTCCACGAACCAGAGCCACTTGTCGGTTCCGCGGGAAATCTCGGTAAAAATATCGGAGGTGTCCTTGTCCCCCGCCCGGTCGGAGGTATCAATGGCGGCGCGTGCCAGTTTCCCGTAGGCCGCCAGCGCCGAGGAGAGAGCCTCCACGTGCTCCCGACCCGAGCCCCCCTTGGCCCCATACGGCTTGAGTTGGGTTTTTCGGATCACATCCCGGATCGTCCCCTCCGCCACTCCGCCGAGCTGGGCGGCCCGCTCGGCAATCAGGTCCACGTACTCCTCCACGTCTTCGTTCACCTTGTCGAACAGCTCATGCAGGGAGATAAAGTCCGGCCCTTTCACGTTCCAGTGGGCCTGTTTGCACTGCGTCTGCAAATCAATGGAGTCGGCCAACCGGGCATTGAGTAAGACGATCATTTTCTCCCTCAACTTGGCCGGGAGATCGTTTTTCGTGCGATAGACTTTGGTTTGGCTCATCCGTGGAGAATCGAAGAGTGCGCAGAACAAGTCAACCCGCCGGCACCCCGCTTCTTCTTTCATCAACCGCATTGTGACCGGCCCCCATTGGGGCTAAGTCTTTGGCTCTGAAATGAAGCTCTCCTCTTTGATTCTTTTGATGTTTCTGGTTCTGTCTGCCGGCGGCTCCTTGGCCGCCCCCGTCCAGAAAGGAGCCCTCACAGCCCAAGGTACCCCACCCGCCTCGGCCCAGATCGTAACCATCGGTTTTTACCCCGTCTCTGTCCATCAGCTGGATATCGCCAACAACACCTATTACATCGACACCTACGTCTGGCTGCGCTGGAAGGGTCCGATCGACCCGACAAAGACCATCGAGTTCGTCAACATGGTGGAAGACTGGGGACGAAAACTTTCCTTTCTCCAGCCCGCCCCAAAGAAGGAAGCAGACGGCACTGTTTACCAGATCATGCGGGTGGAGGGACTTTTCAACCAACCCTTCTCCCTGGCCGACTACCCGCTCGACCTTCAGCGCCTCAGCATCAAGGTGGAAGACCAGACCTACGGGATCGAACAGTTGGCCTATGTCATCGACACCGAACAAAGCGGCGTGGGTGATCTCGTCCGGATCCCGGGCTGGAACCTCGACGGCTGGAAGGCCGAGACCTTTGCCCACAACTACCAGACTACCTTTGGCGATGACGCGACCCCCGCGGTTTACTCCATGGCCCGGTTCAGCATCGAAATCTCCCGGCCCACCAGCTTCTTCTTTTGGAAGCTGCTCCTCCCTCTCCTCATGGTGATCGTGGCGGCCGTGGCCGCTCTTTTGATTCGCCCCCAACTCCTCGATGCCCGCGCCGCCCTGCCCGCCGCCGCTCTCCTCTCCGCCATTTTCCTGCAGAAAAGCTACTCCGACTCCCTGCCTGATCTGGGCTACCTCGTCCTGATGGATCAGATCTACCTCATCGCCTACCCGCTGATCATTCTGACGCTGGTCCGCGTGATCTATGCCTATCTGCACGTGGAAGATGCCAAAATCGCCCAAGTCCGGCAGGTCCACCGGACCGATCTCCGGCTCCTGGTTCTTTTTCTGGCCATTTTCATCGTCGGCGTCGCCCTGATCGTCGCCCTCCGTTGAATCACTTCTTAAACATAATCGTGAATCCCCCCGCATAAGCGGAATTTCTTAATCGCGGGACGCGGATTTACGGATGGGCGTGGGTGGGTCTGAGGGGGCCAATCGTAAACGAAAAGATCCTCCTGCTGGTAATACTTGCGTTTAACGCTTATTTCGCCGTCATTCTCCAAACCCCATCCCATCCCGGTCCGGGAGAATGTTGCTTCAGCATGGTGATCCGCTCCAAAAACGCCCGCGAGGGCGCATCGGCAAACTTCTCTGAGAGCTCCTTGAAAATGGCCTCAGCGGCCGGCCAGTCCTGTTTCCGGTACGCCTCCAGCGCCGTCTCAAATCTCCCCTTCCGGCTGGCCCAGTCCGGGGCAAGTTTGCCCGTCTCGGCCAACAGTTCGTAAATCCCCACTGGGTCGCTTTTGCCCTTCACGGTCAACCGGTCGATCTCCCGCGTCTCCATCGCCCGATCGGCCAACCGGCGGGTTTCGTCCGAGACCAGGATCCGTGTCCCATACACGTTGTTGGCCGACTCCAGCCGCGAGGCCAGGTTCACCACATCCCCCATCACCGTGTAGCTCCGGGCGGTGTCGCTTCCGATGTTGCCCACGATCACCTCCCCCGTGGCCAGGCCGATCCGCAGATTGATGTCCGGAACGTTCTTCCGCAGACCCATCAGCTCCGGCAGTTCGATCCGGAACCGAGCCAGGGCTTCCACCTGCTTGAGGGCCGCCCGGCAGGCCGCCGCTGCCTGCTCTTCCTCCGCCACGAAAGGCGGGCCCCAGTAGGCCATGATCGCGTCCCCGATAAACTTATCGATGATGCCGTGCTCCTGCCGCACGCATTCCGACATCAGTGTGAAGTAGCGGTTGATGACGTTGACCAGACCACCCGGGGTCAGATTTTCCCCCAGCGTGGTGAAGCCGACGAGGTCGGTGAACAGAACCGTCATCACCCGCTTCTGCCCGGCCACATCCTCCGGTCGGCCCGGCAGAATGACTTTCTCCACGATCCGCGGATCGATGTAGGAGCCGATCGCCTTCTGCAAATTGTCCTTCCGCTTCAACTCGTCGACCATGGCGTTGAAGCTGTCGCCCAGCTGACCGATCTCATCCTCCGGCAGCTTGCCTACGTGGGCGGTGAGGTTGCCCCCCTGGACCGCCCGAGTGGTGCGGAGAAGTTCCAACACCGGCTTGGCCAAATTCCGGGAAATCATCCAGGCCGCCCCCAAGCCCAGGACCACCGCCAGCAACGTGGTGGCAGTGCTGCTGATCAGGACGCGGTTTTTTCGTTTTTCGGCGCTCAGGGCCGAGACTTCGGCCATCTGCGCGGTGAGGCCTTGGAGTTTGTCGCGCAACTCTCGCAGCTCCGCCTGCCCCTTGAAGGTGAACGCCAGCAGCTCCTTGGCCTTGGGACGATCCCCCGCCTTCCGGGCAGCCAGGGTGGAGCGGGCCAGGTCCGTGGTGGACTCAAAGCGGCTTTCGATCTGACCGACCACTTCCCGCACCTGGGCGGCGAGTTCCCTTTCCTGAGGATCGTCAGGCAACACCTTCAAATCATCCCGGATCTGGACGGCCAGCTCGTTCACTCGGGTGGTGTTCTTTTCAAAATTTTCCGTGGCCTGCTGGATCATCTCCGCATCCGGTTGGGGCTCCCCGTACTCCCGGTACAGCCGCTCAAAGGCCACGCGCCGGAACAGTCCGGCCTCGTTGAGATCCGCGGCCTTGGCAGCCAGGGGGATCGTCTTGCGTGCCACCGTGGAGACATCGCTCCCCAATCCGATCACCTCAATATTCGTGGTGATCGCCACCACCACGGTGAGGGCGATGATCCCCACCGCCAGGGCGAAGATCTTGAGGGCGATGGAGTGTTTCATGAAAGTCTACTGACTCAAAATGGCACGGTTTTCTGATCCGGACATCATGGAATACTCAAACTTCCCACCGCGGAAGCAAGGCAGGTGGTGGACGATTAAGGTGGGGCGGCGTGTCCCTACGCCGCCTCGTCGAACCTTGTTTATTTAAATTTCAAA
>JBBAWG010000025.1:12354-18031 GCA_040397305.1 Methylacidiphilales bacterium | reverse complement strand
ACCTAAACGTAAACGAAAACCTCCCGCCTTCCACCGAACTGTCAGCCTTAGCTTTTCGCTACCTTCTTTTTGATATCTTCAAACATCTTGATCAACTCTTCCCGCATCTGTTTGCGGCCGACGCTGTGCTTGGTCTCCTGCATGAAGCCGGCCACCTGATCGGTGGAGGTCCGGTTCACATAATAGACGATTGTCCCTTCTGCCACTTGGCCGCACCCGGTCCCCGTCAACATGCTGTTGTAGGTGCGGCTCACGAAATACTGCCGGTCCATGTAAATCACCCCGCGCTGCATCGGGTAGGTCATCCGGTGGGAAAGAATGAAAGCCGGCTTGTCCTCCACCTTCTGCTGGGACCAGAAAAACTCGTGGACCACCCCCTGGGCATCGACCCCGGGAAAATCGCGAAACGCCTGAAACGCTTCCGGAGCCGCATTCTGAAGAACGGGGCTGGCCAGCATGGCGTTAAGCAGCTCGTCCCCGGGCTCGGAAAACTTCCCGCCGCCCCGGTCATAAGGGGCCACCGCGCCGATCCCGGCCTGCCGATAGGCCTGGAAACGCTGGGTCAGGATCTCGCCGATCACCTTGGCCGCTACGGCCGGGGCCTGGCTGTCGTCCTTCACGGTTTTCTTGGCGGCTTTCAGCTTGGCGTAGTCGTCGGTGTGAAAATTGAAATCGTTGCCGGGTTCGGCACTTAGGTAGTCCATCGCCTCATCCGGCGTCAGCTTGATTCCGTCAAACTTCGGCGCTTCGGGGGTCAGCTGCCCCGAAGCCGCAAAAGTCGGATCCCGGCCCATCAGGTTATCGGCTGTGATAAACTCCTTCAGCTGATCGGGAGACGCCTTCACCAGCATGATCAGCTTCACGGCCAACTCCTTGTCCGTGGCATCGTTGATCTCCGGGGCGACGATTTCCCCGCTTTTGATTTTGGCGACCAGGGGCGCCGGCATTTTGAGATGCTCCATCGCCTTGACGAGGTCCGGCTTGTCGGCGCCCGCTGGCGCATTGGTTGTCTGTGCCCCTGCCCACACCCCGCTCGCAACCCACACAGCTAAAATCAATTTATGCATAACCCGCATCATGCCGTAGCCGGGTGCGCTCGACAATGCCGCTTGGTTTTTCATTCGCGGCTTAAAAAAGGTGGGGCGGCCTCGATGAATTCCCCCGCGTAAGCGGGCTTTCAACTTCCTGAGGAGCAGGATCCCAGAATGGGCTGGGGAAGGTTTGAGGGGGCCAAGCCGCCTCGCTGATTTTTGCTGCCATGAAGTTCAAATGAGGCGGCCTCGGAGAGGCCGCCCTACCTAATTTTCGAGCCTAAAACGGGTCGTGGCGCGGACCCTTGCGGATCCGCGCCACGCCCATCGATCATTCAGCTCTGACGCTTAGCGGCTGCAGACGCAGCTGCACTCGGTGCAACCCTTGCCGCTGCACGGGTTGCAATCGCAGTTGCAACAATCCGCCGCCTGCAGGGCTCCGGCCGTCAGGGCCAGTGCAATTAGGAATATTTTCATATTTCCTCCTGTGATTTTAAAGAACTCACTTCGGGTTTTGTCCGCCCTTAAGCGGACCCGTCGGCTCAAACCCGCGCGAGCTTGGGAGGAGGCGAAAGAGGCTTGTAGGTGAGGCTAAAAGGGATCACCCCGTCGGTGGGGCGCAGGGATTCGACCGTGACAATTTCGTGAAGTTGGAACGAGGGACTCAGCGCCACCGGGGCGTGGGGGGCAATCACCTGCCCGCAGTCGACGCACTTACAGGTGCCGGGCTCACAGCAGGCGTTCTTTTCCACGGAACAGGTATGGATCTGAATCGGATAGGCCTGGGAGCTGATTCCCACGAAGTTCAGAGCACAAAGAAGGGAAATGACCAACCTCATGAGTGAAACTTAATCCCTGCCCCTCCCCTGTCAAATGGGGCCACTACCCAACCAGGCCAAAGATCTAAGGATTAGGCTTTTCGGCGCCGGATCGCAGCCAAGACTGTTATCCCTGCCAGCAACAATGTGCCGCTGGATGGCTCGGGGATTACGTGAAAGGTAAAAATTTCGCGGGGAGTCTCCCAAACCGAAAGGTCGGCAGTTTTAACTCCCAATCCCTGAAACTCAAAAGTGTAAATGCCGGGAGCGGAGAATCCCCAGTTCCAGTGTTCATGCCCACCAATCGGGGTCGTGAATTCTGACACCGAGAGGGAGTTGCCCAAGGCCTGCAGTCCCACCTGCAGGGCTCCCCCACCGGAAAAACGGTACATCACAAAGTTACCTGGGTTTGCCAATCCGGCGGAAGTCATGCGAATGGAAAAACGGTTGTTTTGAAAAACGCCGGAAGGGCCATCGGCGGAGACACCGCCGTACAACATGTCCGCCTCCTGGGTGGACGGCAGAATATACGCGGAGGCACCGAGCACCGAGGCCAGGCCGGACGGGGATCCAAACAGGGTGTTCTCATTCACCTGCAGGATCACATCGGCAGGCTCAAAATGTCCCCCGGTGTCATGATCGTGCACATGGAGCGCAAATTCCACCGGATCAACCGACGAATCGTAATGCACTTCGAAGATGTCCACGTGGCCCGTAGACAAGGTGGTCACGGCAGGCAAAGGCTGGATGCCCAAGGCTGGCAGCATGAAAAATAACAGAGCTTTTTTCATCGGGATTAGAGCCTCTCTTTTTTTATAGGGGGTTTTCCGCAATATTGAGCCCGGTATCGACCCGACTCTTGAGAGTTTTGGCCCCCAGGATTTCGGCGTGCCCATCCGCAAAGAGATAGGCGGAGGATCCGGAGTCCCGCTGGCGGCTCACCGGACCCGAACTGTCCGGATTGATTTCCCCCAACAAAGAATGCCAGCGCCCCATGGACCCGGAGTGAATATGATCCTCCCCGGCCGGCTTCGTCCGGGAAGCGGGAAAAAGCAGGAGGCGACGGGATGCCTCCGTGATCCGGTTTTGATTTTGCAAGAGACCAGGCTTGGGGTTGCCAGCCCGGTCAAAGGCGGAATCCACCTCGTCATTCAGAAGATAGCTGGTTCCCCCGGCCGATTTGCGAGCCTCGCGATTGGGGTCCAACGCAGAGGTCCGAATGCGTTCATACTGCTCCCCAAGGTAAGGTTTGAGCGCACCGATCCAACTGGGCTCCCCCAAACAGCTGGTGGGCGGAAGATTTCCCTGATTCTCCCCCGTATAAAGAAGGATCCCCTGACCGATTTGCCGCAGATTGGAAAGATCCTGGGAAAGCTTGGCTTTTCCCATCCCCCCTTGGATGGCCGGGAAGGCAATGCCTGTGAGGAGCCCGATCACGGCCACCCCCACCAACAACTCCACAAGGCTGAAACCTTGATTCTTCGGCAGATCCTTCATCCAGCCACTATGGATGAAAGGCGATAATTATGCAATGCGAATTTTTGCATTTAAGACCTCATGCGCCTGTCTTGGTTTTTCCTCGAACCACAGGCTCGGGCCTTCCATTTTACTTTTAGATGCGTCATTCCCACACCAAGGCCACCGATCCGCTGCGCGAGGCCGGCCTCAAGTCGACCCCCGGCCGCCGGGCCGTCCTGCAGGTTCTGGAAAAAGCCTCCGCGCCCCTCTCCCCGGAACAGATTCACTCCAAGGTGGGGTCGGAGATCTGCGATCGCGCCACGGTCTATCGTATTCTCGAGTCCCTGGGGGAAGCCGGCTTGGTCCAGCGCCTGATCCTGGAGGGCAAAACCCTTTACCTCCCTGAAGAATCAAACCATCACCACCACCACATTGTCTGCCGCAAATGTCACTCCACGGTTTGTCTCGATGAATGCCTCATCTCCCCGTTGGAAAAAAAAGCGAAACAGCTTGGATTCCATGACATCCGCCACTCCCTCCAGCTTACCGGCCTCTGCTCCAGATGTGCGGCTTAGCTTCGCGCGGCTCTTTCCACCTCCCGCCTGCACCCTCCCGCGAATCACGTGAACAGCATCCGTCCACGTACCTGGAATTTGTTAAGCAGGATTTAGGATTAGGATTTTCCAACTCGAACTAATACGTCCACCCGAACAGCTTCCAACCGTCATTCATCCGCTGCGAGCCGTCCGGGGAATCCATCATGTTGTTGCTAAAGGTCGGCGCCGTCCCTTTCTCCTGGATCACCTCCTGATAGTTCGGCTTGTTCGGGCTGGCGGGATTCACCACGTCCCAACCCCGGTCCGCCATCGCCACGAACATGCCCACGTCGGGTGAATTATCCTCGGGCTGAATCACGCTCCGGGCCTGCTCCTCCTCCGGGGTGCCGGAAACGGCCTGTTGCACCTGGTTGTTCCCTTTGCTGTTGGCGGAGTTGCCGGCCACCGTGCGATCGGCGCGGTTTGCGTCCACCTCGGTCTTTTTGACCGGGACCTCCTTCACCGCACCCCCGGCCGTCTTATCTTCCTGCTGCTGGGCTGCCAGCGGCAGGGCAAAACCGACCCCCAAGGCGATGGCCATGCACATTTCCTTCATGCTCATAGCTTATCCTCCCGTTTTTTGCCGGTCAACCGGCCCTCCCTCGACATCTATTCCCCGATTGGCACGATCCCCCCATGCGGATTCTCGCGATCGACCCCTCCCTCCGGGGCACCGGCTTCGCCGTCCTCGAGGGCACGGCCGAAAAACCGGTGGTCTTGGCCTCCGGCACCATCAAAATCCCCGCCTCCCGCCCCTCCCCTTCTTGTCTGGTGGAAATTCACGACCGCTTGGCGGAACTGATCCAGACACACTCCCCCGAAGCCCTCGCCATCGAACTGATCATTTACGTCCAGAACACCCGCACGGCCATTATCCTTGGGGCCGCCCGGGGAGCCGCCCTGCTCGCCGCTGCCCGGGCCGGCCTCACGATCCATGAATATCCGCCCAAACTCGTCAAAAAGGCCTCCACCGGCAAAGGCGCTGCCCGCAAGGAGCAGGTCTCCTTTATGACCCGCGCCCTCTTCGGTCTCCGCCACAACCCTGCTCCCGACGAAGCCGATGCCCTCGCCGTCGGCCTCACCCATCTCCGTCGTTCCGCCTTCTCCGCCCGGACCTTGGCGGCAGTTTCCTGACATGATCTCCTTTGTCGAAGGCATCCTGACGGAATCCTGGCCCACCCGCGCCGTCATCAGCTGCCAAGGAGTCGGCTACGAAGTGCAGATTCCCGTCACCACCTACGACCGCCTGCCTAAGGCCGGCGAAAAAGTCCGGCTCCTCACCCACCTCGCCATCCGGGAAGACGACCACACCCTTTACGGATTCTTTTCCACCGGAGAACGGGACCTGTTCCGCCTTCTCCTTCACCACGTTTCGGGAGTCGGCCCCAAGACCGCCCTCTCCATCCTCGCCGGCACCACGCCGCAGACTGTCCGCGACGCCGTGGCCACGGGGGACACCACCACCCTGGCCAAATTGAAGGGGCTTGGAAAAAAAACGGCGGAACGGATCGTCCTCGAACTTCGCGACAAACTCCCGGCGCTCGACGCGCTGGCCGGCGGCGCTCCGTCAAAATCCTCCCCCGCCCCGCTGGCCGGAAATTCCCAGGACGCCCTACTGGCCCTGCTCGCCCTCGGCTACAAATCGGCCGAGGCGCAAAAAGCCCTCGCCGGCCTCGACTCCTCCAAACTTTCCGGCGAACTCGTCCGCGAAGCGCTCCGGAAACTAGGTTAGGGACTCGCCGTTCTCGCTTTGGTAGGGCGGCTTCTCCGAAGC
>JBBAWG010000025.1:0-12254 GCA_040397305.1 Methylacidiphilales bacterium | reverse complement strand
GGTTGGGACAACCCGCCCTACCTAAACCCCTCGACTTTTTCCGCCCGTTTCGATACGTTCTCCGGTTCAACAAGGAACCAACCAAGGAAAAAACTTTATGGCCCTCGAATCCGCTGAACGCACCCGTCACCTCACCCCCTCCGCCACGCTGGCCATTGATGCCCGGGCCAAGACCATGAAGGCCGAAGGCCTCGACGTGGTCGGCTTCGGTGCCGGTGAACCGGATTTCGATACCCCTGAGCACATCAAGGCCGCCGCCATGGGCGCCCTCGACGCCGGTTTCACCAAATACACCCCCTCCTCCGGCATTCCTGAACTCCGCTCCGCCATCTCCGAGAAACTAAAAGCCGACAACGGCCTTTCTTACGAGCCTTCCCAGATCATCGTCACCTGCGGGGCCAAGCACGCCTGCTTCAACGCCATTCTCGCCGCCATCAATCCCGGCGACGAGGTTCTCATCCCGGCCCCTTACTGGCTGAGCTATCCGGAAATGGTCCGGGTCGCCGGCGGCGAGCCCGTCATCGTCCCGACCTCCGCGGAAAACGGCTACAAACTGACGCCTGAGCTGTTCCGCGAATACATGAGCCCCCTGACCAAGATGGTCATCCTCAACACCCCGGGCAACCCGACTGGCACGGTTTACAGCGAGAACGAGCTGGCCGCCCTGGCCGAAGTCGCCCTCGACGAGGAGATCTACATCCTCTCGGACGAAATTTATGAAAAGCTCACCTACGAGGATGCCAAGCACTCCTCCTTGGCCTCCTTCAGCAAGGAAGTTTACAACCTCACCTTCACGGTCAACGGCTTCAGCAAGCCCTACGCCATGACCGGTTGGCGGCTCGGCTACGTGGCCGCACCCGCCCACCTCGCCAAGGTCATCGACTCCATCCAGAGCCACACCACCTCGCATCCCACCTCCTTCGCCCAAAAGGGCGCCCTCGCGGCCTACAAGGGGCCGCAGGACTGCGTGGCGGAGATGAAGAAGGAGTACGACAAGCGCCGCCGCCGCTTCTGCGATCTGCTGGCGCTCATCCCGAAGCTCTCCTATGTGAAGCCGACGGGCGCGTTCTACATCCTCGCCAACATCTCAAAGTCCGGCCTCACCTCCACCGAGTTTGCCGAAAAGCTCCTCGAGAAGGAGCGGGTCGCCGTGGTTCCCGGCAAGGCCTTCGGCGATGACCAGACGGTGCGGCTGTCCTACGCCACTTCCATCGAGCAGATCGAGGAAGGCGCCCGACGGCTGGCCAAATTCTGCAAATAATCCCCTCATTTCGAGGGATTTGCAAAAAATCGGTCGGTTGGCCTTGCGCCTGCGTCTGGCTTAATTATCCTCCCCGCCCATGAGCATACTCTGGATTCTCACCTTCTTTGGAACCATGGCCATTTCCCTCTGGGCAGCCGCCCGGGTGAAGTCCGCCTACGCCCGCGGGAGTGAAGTACCCGCCTCGTCCGGCTACACCGGAGCCGAGGCCGCCGCCAAAATCCTGGACGCCGCCGGCATCCACGATGTGGAGATCACCGAACACGACGGCCTGCTCGGCGATCATTATGACCCGATGCACAAGCGTCTGGTTCTCTCGACCCAGAATTTCCACGGCCACTCGGCCGCGGCCCTCGGCGTCGCCGCCCACGAATGCGGCCACGCCATCCAACACAAGATCGCCTACGCCCCGCTGCAGTGGCGGATGGCGGCCGTCGGAGCCACCACGTTTGCCTCCCAGATCGTCACCTGGCTTCCCCTGCTCGGCCTCTTCACCGGCCTCGGCGGTTTCACCTCCCAGACCTACCTCATGCTGATGGTGGCCGGTTGGGGCGTGATCATGCTCTTCAACCTCGTCACTCTCCCGGTCGAATTCGACGCCTCCCGCCGGGCCCTGCAGATCCTGCCCAAAATGCGCTTCATCTCCCCGGGCAAAGAGACGCAAGCCGTCGACTCCGTCCTCCGAGCCGCCGCCTGGACCTACGTCGCCGCCTTTATCACCTCCCTGCTCTATTTACTCTGGCACCTACTCCCGCTTTTGGCAGGCCGGCGTCACGATTAGTCCCTCTTTTTAGACATCAAAATGTAGGGTGTGTCCGGGCCAGTCCCACAAGCCATTGTGGATCAACTCGAAATATTTGTTGCAAATCCCTCCTTCTGTTCTTAACTGAAAGGAGAGGAAGTATTCGTTGATCCGAGCCACCCTTGCCACTTTGCTCGTTGCCTCCCTGGTGACGGTTGCCGGTCGGGCAGCTTCCGCCCCGTCTTCAGAGACCTATTCGCACCCTCTTCTCAACCAGATTTATGAAATGCACTCTTTGGCGGAGGCTGGAAACAAAGACGCCACCCGCCGTCTCGTGGCCTGGCTCGAGGAGCTAACCTCCGAGCAGCCGGACAACGGCATCCTCTTGGTCTACCTCGGCAGTGCCTACACCCTCGCCAGCCGGGACGCCTTCATCGGCCCGGGAAAACTCCGGTATCTCATGGCCGGCCGGGACTGCATGGACCGCGCTGTCACCATGCGTCCCGACGACGCCAACGTCCGCTTCATCCGCGCGATCAACAATTACCACCTCCCCACCATTTTCAACCGCCGCAGCATCGCCCGGGATGACTTCCGCCAGCTCGTGGACCAGCTGGCCAAAGACCCCGAAGTCGTCGACGGCCTGACCTCCCTCGCCATCTACTACTACGCCGGGCTCTGCTTTGCCCAGCTGGAGGAAGAGTCGAACGCCCGTGCCTCCTGGGAAAAAGGCCTGAACCTGAAAATCAGCGGTCCGCTGACCGCCAAGATCACGGACGAACTGAACCGCCTGACTCCGACCGCCTCTGGCCAGTGACTCGGCCTCCCGGCCAAGATTACATCTCCTCCGCGCGGATTCGCCGCCGGGTCCGCGAATTGGGCCGCTCCATCCGGACATTCTATAAAAACCGTCCCCTCACCATCGTCGCCCTGCTCAAGGGTAGTGTCTTTTTTGTCGTCGATCTTCTCCGCCATCTGGAACCCTCCACTGAGGTGGAGTTCTGGACGGTCTCCAGTTATCAGGGCACCCGCTCCACCGGGCGGTTGCACGGCCTTCGCCAGTGCCGGGGAAATTTCCGAGGCCGGGATGTCCTGCTGATCGACGACATCCTGGACTCCGGCCTCACGCTCGCCCACACGCGTGACCACGCCAAACGCCTCGGCGCCCGGCGGGTGGAGATCTGTGTGCTCCTCAACAAAAGACGAAAGCGGGTGCGCACGGTCAAGGCCCGCTGGGCCGGTTTCCACATCGCCGACCGCTATGTCATCGGGTACGGCCTCGACATGGACCAACGCTACCGCGCCCTCCCTTCCATCCGCGCATTACCGGAGGGGGTTTAGTTTCAATCTGGGGTGGGGCGGGGTCGATGACCCCGCCTGAACCGACCTTTTAAAATTTGAAAGTTAAACGCAGGCGGCCTCATCGAGGCCGCCCTACCGGATCATTCCGCAATATCCTCGTTCCACAACTCCGGCTTCGCCTGGATAAAATCCCCCATCATCTTCACCAGTTCCGGCTGATTTAGAATCACCACCTCCACTCCCTGCGAGCGCAAGAAATCGGGGGCTCCGGGAAAATTGACCGCCTCGCCCACCACCACCCGGGGGATCTTGAACTGCACGATCGTCCCCGAGCACATGAAACAAGGGCAAAGGGTCGAATAAATCACGGTGTCGCGATAACTTTTCTGCCGGCCTGCATTCATCAGACAGTCCATCTCGCCGTGCAGGATGGCGCTGCCTTTTTGCACCCTTTGGTTGTGGCCACGGCCCACGATCTTGCCGCCCCGCACAAGGATCGAGCCGATCGGTATCCCCCCCTCCAGCAGCCCCTTCCGGGCCTCTGCTTCAGCCTCTTTCATGAACTTCAGGTCATCGGTTGGAGTCATCTCTTCACGGTAACGAGTCGTGGAATAATGGAAATTCCAACTTCTTTGCTGTCGCCCCACCCCGCGGATCCCTTTATATCCTTGGAGTGGCTTCGAAACGAATTGGGGTTCTGACCAGCGGCGGCGACTGCCCCGGTCTTAACGCGGTTCTGCACGGGGTGGTCTCCGCGGCCACCACCCGGGGCTATGAGGTGCTGGGCTTCCTCGACGGCTACGAAGGCCTCCTGAATCCCGTTCGCTATCAGCGCCTTGATCCCGTCTCCGTCTCCCATATTAGCCACCTCGGTGGAACCATTCTCGGCACCACCAACCGGGGCCGTTTCGTGGCCAAGATCGGCGCCGGCAAAAAATCGGTGATCGATCCGGCCATCCTCAAGCAGGCGCGTGACACCTGCCGCGGCCTCAACCTGCACGCCCTCATCTGTATCGGTGGCGATGGCTCCCTTTCCACCTCCCTCCAGCTCCAGAAAGCCGGGATCAATGTCGTCGGGGTTCCCAAGACCATCGACAATGACATTCTGGCCACCGCCTCGACCTTCGGGTTCGACTCCGCTGTCACCTGCGTCGTCGACAGCCTCGACCGCCTGCACACCACCGCCCGGTCCCACAAGCGGATCATGGTCGTGGAGACGATGGGTCGCCACGCCGGCTGGATTGCCCTGCATGGCGGGTTGGCCGGGGGTGCCGATGCCATTCTCATTCCGGAAATCCCTTTTCACTTCTCCAAGGTGGCCGAATTCGCCAAGGAACGGGCCTCCCTCGGCCTGCCCTCCACCATGATCGTGGTCGCGGAAGGGGCCATCCCGGCCAAAGGCCACCTCTCCACGATTGAGTCCGGCCTGCGCGGCAAGGGCGAGGTCCGACTCGGCGGGATCGGGGAACAGGTCGCCCGGGAGATGGAAAAGCGCACCAAACAGGAAACCCGCCATGTGGTCCTCGGCCATCTCCAGCGGGGCGGCAACCCCACCGCGCTCGACCGGATCCTCGGCACGCGTTTCGGCGTCGGCGCCGTCGAACTGGTGGTGAAGGGCAAGTTCAGCCACATGGTCAGTTATCAGAACTATGAGATCGGCGGGGTGCCCATCGCCGATGCCGTGGCCCGGATCCGCACGGTCCCGCCGAAAGGCCAATTCGTCCACCACGCCCGCGAGATCGGCATCTGCTTTGGGAATTAAATCGCTTTTTTAAACTTAGGTGGGGCGGGTTCGATGAACCCGCCTGAGTTGTGTTTTTATAACTAAAACTTCCAACGCAGGCGGCCTCATTGAATCCCGACGCGTCAGCGGACCCAAACAATCGCCGGAGGCGTTAGCGAGGATGGGCGGGGGTAGGTCAGCGGGGGCCAACCCGCCCTACCTAATCCTCATCCTGTTCCCGCCCAGCCGCGGTTGATCCTCGGTCAATCAGCTCACACCCCACAATCCTCGGCTTCATTTCCCCTCCCTCCCGGATCCCGATCCAAAGCTCAAACCCGGCTTTTCCCAGGTTCCCAAACCCCACCGTCGTCAAAGGCACGGGCCCATATTTAGCCAACTCCCCGTCCCCCAACCCCGTCACACTGAGATCCTCGGGAACTTTCAACCCCGCCGCCAGCGCGGCCCGTACCACGCCGCTCGCCACCGCGTCATTTCCACAGATCACCGCGGCCGGCCGGTTTTTTTTCTCCAGAAGCTTAACCATCTCCCTTTCCCCGTCCTCCGGAGTCAACCCGGCCATGGTCGCGTCGCCGAAAATCTCCATACCTCGCTGCAGGGCCCCGTCCCGGACCGCCCGTAAATGCTCCGCATGGCTGCGCTCCGCTGGGTGGCCCCCAAGATAGGCGATCGTCCGATGTCCCAGTTTCCAGAGATGATCGAGCACCAGTTGAGCCGCCTGTCCCATGTCTCGCATCACCCAGCTGACCTGGACCCGGCCCGGCCCCACATCCGCCGGATACCTCTGAAAGAAAATCACCGGCAACCCCGCCTGCGTCACCGCCTCCAAAGCCAGGGAACGGTGCTCCGTCGAGATCCGCGGCAAAATGAAGATGGCCTCGGCGCCGCGGCCCATCATCGCCTTCACCTGGGCCGCCTCCCCCCCCTTCTTGTCGCCCGGACTTCCCAGCATCACGGAAATTCCCGCCGCCTCCGCGGCCTTGAGCAACCCACCGGCGATGCCGGCACTCTCCTCGGATCCAAGATCCGGAACCAGCAGCCCAATCAGTCCGCTCTGCTTGCTCCGCAAACTCCGGGCCGCCTGATTGGGCCAATACCCGCGTTTCTCCGCCTCCGCCCGCACCCTTTCCTTGGTCGCCGCCCCGATGTCCGGCGCATCGTGCAGCGCCTTGGAGACGGCCATGACCGAGAGGCCCAGGCTCTCCGCGAGATCGCGTAACCGGACCCTCACACCGCCTCGGGATCCTCCGCAAACACCGCCGCAAATTCCTCCGGCGTCTTGGCGTCCATCAACTTGGTCCGCACCTCACCGTTCCGTAACAACCGCGCCATCGCCCCGACGAGGGCCAGATACTCCGTCACCATCCTTCGGGGAGTTCCAATCACAAAGATCAGGTGAATGGTCTCCCCGCTGTTCTCAAACAGGACACCCGCCGGACTGCGGCCGACCGCCAGCACCATTTTTTTGACGTGATCGGTGCGGGCATGGGGAAAGGCCACCCCGTTTCCCAGGCTGGTGGCCTCCAAACGCTCACGGGCGAGCAGCTCGTCGTAAAAGGAACGGAAGTTGATCATGTCCGGATCTTTTTCCAGCAGCAGGGCCACCTCATGAATCGCCGCCGTGCGCCGTGTCTCCTGGATGTCGAGGAGGACCAGCCGGGGTTGGATCAGTTCCGCCAACTTCATCGACCGCCCCGCGCCGTCGAACCACTCCAGCCCAGCTTCTGCCTCGCCAACCCGTAAAACCCAACACCGGACGGATGCATCAGCCGGACCACCGGTTTCGCCACGGTCACTCGCAACACCTTCCCCGGCGTCAGCCTGCCCACGAGAACCCCGTCGATCCGCAGCCAGGCCGCCTTTTCGGACGGACTCAGGGAAAGCTCCACGCCCTCTTGTTCCCCCACCACCACCGGCCGTTGCGCCATGGCGTGAGCGCATACCGGGGTCAGGACCAACGCCTTCGCCCGGGGACTCACCAGCGGCCCGCCCGCGGAAAGCGAATAGGCCGTGGAACCGGTGGGACTCGCCACCAGCAAGCCGTCGGCATGGTATTCGCTTAAAAACTCCCCCCCCACCTTGACCCGCACCCGCACCATCAGGCTCCCGGGAGCGGGAGACACAAAAATCTCGTTCAGCGCGCACCAGGAGTGACCGCTTCCCTCCATTTTTGCGGAAAGGACCGAGCGCGTGCTCAGGCCGTACTGGCCGGAAAAAATCTTCGGCAGGAGGTAACCAATCTCCTCCGCCTTCACGGAAGTCAGGAAACCGAGCGAACCCAGGTTGATGCCCAGGATGGGAATCCCGGAACCCATCGTCGCCTGCGCCGCATGCAGCATCGTTCCGTCCCCGCCGCCCACCACCAACGCATCCACTCCCCGGCCCGCCGCGCGCTTGAGTCCGCTTTCAGCCGCCCAGACGGCCCGCACCCCGCACTCGCGCAGGATCTCTTTCAGCACCATCGCCACACCCCCGTTGCCGGGCCGCCCCTTGCGGAGGCAGACCACCACTTTGCGGATACGACGGATGCCCGAGGATCGCCGAAGGGCCATAAGGGAGAATTCCCCGAAACCCTTTGATCCTCAAGCGGATTCCCAACCTCCTTCTTGCACCAAAGGCCATCTCCAGTACGCTTTCCCTTCCATGCCTAAATTCCCGTTGAATTACGGGCTGCCCCCGGCCCAAGGCCTGTACCATCCCGCCCAAGAGCACGACTCCTGCGGCGTGGGTTTCGTTGCGGACATCCAGGGCCGCAAGTCCCACTCCGTTTTGGAACGGGCCATCGGCTGTGTCTGCCAACTCGCTCACCGGGGCGCCCTCGACGCCGATGCCAAATCCGGCGACGGCGCCGGCGTCCTCACGCAGATCCCGGCCAAATTTTTCCGACGCGAGGTGGAAAAACTCGGTCAACGCCTCTACGCCGACAGCGACCTCGCGGTCGGCACCTTTTTCCTCCCTGCCGCGGACAACTATGCCCAGGCCCACATCCGCCGCATTTCCGAGGAGGTCATCACCCGCCGAGGACTGCAGGTCCTCGGCTGGCGTCCCGTCCCCGTCAACCTCCGCATCCTCGGGGAAAAGGCCGCCGCTTCCGCCCCCAAGATCGAGCAGCTGCTGGTCGCCCGGCCCGACGCCAAAAAGCTTTCCGACGATGCCTACGAACTCCTTCTCTTTCTCGCCCGGAACGAAATTGAGCACCGTTGCGCCGCCGACCGCACACCGCCCTTCTACATCCCGTCCTTCAGCTCCCGCGTCATCGTCTATAAAGGCATGCTGACCGGCACCCAGCTCGGCCGCTTCTATCCCGATCTGCAGGATCCGGCCTTCGAAACCTCCCTCGCCGTCTTTCACCAGCGTTACAGCACCAACACTTTCCCCACTTGGCCCCTCGCCCATCCGTTCCGCATGCTCGCCCACAACGGTGAGATCAATACCCTTTGCGGGAACCGTAACTGGGTCCGCGCCAGGGAGGCCGACCTCGCCAGCCCCGGCATCTCGCCAGCCGACCTCCCTCTGCTCCACCCGATCATTCAGCCCGGGGGCAGTGACTCCTCCGGCTTGGATAACGCTTTCGAACTCCTCTCCATCACCGGCCGCGGCCCGCTGGATGCCATGCTCATGCTCGTCCCCTCCGCCTTCCGCTCGGAGGACAACCTCCCTGAGGATGTCCGCGCCTTCTACGAGTACCACGAATGTTTGAATGAGCCTTGGGACGGCCCTGCCGCCCTTGCCTTCAGCGACGGCCGGATGGTCGCTGCCTGCCTGGACCGCAACGGCCTGCGCCCCGCCCGCTACAAGATCACCAAGGACGGCCTCATCGTTATGGGATCGGAGGTCGGGATTGGCGACCTGCCGGAGAAAAACATCGCGGAAAAAGGCAGGCTCGGCCCCGGCGAAATGATCGCGGTCGACACGGTGAACAAAAAACTTCTCCGCAACGACGACATCAAGAAGTTTGCCGCCTCGGCCAAACCCTATGGGGAGTGGGTCAAAAACGGGCTACGCACCCTCCCCGCCGCGGCCGCTCAGCTCCCCCCGGTCGGCACCGATCTGAACGCCCGGCTCCTTTCCTTCGGCTACTCGGACGAGGAACTGAAGATTATTCTTCTGCCGATGATCCAAAAGGCCGAGGAGGCCATCGGATCCATGGGCGATGATGCCGCCCTCGCCGTGTTCTCGCGGAAACCGCGCCTTTTATACCAGTACTTCCGCCAACTGTTTGCCCAGGTCACCAATCCCCCCATCGATCCGATCCGTGAAAAGCTCGTCATGTCCACCGCGGTCTACCTTGGGACCCGACCCAACTGGCTCACCGACGGGCCGGAACATATCCGGCTCCTCCGCCTGGAATCCCCTGTCATCGCGCCCGCGGAACTGCCCGCCATTCTCAGTCAGAAAGAACCGCACCTTCGCTCCAGGACGCTTTCGGTTCTGTTCCCGGTTTCCGGGGGTCAGGAAGCCTTCAAAAAACGGCTCCATGCATTGGCCGACGAGGCCGCCACCGCTGTGAAGGAAGGCGTCTCCATTCTTTGTCTGTCCGATCGCGGTACCGATGCCGACCAAGCCGCCCTCCCCATGCTGCTGGCCGTCTCCTCCGTTCACCACGCCCTCATCCGGGCCGGACTCAGGATGCGCACCTCCCTCCTGGCCGATACCGGCGACTGCCGGGACGTCCACCATTTCGCCTGCCTCGTGAGCTTTGGCGCCTCCGCGGTCTGCCCCTATTTGGTCTGGGAACTGGCCTCCCGCTGGCAGGCCGAGGGCGCCCTGCCGGATATGGATGCCGCCAAGATTACCTCCTCCTACCGCCAGGCCGTGGACAAGGGCTTGCTCAAGATCATGTCCAAGATGGGAATCTCCATGCTTACCAGTTACCACGGCTCGCAGCTGTTCGAGGCCGTCGGCTTGGGCGAAAAGCTGATCCGCAACCACTTCACCGAAACCTCCTCGCAAGTCGGCGGCATCGGCCTGGATGAATTGGCTGATGAGACGATCCGCCGCCACCAGGAAGGCTATGCCGCCGCTTCTTCGGCCGAGCGGTTGCCGGATGCCGGACTCTACCGCTGGCGCCGCGACGGGGAGATGCACTCCATCACCCCGCCCGCGATCCAGGCTCTCCACTCCTTTGTCGGACTCAAGGGAGCCGATCAGCGGAACCAGCCGGCGCAGTACCGCGCCTACGTGGACGCCCTTTCCAAGAACACCCCGGTGACTATCCGGCATCTTCTCCGTCTTCGCCAGGGACGGACGCCGATCCCCATCGACGAGGTGGAGCCGGTCGAGGATATCCGCCGTCGTTTCACCACCGCCGGGATGTCCCTCGGCGCCCTTTCCCCCGAGGCCCACGAGGTTCTTGCTATCGCCATGAACCGGATCGGCGGAAAGTCGAACTCCGGGGAAGGCGGCGAGGACCGGGCCCGCTTCTCCACCATGGAAAACGGCGACTCCAAGAACAGCCGGATCAAACAGGTCGCTTCCGGCAGGTTCGGGGTCACCGCCGAATACCTCGCCAGCGCCACGGAGCTGGAGATCAAGATCGCCCAAGGCGCCAAGCCGGGCGAAGGCGGCCAGCTCCCCGGCCACAAGGTTTCCCCGCTCATCGCCACCCTCCGCCGGTCTACTCCGGGCGTGATGTTGATCTCGCCGCCCCCGCACCACGACATTTACAGCATCGAGGATCTCGCCCAGCTGATTTACGACCTCAAACAGGTCAATCCGCGCGCCAAGGTCTGCGTGAAACTCGTCGCCGAAGCCGGCGTGGGCACAATCGCCGCCGGCGTGGCCAAGGCCCATGCCGATGTCATCCTCGTCGCCGGGCACGACGGTGGCACGGGCGCCTCCCCTCTTTCTTCCATCAAGTACGCCGGCAGTCCGTGGGAGCTCGGGGTGGCTGAGACCCAGCAGGTTCTCCTGCTCAACGGCCTCCGGAACCGCATCACCCTTCGCACCGACGGCGGCATCCGCACCGGGATCGATATCGTCATCGCCGCCCTGCTGGGAGCCGAGGAGTACAACTTCGGCACCACGGCACTCATCGCCCTCGGTTGCGTCTTCGTCCGGCAGTGTCACCTCAACAACTGTCCGACCGGTGTGGCCACGCAGGACGACAAGTTCCGGGCCAAATTCCGGGGCACCCCTGAGGCGGTGGTCGATTATTTCAACGCCGTCGCCCAGGACGTGCGGGAGATCCTCGCCTCGCTCGGTGTCCGCAATCTGAACGAGATCATCGGCCACCCCGAGCTTTTGGAAACCTTTGTGCCGGAGAACCACCCCAAGGCCGGCACGGTCGACCTCAAACCGCTCCTCACCGTGCCGGACATCGATCCCCTGGCCCCTCGCCACCACACTTGGGAGCGCAACGACAAGCTGGAGGATCAGCCCCTCGATGCCCGCATCCTCCAGGACGCCAAGGATGCGCTGCAGAAGAAACGGAAAATTAAGCTCTCCTACAAAATTCAGAACGTTCACCGATCCGTCGGCGCCCAGTTGAGCGGTGAGATCGCCTACCGTTACGGCGACGAGGGCCTGGCCGACGGCACGATCCAGATCAAGTTGGACGGCTCGACCGGGCAGTCCTTCGGCGCCTTCCTTGTCCAGGGCGTGAAACTCCTTCTCCAGGGCGAAGCCAATGACTACGTCGGTAAATCGATGTCTGGTGGGGAGATCGTCCTCCTCCCCTCCAAGGGCGTCGCTTTCGACCCGTCCTTGAACTCCATTTGCGGCAACACCTGCCTTTACGGCGCCACCGGCGGAAAGCTCTTTGCCTACGGCCGGGCCGGCGAACGGTTTGCGGTGCGAAACAGCGGCGCGACCGCCGTGATCGAAGGCGTGGGGGATCACGGCTGCGAATATATGACCCGCGGCACGGTCGTGGTGCTAGGTCCGACCGGCAAGAACTTCGGCGCCGGTATGTCCGGTGGACTGGCCTACGTGCTGGACGAGGACGGCCGTTTCGAGAAGCGCTACAACCCGGGCATGGTCACCCTGGAGAAACTATCCGGACCCGACGATGCCAAGGCGCTGCAGGCGATCATTTACCAGCACCTCGAGGCGACCGAGAGCAAGAAGGCGAAGGAGATCCTGGCCAAGTGGGATGAGTACGCCCCGAAATTCCGGAAGGTCGTTCCTCACCCGCCTGTCTCCACTCTCCCCGCCGGCCAAGCCACAGCTACCCCCGTCGCCGCCAAGGCCTGATTGCCTTTCGCCCG
>JBBAWG010000024.1:21421-28342 GCA_040397305.1 Methylacidiphilales bacterium | reverse complement strand
ACCTAGGACCAAGTGATTAAGAGTCACCTGCTCTACCAACTGAGCTACCGAGGCGAAGCGGAAAACCATATCCAAAACAGTTCCCTACGGCAATCCTCTCCCTGCCGAGTTGGTCATTGAGCGGGATGGGGATCGGCCCCAAAATCCGTCCGTGAGCAGGGAGGAAAATTCCGCCGAAATCCCGGGAAAGGGGTTGCAGATTTGGGGGGAGGTGCGGTTTCGGGCGGAGGCGGTCATCCGGGCGGGAGTGAAGGGGAGCGTGGTGAGCACGGAGAAGTTAATCGTTGCGGAAGGGGCGGTCGTTTCCGGATCCGTGGAGGGGACGGATGTGCGGGTCGAAGGAGAGGCCCAAGGAGGGGTGGTGGCGCGGGGCCAAGTCTGGATCGGTCCCAAGGCCAAAGTGAAGGTCCGATGTAGTGGGCGGGCCGTGCGGATCGAGCCGGGGGCGGAGTTTCGCGGTGAGTTGCAGGTGGGCTGAGCCATGCCAAAGACCCTGCAAAAAACCGAGGTCTCCTGTCCCGAGTGCGGGCAAACGCAGATGGAGTCGGAAAACTTCATCTCCACGGTATGCCGGGGCTGCGGACATTATTTTAAATCCGCGCAGGCCAAGGGCTCGGGCAGACGCAAGGTCAGGCGGGCGGTCATTCCCAAGCGGGAGCTGACCTGCGCAGATTGCGGTTCCGTTCAAGAGGTGGCCTTGGAGGCGCAGTCCTCGACCTGTCTGCAATGCGGCCGGCATCTCGAACTGGGGCACCGCGAAATCACCGGGGAACACCTGGGAAACGTGAGTCTCGAGGGGGAACTGAAGATCGGGCCCAAGGGAAACTTCGGAGGATCGAGGGCACGGGCGGCGCGAATCGTCCTGCAGGGGCGGGCGAGTGGCTATCTGGAAGCACCGGAATGGCTCCGGGTGGACGGCCAGGCCAAGTTGCGGACGGGAGCTTCGGGCGGAAAGCTGGAGATTGTGCCTGGGGCCTCCATGGAGTGTGGGGAGCCCATTCAGTTTGGAAGCGGGCACATCGAGGGCGAGCTCCGGTGTCCGGTCGCGAGGTTTTCAGGGCCGGTGCGGGTGGGGCCGCAGGGAGTGGTGATTGCGGAAAAGATCACTTTCACGGAGTTGACGGTGGAGGCGGGGGGGAAGATCCGGGCGCAGGCGGGCGAGTCTTTGGTCTGAGATCAAAACAAGGAGAAGCTGAAGGCTATAGGAAGATTGGTGGAAGGTGGAAGGCGGGAGGTGGAAGAGATGAGACGAAGATGAAGTTTGTGAAAGAGGCAGGGACGAAAGAATTCACTGCCAGATTGGAGGGCTGAAGCCCGCCTCAGACAAACCCAATGCCGGGCTATTTCGACTTGGTGAGGTGACGGAAAGTGGGGGAAAACTCGGGGGAGGCGGCCTTGCCTTCAATGGGGTCCGAGCGGCCGCGGAAAAGGGCGGTCTCTGCGACGATGAACTTGTTTGTCCGGACGTCGCCGAAGAGTTGGGCGTTGTCGCAGACTTCGATGGATTCGGTGGCCGTGATATTGCCTTGGACCTTGCCGCGAATGATCACCTTGGCGGCGTGCACTTCGGCCTTGATGACGGCTTCCGGGCCGATGGTCAGGGTTCCCTGGGAGATGATTTCGCCTTCAAAAGTCCCGTTGAATTCGAGGGGGCCGTCAAAAGCGAGGGTGCCCTTAATTTCCACCTGGTCCGTGATGAGAGCGGATCGTCCGGAGGATTCGATACGGGCGGTACTCACCTTTGAGGTTTCAGGGTAGCTGAAAGTAGCATCAAGGGTATCCGATTTGCGACCGTTGGTACGCGTAAACATTTTTACACAATAACACGGAAAATATATACCTTGGCAAGGTCTTTTTTCTTAGAAATGTGGGGGAGGGTTTCTTGACACTGGGTAAGGGGTTTACGCAACCTCCATCCTCCCATGATTCACCATCTTAAGCTCATTCAACTGAAGGGAGGGCTACCGGCCAACCGGGTGGAGGAGATCATGGTGGAGAGCCGGATCCGGCTTTTGAAGATCCAGGATGTCCTCAGCTTGGCCTGTGGGAAGAAGATCCCCCTGAATGGGCACGACTCTTTTCATGATCTCTTTTTGGCGCTGGAGTTTGAGAACAGTCTCAAGCGCAACTCCGCGTTCGACCATCCGCTGTATCACCAGTTTGAGTCGCAGGTGCTGAAGCCCAACTCCCAGAAGATCGAAGTGCTGGAATTTGAGATGGATCCGGGCAAAGACGTCCGGTTCTCCTAAAACCACCCGGAAAGAACCGAGGCCGCGTTGAAAAAGCGGGCGGTCGTGGGCGTGGGGGTGGCGGGATTCCCCAAAAATGCCGCCGGCAACACCTGGGCCTTTTTGCAGTGGGCCACCGGTCTGCGGGAGCTGGGCTGGGAGGTGTGGCTGGTCGAATCCCTCCAAGCCAAGGAGTTGGTCGACCGGCAGGGCCGGCCTTGCCGGCTGGGGGAAAGTTTCAACCTCGCCCACTGGAAATCGATCCTCAGGGATCTCGCGTGGGATCAGCACGCCACCCTGTTAGTGGAGGGCGAGCCCGTGGAGGAGAGGGGCCTGAAGGAATTTGCCCAAGGGGCTGATCTTTTTCTCAACCTTTCCGGGCACTTCAAAAGACAGGATCTCGTCGCGGGTGCGGCCGCGCGGGTCTATGTGGATCTGGATCCGGCGTTCACGCAGATCTGGTCGCAGGTGTATCGCAGCCCGATGAATTTTGAGGGCCATGATGCCTTTTGGAGCGTGGGACTTTCGATGGGGCGGGGGGCGGTGGTGCCGGATACCGGTCACGATTGGAAGCCCGTTCTCCCTCCGGTGTGCCGGCGGTACTGGTCCCCGGAAACCGTGGGAGGAGCGTCCGGTCCGGCCGCGGAAAAAAGCCGCGGCCATTGGACCACGGTCACCCACTGGTATGGATATGCTGCGGTGGAGTGGGACGGGAAGAGCCACGGCAACAAAGCGGAGGAGTTTGAGTCCTTGCGGGGCTGGCCGCGCCAGACGGGGTTGTCTCCCCGGGTGGTGACTGATCTCGGGCCGGGGGAAGAAAGAAGCCGGTTTGAAGCGGCCGGCTGGCAGTTTTTGGAGCCGGCGGACATCTGTTCCGACTGGAGAGCTTACCGATCCTTTCTGGGGGCCAGTCGGGGGGAGTTTTCTCCCGCCAAGTCCGGTTACATCACGGCCAAGACCGGATGGTTCAGCGACCGGAGTGCCCTGTATTTAGCCTTAGGCCGGCCGGTTCTTTTGCAGGAAACAGGCTGGTCGAAATGGCTTCCGGAGGGGAAGGGGCTGGTGGCGTTTGGGACCCCCGGGGAGGCGGCCGAGCGGGCCCGGGAGATGGAAGCAAACCATGGGCAACACGCCAAGGCGGCGGAGGAAATTGCGCAGGATCATCTGGCGGCCGAGAAGGCGATTGGGCAGGCGCTGAAGCATTTGTGATCTGAGGGTGAGCCGTCCGGCCCTCGAAATGGCAAAGGGAAGCCTGGGGATCGTGCCGAGAGGCTCGTTTGACTTGGGAAACGAGGTTTCTAGTTTGGCTCAAATGGGAATGGTGATTCAGCGAAAAGTGCTGCGCCCGAATGTGGACTGGTTCCGTCCGACCACGGAGCTGGAGGCGGAACTCCGCCAGATTGAAGCCCGCATCCTCCATCAGGCTTCCCAGTTTGATCCCGGGGCGGAGGGATATGTCCGTTATGCGCTGGAGGGTGGGGGCAAACGTCTCCGGCCGGCGCTGGTCCTGTTGGCCGGCAAAGCGGCGGGGGGATGGACGGATCCGGTCCGCGATTTGGCGGTGATCGTGGAGCTGGTCCATGTGGCTTCCCTGATCCACGACGACGTGTTGGACCGCGCGGAGCTGCGCCGGGCCCGGGCGACCTGCAACGCCAAGTGGGGCACGGAACTTTCCGTGCTCCTGGGGGATGCGCTCTTTGCCCACGGGTTACAGCTGGCCACCCGACTGGAGGACGCGGAGGTGGCGCGAAAAATTGCGGAGGCTTCCCGGAATCTTTGCGAGGGTGAGATCTTACAGACCCAGCGGCGCTTTGATCTGAAGATGACGACCGCGGATTATCTGCATGTCATCGGGCTCAAGACCGGGGCCCTGTTCCGGGCCGCGGCGGAGGTTCCCTTCCTGCTGCATCGGGCCGCGGACGCCAAGCGGGAAGCGGCCCGGTCTTTCGGTTATCAGCTGGGCCTGGCTTACCAGATTTACGATGACGTGCTGGATCTGGTCGGCACGGACGCGGAGAGCGGAAAAACCCTGGGCACTGATGTCCGGAAAGGAAAGTGGACCCTGCCGATTTTGCATGCGCTCCAGACCCTGCCGGCTGGCGAGGCGGAGGCCCTGCGCGCGCAGTTGGTGGAAGGGGAAGCGGATGTGGTGGGCAAGGTGAGGGCCGCTGGTGGGGTCCGGTTTTCCATGAGAAAGGCAGTGGAGTTACTTGAGCGGGCCAAGGCCGATCTGCAGGTTTTGGGGGATCCGGAGGGGGAACTCCTCGGCCTGACCGAACGATTACAAAATTTTTTGCGTCAGATGGAGGGATAGTTCCCTTCTGGGGTTTGAAGTTGAGGGAGGCGGGGAAGCCAGAAAAACTGCGGTGGCCAGCCTCCCAAATATCATCACTTCAAAATATGTCCGACTCAGGGTAGGATGACCGGATGTCGGCCGACACGGTTTTATCTCCCGATCTGGAGAACGGGCCGACGGATGAGGAGTTGGTTTCCTCCACCCTCAAAGGGGATCTGGGGGCTTATGACGAGTTGATCCGCCGGTTTCAGGGTCGGTTATACGGGGTGATCTACCACCTGACTTCAAACCATGAGGACACGAACGACCTGCTGATGGAGGTTTTTGACAAGGCTTACCGGAGCCTGCCGACTTTCCGGGGGCAGTCCTCCTTCTACACCTGGATTTACCGGATCGCGATTAACCGAAGCTTCAACTTTTTGGATAAGAGAAAGAGGCGGCAGGGAGCCATGAGCCTCAATGAACTAGATGAAGATGGCTTACCGAAGTTCGATTTGGCCGACATTTCGCCCCAAAACAACCCTAACAAGTCAATTATGCTCAGTGAGTTACAAAATAAATTGAACGAATCTATGCTTAAGCTGTCGAAGGAACATAGAACTGTGGTAACTTTATTTGATATTCAAGGACTTGCGCATGCCGAGATCGCAAAGGTCATGGGCTGTACGGAGGGGACTGTGCGTTCCCGCCTACATTATGCTCACAAGCAGTTGCAGAAATCTCTTGGCATCTACCTAAAAAAGTAAAACCATAAGGACCCTCACAATGACCCCTAAAGACAATTTCACAGACCTGCAAAAGCTTCTCCAATTGAAGAGGCTGGAGACCCCGGGTCAGGAATATTTTGACCGTTTTGTGGATGCCTTTCACACCTATCAGCGCCGGGAGATCCTCCAAGAGGAGCCGTGGTATGCCAAGGTGGTAGAAGTTCTTTTTGAGCCTTGGGTCGCGGGGGTTCCCCGGTTGGCCACAGTGGCAGCTTCGGCAGCCTGTCTGGTGGCGGGGGTGGCCTTTTTCCTCGGCCCCATCCAGTCTGGTTCCGCCCAGCTGGCGGACGGCAAAGTGGCGCATCCTCGGGGAATCTTGCTGGCCTCAGCCCAGATTGATGAGTCACTCCAAATCCAGCCCGAGCTGATCGACACAGCCGCCGGTGGGGACACGACCGAGATTCAGCCCCTCTATGTGAACGGGCACGGTGCAGTGGCTTATGATTCCCGGCTCGCGTTCTAAGCTCCTTTTTTCCTCGCTGCTCATTCTCGGCTTGTTGGTGGCCGGGTGGGTTGCCTTTCGTGGAGTTCCCAAAAAAGAGAGCTCCCTCCAGCCCGTGGCCGAGACCGTGGTGGTCGAGGAAGTCCAGGTCACGGAGGTTCGAACCGCGCGGGATGAGCCGGCTTCCGCTGCCTCCGCCCCGTCCTCGGGGGTGTTCGACAAAATCGCTTCCGAGGTCAGCGGGGTTTACCAAAAGGCCGCCCCTGCGGTGGTCCGCATCCGTGCCTCCGACGGGCCGGAGCAGTTGTCCGGAACCGGCTTTTTCGTCGATAACCAAGGCACCATTCTGACGGCCTACGCCGTGGTCGGTCAGGCCAAAGAGGCGACGGTGGAAACCGGCGGCAGAACCTATACGGCCAAAGTTCTCGGGCGGGATCCCCGCAGCGGCGTGGCGCTGATGAAAATCAAAGCCGGAGAGACGCCCTTTCTGCTCTTCGGCGAATCCGCAAATCTTCGGCCGGCTTCCGCGGTGGTGAGTGTGGCTTTCCCCTATGACCTCAAGGCCGAGCCGACGTTCGGGTTTGTGGCCGGCTTCGATGTCAAATATCTCACCCGTTTCTTTGCCACCACCCATATCCGGGCCAATTTGCCGATCAAGCCCGGCCAGATCGGCGGTCCGTTACTCGACAGCCAGGGCAAGGTGGTGGGAATTCTCATGCTGGAGATCGACGAGGGGAAGGCGTGTTACGCATTGCCGGTCGAGGCAGCGGCCAAAGTGGCAGCAGACATGGAGAGGTTTGGCGAGCCGCGGCACGGGTGGATGGGCGTGGGCGTGATGCCGGACCGGAGTCGCCCGGAGCGTGGAGCTCCGGTCTTTGTGGACCGGCTTTACAAAGGAACCCCGGCAGAGAAGAGCGGTCTCAAGGCGGGGGACGAGGTTCTGACCATCGGGGATCGTCCGGTGCGGGAGCCCTCGGACGTGTTGGATTCGGCCTTCTTTGCCAGTGTGGGGGAAAAAGTTCCGGTGAAAGTTCGTCGGAATGGCAAAGAGCAGACTTTCACCATCACCGTGGCCGCAAGGCCGGATAGCTCGCGCATTGTGGAACCCGCGCCTTTGTTCCCGGATTCTCAAGGCGGGTCTACGCCGCAGGGAATGCCGGTTCGCGGAAACCAGTAAAGACACCGCCT
>JBBAWG010000024.1:1832-21321 GCA_040397305.1 Methylacidiphilales bacterium | reverse complement strand
AGGAGATTGAACTCGGGCGGGAAGGAGAGGCCGATGGATTGTTCCAAGGACTCTTGCTGATTTCTCCAAGATCCCAAGGCCGGCTGGGAGGGAGCATTCGTGGGAGGTGGAAGGTTTGAGGTGGAAAGATTCTCAATTTGGCCGAGGGGGGAGCCGTCGGGATTCCAGCCCTGCCACGAAACCGTTCCGGAACTGGCATCGAAACGGCTCGAACTACGCGGTTTCCCATCAGGATACTGCAACAGGAGCGAGCTGACCTTGCCCGATTTGCCAACGACGGGACCGAACTGGCCGAGAATTTTTCTATCCGGATAAAGCAGGCGACCGCCCACGAGGCGATCCCCGTCGTATTGGCATTCCGCGAACGTTTGGCCGTCGGGGTAGTGAAGAAGGAGAGCGCCGGACAAAGTGTCTCCGAGGAACTCTCCCGAAGTGGCCAGGGCACCATCGGCACCGAAGCTTTTGAAGGCTCCGCTCTTTTTGCCGTTTCGGAAATGGGTCTCCAGACGGGCTTTTCCATCCGGGTAAAACTCCCGGACGAGACCATCAAGCTTGTCATCCTTCCAAGGTTCCTCGGTCAGAAGGGTCCCTTTTTCATCCCAGGTCCGGGCGGGACCGTCTTTTTTGCCGGAGACATAAAAGGCCTCGGAATGCTTGATCCCCGAGCGGAAGTATTCGATGGAGGGGCCCTCCAGTTTTCCAGCCTTCCAAGTGGCGGTGTAGCGGGGAGTGCCGTCTGGCCACCAGCCCTGGGCGGGTCCTTCCAGCTGGTCCCCAAGGTAGTTCAGGTTGTCCGAGACCGAGCCGTCCGGATGAAAAAGGGTGGCCGGACCCTGGCGTCGACCGTCCACCAAAGTGTTAAAGGAGCGCTGCCGGCCGTCCGAGCTGAAGAGAATCTGCGGTCCGGTCATTTTGCCGGCCTGCATGCGGGTTTCCGCGCTCAGTTTTCCGTCCGTGGAGTAGAACTGCCAGTCGCCTTCCGGCATACCACCGCGGATGGGACCTTCGGCCGACCGGTTTCCTTTTTCATCCAGATCGATCCGCCGGCCATCCCGGCGATCGAAGAGGACAATCTCGCGCCGGGAAACGGAACCGTCCGCCCGGTAAAAGATCAGCTCCACTTGTCCTTCCGGAGTCTGGCGGGCACTCAGGACCATGGCACCGGAGATGTTCCGATAGGGCCCGCGGCGGAGGACTTCCAAGGGGACCAGGGAGGATTCCTGATAGTCCCAAATGGGATCGCCCGGGGGTTGGCCGGGGGGATTGGGAAACTGGGAGGAGTTCTCCGCGGACCGGCGGATGGCCTCGGCGGTCTGCAGTCCCTGGAAGATGACGTTGAGAATCAATCCCACCTCGCTTTGCGCTCCGCTCCGGAGCGGAACCAGGACCAAAGCCAAAACCAGAACAGGGCCGGCGCGCATCGGAGATCAGATTAGGATGAAGATGAAGACGAAGTCAGGGGGAAGATTAGGTAGGGCGGGCTCTCCGAGCCCGCCTCGCAGAAACTTTTGGGCTGAAAAGGTGCCATGAGGCGGCGGCGGGACCCACCGTCCTCCCCCGATGCCAATCCAAACGGCGAAGGTAGATTTGTGCTAGGGTGGAAGGCATGAAGTTTTCGATCCGGAACTGGGCGGAGTTCATCAAATTCGAGCACACGGTGTTCGCCCTGCCGTTCGGTTTGGCGGCGATGCTGGTGGCGGCGGGAGGGATGCCGGCGGTCCGGGTGTTTTTCGGGGTGCTGGTTTGCCTGGTTGGGGCAAGAACCGCAGCGATGGCCTTCAACCGGTTGGCGGACTGGCAGATCGACCAGAAGAATCCTCGTACCGCGGCGCGGTCGACCCTGGTTTCCAAAACAACCGCCTATGGCACGTTGGCCGGAGGCGTGGTGGCCTTGGTGGGGGGAGCCTGGATTTTGAATCCGCTGTGTCTGCTGTTCAGTCCGGTGGCGGTGGGGATTGTCTGTTTTTACTCGCTGACCAAACGATTCACGTGGGGATCCCATGGTTTTCTTGGCTTGGCGCTGGGCACGGCTCCCGTGGGGGCATGGTTGGCGGTGACGGGACAATTTAATTCCTGGGTGCCGATCGTTTTGGGAGCGGCGGTGGGTTTGTGGGTGGCGGGATTTGATCTGATCTATGCCTTGCAGGACCGGGAGTTTGATCAGAGGGAGGGGTTAAAAAGTTTTCCAGCCAGGTTTGGGGAGACCGTGGCGTTGCAGGTGGCCACGGGGTTGCACGTGGCGGCCGCGGCGATGCTGGGACTGTTTGGGTGGCTGGCGGGATTCGGCTGGAGATATGGGGTGAGTTGGACGGCCGTCTGCGTGGTGCTGTGGATGGAAAGCCATTGGTCGAAGGTGGAAGGTAAGAGGTGGAAGGCATTTTTTCAGGCGAACGCGGCGGTGAGCCTGCTGGTGCTGGGGGGAGCGGTGTGGGAGATTTTTGGACGATGAATCAGTGGAAGGAAATTTGCCAAAAGGTGGAAGCCGGAGCACGGTTGGACTCCGCGGACGGAGTTTTTCTTTTCGAACAGGCTGATTTGCACCAGCTCGGGCAGGTGGCGGACCAGGCGAGGGAAAGGAAGGTGGGGAAGCGGGCGAGTTACGTGCTGAACCGGTATCTGAACTATTCCAACGTCTGCATTTTGAGCTGTCAGTTTTGCGCGTTTGCGCGGAAGAAGCGGGATCCCGGGGCCTTTGAGTTGTCCGTGGAGGAGATGACCGAGGCGGCCAGGAAGTCGGTCGGGCAGGGGATTACCGAGATCCACATCGTGGGGGGATTGCACCCAAGCCTGCCCTACTCCTTTTATCTCGAGCTGCTGCGGTCGCTGGCGGCGCTGGAACCGAGGCCGACGCTGAAAGTTTTCACAGCGATTGAGATCCGGCATTTGGCCGAGCGGATTGCCAAGAAATCGATCGATCATGTGCTGGCCGAATTGAAGGAGGCGGGCTTGGGGTCCTTGACCGGCGGGGGCGCGGAGATTTTTGACGCGGGGGTGCGGGATCAAATCTGCCGTGGCAAGGAGTCCGCGGAGGAGTGGTTGGAGGTGCACCGGATCTGGCATGGGATGGGGGGACGAAGCACGGCGACCATGCTGTATGGCCACGTGGAGACAGCGGCGCAGCGGGTGGAGCACCTGGAGAAACTCCGGAACCTGCAGGATGAAACGGGGGGGTTCACGGGATTTGTCCCGTTTGCGTTTGAACCGTCGCAAACCCGGCTGGCGGAATTAGGAAAGATTCGAAGAGCGAGTGCGCTTGAGGAGTTGCGGGTGATGGCGGCGAGCCGCCTGATCCTGGACAACTTCGACCACATCACGGCGTACTGGATCAGCACGGGGCTGCCTTTGGCCCAGGTGGCGTTGAGTTACGGGGCGGATGATCTCCACGGGACGATCGAGGAGGAAAAGATCTTTCACATGGCGGGTGCCAAGACACCGGTGGGGCAGACGAGGGAAAATATGGTGCGAGTGATCCGGGAGGCCGGACGGGAGCCAGTGCAGCGGGATACGTTTTACGAGCCGGTCCCGGTTCAGGTCTGATCGCATGAGGATTGGCTGTGTTCCGTACGGGCATGCCAAGCCGTTTGCCGGGGCGTGGCTGGAGCAATCCCCCGTTTGGGATCATCCCAAGGAGCTGGCCCGTCAATTGTGGCAAGGAGAGCTGGATCTGGCGCTGGTGCCGGTGTGGGAAGTCCTGACGAGACCCGGATCGCAGGTGTTGGACGGAGTGGCGATTGGCTCACGGGGGCCGGTGCGGAGTGTGGGGGTGTTTCACGACCTTCCCTTGGAAACATGCCGCTCCATCCGGCTGACACCCCATTCCGTCACTTCCGTCCGCCTTTGGAAACTCATCGCCGCCCAGCGGGGGTTGGCTCTCCGGGAGGATCCCCAGGGAGAGGCCCGGCTCATGATCGGGGACGAGGCGTTGGAGGAGTGGAACCGGAGAAACGGAGCGGGTGTGTTGGATTTGGGGGAAGCCTGGACGGAGTGGACCGGAAAGCCGTTCGTTTTTGGAGTTTGGGCCCTGGGGCCCAAGGTGGAAATTCCCCGTGGGAAGCTGGATCGTTTTCGCGAGGCTTGTATGGACGGAATCGATCGGCGTGCGGGCCTGGCGTTGGACGAAAGGGAAAAGGAGTATCTCACGGGCTGTATCCGCTATCAGCTGGGAACGGAAGAAAAAGCGGGTCTGGAGGAGTTTGGGGTTCGATCCGGTTTGCCACCGATGAAGATCCAATGGGTTTAGAATTCCCCGGTTGCGGGTGAGGCGGATCGGGTAGGCTTACCAACTTGAACAAGAAGACAAACGCCCTGGCGGGGGAGGTGAGTCCTTATCTCCTGCAGCATGCCCACAACCCGGTCGCCTGGATGCCGTGGGGGCCGGAGGTGTGGGAAAAGGCCCGGGCCGAAAACAGGCCCGTGTTCCTCAGCATCGGGTATTCGACCTGCCACTGGTGCCATGTGATGGAGCGGGAGTCGTTCGAAGACGAGAAAACGGCGGAAATCCTCAATCGTGAGTTTCTGCCGGTGAAGGTGGACCGGGAGGAGCGGCCGGACGTGGACCGGGTTTACATGACGGCGGTTCAGGCCATGACCGGGCAGGGAGGATGGCCGCTTTCCGTTTGGCTTACTCCCGAGGGGAAACCGTTTTACGGAGGCACCTACTTTCCGCCGCACGGGGCGTATGGTCGGCCGGGGTTCACGGATGTGCTGCGGCAGATCGCCGAAGCCTGGAAGGAAAGGAAGGGAGAAGTGGAGGGGTGGGCGGAGGAGCTTTGCGGACGGATTCGTTCCCTCGGCGAAGGAGAGGGGCGTCAGGGGGAGATTCGCGATGCGGAAAAGATCCTGCGGGCCGGGGCCGACGAAATGGCGGCGGAACACGACCGGAAGCACGGTGGCTTCGGCGGGGCACCCAAGTTTCCCCGGCCGAGCCAGCCTTGGTTCCTCTTGCGGAGATCTTTTGCCGAGAAAAGTGAAACTCTCCTCGAAATGGTGCGCCATGCCGGGCGGGCGATGGCGGCGGGTGGAATTTATGACCAAGTGGGGGACGGGTTTCACCGCTACGCGGTGGATGCGGGCTGGGCGGTGCCGCATTTTGAGAAAATGCTTTATGACAATGCCCAGCTGATGGGCCTCTATGCCGAGTTGGGTGCGGCGACGGGGGAAGCTTGGCCGGGGGAAGTGGTGGCAGGGATTGACCGGTACCTGCAGCGAGACATGAGGATGAAGGGGGGCGGGTTGGCCTCGGCCGAGGATGCGGACAGTGAGGGCGTAGAAGGAAAGTTTTATGTCTGGAAGCTTGTGGAGGTGAAGGCCTTGGCCACGGAAGAAGAGTGGAGGGTGGCGAGCGGGGTCTGGTCCATCCGCGAGGAGGGGAATTTCATGGATCCCCACCATCCCGAGCGGGGCTGGAATGTGTTGGCCCGAAAAAAAATTCCCTCGCGGGAAGAGCAGGCGCTGCTGGAGTCCTTGCGGGCGAAACTAGCGGCGGAGCGGGCGAAGAGGATCCGTCCCGGCAAGGATGACAAGGTGCTGTGCTCTTGGAACGCCCTGGCGATTTCCGGCTACGCGCGGGCGAGGCGCTGGGGGGGCGATGCAGCCTATGGTGGAAGAGGGAAGGAGATTTTTGAATTTTTGGAAAAGGAGATGACGCGGCCCGACGGAACCCTGATTCACCGATGGAGGCTGGGCCGGAAGGACGAGGTCCGGCTGTTGGAGGACTACGCCACCTTGGTCCAGGGGCTGGTGGACCTGCACCAGGCCACGCTGGAAGTTCGCCCGCTCCGCCGGGCCGTGGACCTGGCCGGCCGAATGTTAGAGATGTTTGAGGACCGGGAGGGAGGGGGGCTTTGGTCGACCGCAGATCGGAGTTTGGTGGCGCGAATGAAAGATGACTATGACGGTGCGGAGCCCAGTGGGAACGCCACAGCAGCCCTAGCGTTGGCCGAGTTGGGCCGCCTGACCGACGAGGAGCGTTGGACCGAAGCCTCGCGGAGGATTCTGAACTGGCTGGGGGAGCGGATGCGGCGGTTACCGCAGGCGGTGCCGCATGCCTTATTGGCCCTTCAGCGAATCCACGAATCCCCGGCGCGGTTGGTGTTGGCAGGGCCTTGGCCCGATGAGGGGTTGGAGAAGTTGAGGAAAGCGGCGGGGAGGGTTTACCGGCCGGATGTGCTGATGACGCGGGCAGACCCGGAGCATCCGAGCGAGTTTGTGCGGTCCCTGGCGGCCCAAGTCAAACAGCCGACCGCTTTCTTGTGCCAAGGGAACGTGTGCCGGCAACCGGTTTCCGATCCCGAGGCCCTGATCCGAGAATTGAAAGCCTCCGCTTAGGCAGAACTAGCCGCGGGGGCCGAGTTCTTCCTGCTCGAAGATGATCAGGTCGTCCAAGGCGCGGGCGAAATCCTCCATCCCGCTGGCCGGCATCATAATACGATCCCGGCGACCCCCGACATCCTCGGTGATCCGCAGAAACCGTCCCCGGTCATTCTCCTTAAGATCCAGAAAGAAGGTTTTTCTTTCGATCTGCACTTTTTCCGAACGCAAGGTTCTTTCCCCTTCACGATCCATATTCAATCCCTCCCTTTCGATCCAAGTCTACGGGCGGCGGGCGGGAATCTCAACACCAACATCAAAGCCCAAATCCAGGGGCTCGAGGGGGAGCGGCGAAGGATTAATCGAGATCTCGTAGGGCAAGGTCGTCCTCGTCGAAACCGAGGAAGTGGCCGAGTTCGTGAAGGTAGGTGGTACGGACTTCGTCGGTAAAAATGTGAGGATCGCCTTCAGCCAAATCCCAGAGGTTGTCGAGATAGAGGATAATGCGCGGGGGTGGGTCGGAGGCATGGGGGTCAGCCTCCAGCCGGCTGGCGCCTTCAAAGAGTCCAAGCAGGTCCGGTTCCCATCCTTGGTCGAGGAGCGTTTGGTCCGGTACGGTCTGATACAGGGTGACCACGGGTTCCGAAGCGGCGCGAAGTTCGGCCGGCAAACGGGAGCGGACTTGTTTGACGCTCGACGCAGCAAGCTGGTGTAAATCAGGCTTCAAGTTCGTGGAAAGTTTAAGTTTAAGTTTAAGAAAAGCCACTGCGGTCCATGCGCAAATTCTGACACCCCAAAGATTAAACTTAAAATGGGGGGCTTGGGGAGGCAGTCTGGAATGATGCGAGGGTACGTTGTTTTCGCGCTGGGGCTGCTTTGGGCTTGGGCGGGACAGGCCCAAGGGAAATGGGGGATGGTGGACACCCAAGGAACGGTCCGGATTCCCGAAACCTACGATGAGATTGGGGTGTTTCGGGGGGACCTGGCCAAAGGATTGCCGTTGCCGGAATTTTTACCGGGGTTGAAGGGGGCCAAAATCGTGAAGTGGCTGAAGGCAGAGGGTCAGGAGGTGAAGAAAAACGAGCCGTTGGCCGAGGTGGAGCTCAAGGAGCCGTCCTTGCCGGTGACAGCCCCGGTGAGTGGCATGCTGACGAAGATCGGCGTGCCGGTCGGCGGGGCGGCCATTCCGGGGGCCTCGCTGGGAATCGTCCGGGTGCTGGGCACGGTGGATCTTTTTGCGAAAAAGCAGTTTGAGGTGGAGTGTCCCAGTTTTGGACCGAACTCCGGGTCGGCCACCGTGGTGCGCTGGGTCAAGCTGGAGGGGGATGCGGTGGTGAAAGGGGAGACGGTTGCCGAAATCCGGCCGGCTCAGGCGATGGCGGCGGTGCTCTCCCCGGGCACGGCAACTTTAGTGAAGATTGAAGTTCCGGAAGGAGCAGAAGCTACGACCGGCCAGAGTATCGCCAAGATGGGGATTGGGCGGGTTCCAGTCCGGCTAGGCCGGGACTGGTTCTACGTGGATGAGCGGGGCAACCGGGTGACGCCCAGTCGTTTTGACCAGGTGGGCGTGATGCAGGGAGGGATGGCTCCAGTGCGGTTGGGGGACCGGTGGGGTTTTGTGGATGGGGACGGTAACCTGATCGGGAAAGCGGATTACGACGAGGCCCACGAAGTCTGGGGTGGTTTGGCGGCGGTCAGGAAAAAGGACCGTTGGGGATTCGTGGCCTACCATGAGGGGATTTTGAAAAATGCGATTCCCCCGAGATTTCTGCGGGCCAGGGATTTTGCCGAGGGTCTGGCGGCGGTGGAGGAGAGTGATGATGCGCCGGTGGAGGATGAGCCCGAGCCGAGTTTGTTCGGGGAAAAGGAGGAGACCAAAAAGCCGGCGGGACCGGTTTCATGGGGCTATATCATCCCGAGCGGCAAGCTGTGGATTCCCCTCCAGTTTTCGGAGGCCGGAAAATTTTTGGACGGGCGGGCGGCGGTGCGGGCGGAGGGAGAGGGAGCCTCATGGGTCCTGATCGATAGCAAAGGAAAAGTCAGAACCACCGGACTCTATTCCGGACTGGTGCCCCTCGGGGAAAAGCGGGTCGCGTGGAAGCGGGATGGAGGCTGGGGGCTCATGGATTTTCAGGAAAAGCCGATGGAGCTTTTCCCGGGAAATGAAAAACAGGATCTTTTGGCGGTGATCGGGCCATTTGGAGACGAGCGGGCCCCGGCGAAGAATGCCAAGGGCCAATGGGGTTATCTGGATCCCGAGGGAAAGTGGGCCATTCCGGCCAAGTTTGAACGGGCGGGAGTCTTTCGCAATGGTTTGGCGCCGGCCCGGGAAGCAGGAGGAAAATGGGGTTTTCTCAAACCGGACGGCAGCTGGGGGATTGAGCCGAAGTTCAGCCGGGTCCGCAGCTTTTTTGACGGTCTGGCCGCCGTCGGGGAACAGGGCGAGGTGCAGGCGGGGCCGGAACCGGAGACGGCGGGGGCCTGGGAATGACGGAGTACAAGGACTACTACGAAATTCTTGGCGTGGCCCGAACGGCCACGCCGGAGGAGATTCGCACTGCTTTCCGTAAAAAGGCGCGGGAGTACCACCCGGACGTGGCGAAAGACAAAGTGAAGGGCGCGGAGAAGTTCAAGGAGGTCAATGAGGCCTACGAGGTGTTGAGCGATCCGGCCAAGCGGGCGAAATATGACCAGATGGGGCGGGAGGTGCCCGGGGGTGGTTTTGCCTGGCAAGGGGCTCCGGGGGGTGGGGCGCCGGATATGGAGGAGTTTCATTTTGGTGGCACCGGATACAGCGACTTTTTTGAGCATCTTTTCGGCGGGATGGGCGGAGAGGGAGGATTTCGTGGTCCTTCCGGCCGGCGCATGGCCCGGCGGGGCTCGGATATTGAGGGCGATCTCATGGTCACGCTGGAGGAGGTTCTGCGGGGCTCCGTCCGGGAGGTCACCTTGCAAAGGGGGGGAGGCAGGACGGAGACGTACCGCGTGAAAGTTCCTGCGGGGGTGCGGGAGGGACAGCGAATCCGGTTGGCGGGCAAAGGGGAGGCCGGTCGGAGCGGGGGAGGGTCGGGCGATCTTTACCTGCGGGTGCGGTTGGCCCGGCATCCCGACCTCCGCTTGGAAGGAGCCGATTTGTATGCCGATCTCGAGGTGGCGGCTTGGGAGGCGGTCTTGGGGGCCAGCGTGCCGGTGCCGACGCTGGACGGGGAGGTCACGCTAAAGGTTCCGGCGGGTTCGACGGCCGGGCAGAAACTGAGGTTGCGGGGTCAGGGGTTACCGCGGGAAGATGGAACGCGTGGCGACCTCTATGCGGTTCTGGAAATCGTGGTTCCCGCGGAGATTGGGGCGGAGGAGAAAAAGCTTTGGGAAAAACTGGCCCAGGAGAGCCGTTGGCGGCCGGGGAGCGGGAGATAAACAATGAAAGCAAAGCGAGGTCAGCTGGCGCGGGGAGTTTGGGTGGAGTCACCCCAGACTTTCGCCCTGGAGGAGCTGGCGCGAATGGCGGAAACCACGGCGGAAGTTGTCCGGCAATACTGCGAGTTGGGACTTTTGGGAGAGGAAGGACGCGAGGGCCATTTTGGGGAGGGGACGCTGTTTTTGGTTCGCCGAATTGAGCAGCTCCGCATCGAGTATGGCATGCCGGCGCAAGGCGCGGGTCTGGTGTTGGACTTGGCGGCGAGAATTGAGGAGTTGGAAGGAGAAATCCGGGCTTTGCGGGAGGCCATGGGGCGATGAGCTCTCCTGCGCGTCAACCGACTCCCGGGCTGCGCAGTCCACGGGAAGAAGTGGAAGGGCTGGTGTACTTCGGACGCATGGTGGACAAAATTCGCCTGGAGCAGGCCGGGAAACTTCCCCCGGATTATCAGGAGAATCTGGGAAAAGGTTTTGACGGGTCGTGCTGTGAATTTCTCGGCGTGAATTACGCAAAATTGCGCGACCGGGTCCGCGAGGGGGGTTCCGACCGGGAGCTGCTGGAGTGGTGCCAAGGCCAAGGTAAAAAACGGGATGCGGCCGACCGCGCCTTTTGGAGTGCTTATTTGGCCAAGCGGGGTTGGCGGGACGACCTCTCGGATCGTCTGGTCTTTCGCAAACAGGAGGCTGGGTGGAGCGGACGGGAGGAGATTCAGACCTTCTTTGACTACCTGGATGCAGACGAAGGTCGTACCTAGCGGGATCCGATTGCCAACGGGAAAACGGTGAGACATTCTCTTGCCATGAAAATCACTCCCATCCTCCTTGCGCTCTCGGTCCTGGCAACCCCCTTATCGGCATGGGCGGTCAGCAGCATGGAGGAGCGAATCGACAAAACGATCGGTGTGCTCGAGGAGTATGGAAAAGCCCAAGGCGACAGTATTCCCCGTGAGGTTTTTCACGAAGCCAAAGGGCTGGTGGTCATGTGGGTCATCAAAGCCGGGTTTCTGATCGCCGGAGAAGGGGGAGATGGTCTGGTGGTCATCCGAAAGGGAAAGAAGTGGTCTTATCCCACAGCCATTTCTGCTGCCGGGGCAGGGGTTGGCTTTCAGGCAGGCGGGTCGTCCCAGGATTATGTCCTGCTGCTGAACACGGAGGAGGCTGTGGAGCAGTTTTCCAAGAAGGGCAACTACACCAGCAGTGCCGAGGTGGAAGGAACGGCCGGACCCACCGGGCGAGAACTTTCCGCCGGAGTAGCCACCGTGAACGCCCCGGTTTACACCTACAGCTTCACCAAGGGGCTCTTTGGGGGCGTTTCCTTGTCTGGTTTGGGATATGGATCTGCGGATGACACTAACGAAAATTTTTATGGGGAGAGGTTGACCCCGAGGGAAATTTTGGATGGGAAGGTCAAAAAAACGCCTGAGGATGTGAAGAGACTTTGGAAAGCCTTGGAGGAGCTCGACAAAAAGCCCAAGATCGAGGGCAAGACCCCGTCCAAGAATAAAAAGAACTAAGCTGCCCCCTTTTTTCCATGGCTGATCCAACGCCGCCTCCTTTGCCCAGTCCGCTTCCCAAGGGGAGTCTGCCCACCTCGCTGGCCCCGACCGCCGCGCAGTCCGTCACGAAAGCGGCCGCCACGGGTGCGGCCAAAACGGTGGCCTCCAGTGCGGCCACGGTGGTGGCCTGGAAAACCGCCGCCTTAGCCACGGCAGCCGTGCTGGGTCTGGGCGGGGGTGGCTACTACCTCAACCGGGACATGCAGGCCCGAACCCAGCTGACCGAAGCGGAGCAGAAAGTCACGACCCTGGAGTCCCGTCTCAAGGACTCCGAGAGTGCCACGGAAGCCATCCGGGCCCAGCTGGACCAAGCCAAGGGAGATGCCGATAAGGCGAAAAAACTCGCTTTGGATCTGGAGCAGACCAAGGCGGAGTTGGCGAAGTTGCAGGATTTGTCCTCCTCAGAAAAGAAGGCTTTGGAGCAGAAGTTGGCCGAACAACAGCTGGCGATGGAGAAATTCAAGGCCACCACCGTCCAGACGGACAGCAAGTTGGAGGACAATCTCAAGAAAGAACTCGCCGACAAAGACGTGATGATTTCGCGTTTGCAAGACCAACTGAAGGTCACGGTGGCCAGTGAGATTCTTTTCCCCAGCGGGTCCGCGGAGCTTTCCCCGGAAGGCGTGGATGTTCTCCGCAAGGTGGCCAATGCGGCGAACAAGTCCCAAGACGAGGTGCGGGTCGAGGGGCACACGGACACCGATCCGCTGGCGCCGGCGCTCGCCCAGTATTATCCGACCAACTGGGAGTTATCGACGGCGCGTGCCGCGGTGGCGGTGCGGACCCTGGAGGCGACGGGAATGGTGCCCGCGGCCCGACTCGCGGCGTTGGGCTATGGGGATAGCCGGCCCGTGGCTCCCAATGACACAGCCGAGGGAAAATCCAAGAACCGTCGGGTGGAGATCGTTTTTACGCCGGCGAAGAGCCGATAGCCGGAACAGGGGGCGGAATTGCCCCAGGGACGACTCCCGAATCATCCGCAGTTTCCACGGAGAGCGGGCCATCGTACCAAGTGACGCTGATGACTTCCTGTTCCGCCGTGTGGGGGCCGTGCACGGTGTTCTTGGGGGCATGGAAGTAAGAGCCGGGGCCGTAGGCGACCTTGCCCTCGATCCATTTTCCTTTCAGCACCACGACCGATTCAGAAGTTTGCGGATGCCGGTGGGCAGGGATGACCGTTCCCGGAGCGAAACGGCGCAGGAGGAAGCGTGCTCCGGTGTGAGGATCATGGGAAAGGGGCGCGAATTCGACGCCGGGATAAGGACCTGGTTGCCAGAGGGTGGTGTTGGGTAGACGGAGGATTGGGAACATCCACGCACCTTGCCCGAACGATTTCTTTCTGACAACCGGCCGAGCCCTTAAGGTTGGGGGAATGGCTTCCACGGTTGCATCAACCTCCTTGACCCAGGGCTACGCCGGGTTACTGCGTCTAGCCGGTGAAATTGGGCGGGAACCGGCTCTGCGAGGCCTGCTGGAGCGGATTCTCCAAAAGAGTCGTCCGTGGATGCGGGCGGAGGCCTGTTCGATCTTTTTGCCTGATCCGGGGACCGGGGAGCTGGTCATTCACTCGGCCCACGGAAACAGTGCGCCCCAACTGGGCAGTTTGCGGGTTCCCCGGGGGGCGGGAATTGTCGGAGCGGCCATGGCGGAAAAAAAGATGATCCGAGTGGATGATGTGGATCGGGATTCCAGATTTTTTGCCAAAGCGGACGAGCAGACGGGGTGGAAAACCCGGGCGCTGCTGGCGGCTCCGCTTTTGGACGGGGAACAGTGCATCGGGGTGATTGAATTCCTCAATCCGGAGGGGCGGGCGGCCTTCTCCAGGGAGGATGAGGAGTTGATGGAGTACTTTTCCGGCTTGGTCTCGGCCGCTCTGGTCCGGATCCGGGCCCATGATGCCGCATTGGAGCGAGCCCAGGTGCAGCGGGATCTCGATTTGGCCCGCGAGATGCAGCAGGGGCTCCTGCCCCAACAGTTTCCCAGCCCGGAGCAAAGTCCGAAAGTGGAGTTGTATGCCCGACTGGATCCGGCCAAGGAAGTCAGTGGGGATCTCTACGACTTTTTCCCGGTGGAGGCCGGGAAATTTTGCTTCGTGGTGGGGGACGTTTCGGGAAAAGGCGTGGCGGCAGGGCTGTTTATGGCGGTGACGCGGACCCTGATCCGGGCCACTGCGATCCCGGGCCGTGGGCCCCTGGAGATTCTGGAGCGGGTGAACGCCCAGCTTTGTGCTGAAAATCAGGCCAGCCTTTTCGTGACCATGATTTTGGGGATCCTCGACACGAATACGGGCCGGATGGTTTACGGCCAGGGGGGACATAACCCGCCGATTCTGGTTCCGAGTCATGGGGAGCCGGTTTACGAGCCCTCGGGGGGCATGCCACTCGGCGTTTTTGAGGATGCGAAGTTCGGAGAGCGTAAGCTGGAGTTAAAGGCAGGCGAGTCTCTCCTCGTGTACACCGACGGGGTCACCGAGGCGATGAATCCCCAGCGGGAACTTTTTGGCGAAGAGCGGCTGAAGGAGGCGGTGCGCGGGCAGGCGAAATTATCGGCCGAGAAGCTGGCCGAGCGGGTGGTCCAGGCGGTCGCCCAATTTGCCCGGGGGGCTGAGCCCTCGGACGACATCACTCTCTTGGCGTTGAAACACCGGCAGGGATGAGTCCGGACCTGCGCAAGCAGATCTGGGCGGAAATGCAGGCCACCGGCGACCGATTGCGGGGAGTCCTTTCGGTGGATCCCCGGCATCCCCAAGGCAGAAATCCCCACGCCCATGTGGCCGGATGTGTGAAAGAAAGGTTTGGCTGCAGTTACAAAGATCTGCCGGATGAGCGGGCGGATGAGGTCAGGAAGTATCTGGTGGAGTTGGAGGCAGCGGAGCGGGAGGGAAGCTGTGGATCGGGAGGGTAACGAATCTGCGATTTTAAAATAGGGTGATTCGATAGGGCTCCCGCGGGCGGCGGGTCTGCCTTGATCAGTCGATCAAATGGGCCTGGCGAAGAGGTTCGAGATCCGGGTCCTCGTGGGCGAGTTTTTCAAGGTCATGGTTGAGCTCGATGGCCCGGCGAACGTGGGTTTGGGCGGCGTTGAGGTCTCCCCGCTGGGCGGCGTAACAGCCAAGGTTAAACTGGATCAAGGGATCCTTGGGGTGCAGGGAGGCGGCCTCGGAAAGGATTTTAGAGGCCGTCTCGATGGAATCGCTCCGGCGTTTGGCGAAGGCCCATGCGACAAACCAGCGGGCTTCGTTCGGGTGGGAGGAGGCTAATTTGGCCGCCAGGGAAGCGGCGTCGGACCACTTTTGTCCCCGTTCGAGCAGGCGCAATTTGAATTCCATGACCCCGCCGTCGGCTGCCATCGAGGGGGAGAGATGCTCCAACTCATCCAAGGCATCGTTGACCATGCCGAGGTTGGCGTAACCCACAGCGCATTCGGCGTGCCTGAAGTCTTCCCGAAGTTGAAACAACCGGCTCACGCTTCATCTTATCACAAAAGGTGTGAAAATTAAAGACCCAAATATGTAAAACATTGCAAATCAACGCTTTAAATTTAGAGATTTCCAGTCGACCCATCCAACCAAAATGGCATGCGGCAGGGTGAGAACGGCCAGGAGAATCAGGTAGGTTCCCACCCACTGTTCCAAAATTACGGGATGGAGGCCGAGAAAGGCGGGCAAGGCAGGTAACAAGGCCAAGGTGGCGACGGTGAGGGGGACGGCGAAAAGAAGGAGACGGCCCAAGGAACTTAACCAGACCTTGGGCTCCACGGAGGATTTCAGATGGTCGCGAATTTCCGCCAAACGCAGGAGGTGTCGCCACGCATGGAAGGCGACGAAGTAAGTTCCCACTCCGACCAGGGGTGGAGTGACCGCCAGAAGAAGAATAAGAAGTCCGGTTTCAGCCCACTCCGTTTTTCCCGGCTGGGAGGCTAAGGTCAGAAGGAACGGCACGACGAGAAGGCTTTGGAAAAAGACCGGGGCGGGGGCGGGGCCGGCGGCGGGTGCCATCAGGAGGACCACCCTCCAGGCTTCCAAGGTGTGGAAGGCAAAGGGTGCCAGCATGACCCAGAGCCCCCGGCCGAGACCGAAAGAAAGCCAGCGGAGGCCGGGCGGGAAACGCAACGATGCATCGGCCGTTCCCCAGTGCCAAGCGGTGAGCAGTAAAAAGAATGCGGTGGCCCCGAAGGGGGCCATTTTCCAGACGAGCAGATACAGAAAGGAGATCGTCAGATAGAGAACAAAAAAAATCACCAGAAAGGGGATGCGGGAGGGGTGGCGTTCCAGCCAGCCCGGGACCCATGGATCGCAGGCCCCATGGGGGACACCGAGGATCACCGCCGAGGACAAAAAGAAAAGGGGGGCAAACCCAAGGGTCTGGGCTGGAAACAGGAAGGCCAAGAGTCCCAAGAGCCCTGCCAAGGTCCACGGGATGGTCCGGTGCAGCAGGACAGGCATCAAGGCAGGTTAGGGTTTCGGATTCCGCGGGGAAAGCGGGGGAAAAGAAACGGGGGATCCCCGAAGGGATCCCCCGTCGCATTGCGGAAACGTTTTCCGCAAATCAGGCAGGAATCTTATTTGCCGCGTTTGGCGAGATTCCAGACCACCAGACCGAAGCCAATCTTGTTGATGGCGTCGCCGATGTTGTAGACGACGTTCATATTGGCAGCCAGTTCGGTGGAACCGCTGAGGACGTTGCCCGGGAGAGTCATGTACCCGATCGGGTAGATGGCCCAGCCGATGAGCACGAAGCCCCGCAGCAGGTTAAAGGCGCGGCGGACGTTGGCGTCGCTGCTGCCGTCAGCCAGCTGCTTGGCCTCGCCGAAGAAGATCTCATAGACGATACCGGCCCAGCCGATCGTGGAGATCACTCCCCAGCCGAAGTTCTCGAAGCCACGGATCGGCTTGCCGATCTCGGCCGAAACTTCGCCGACGTAACCGGCGACGAGCATCAGGACCGCGTAGCCGATCAGACGCCAGAGCATGTTGATGCTGGCCCCGGCGGCCCGGAGAAGGAGGTAAAACTCCGTGCACATAAGCGGCACCGTGAGGAGCCAGTCGATGTACCGGAATTCGGTGGGGGATGCCACCGCGGCGTTGTTCCCGGTGAATGTGGTCACCCAGAATTCGCGCATATACCAGTAATGCGCTGCCGCGATGGTGGTGATGAGACCGCTGATGAGAAGCGACAGCTTCCACTTGTCCGAGACGGTAGCCCGCTCGAAGAAGAAGAAGACCGAAGCCGCAAACATGGCCATGGTCCCGATGAAAAAGGTGAACCCGACGAGGTCACCTTGCTGAAGTGCAGTTGCTGCTAACATATCTGTTTTCCTCCTTCTGCCCGTAAGGGCGTTTGCTTGGACGCCGATACTTGGAGGTGGGGCGATTTAGCGCAAGGGTAAAGAGGAGAAGACGACGAGGAATTTGTGAAAAGAAAATATGCAAAAAACAGTAAAAACTAAGCTCTTTTCGCCCTTTTCCAAAGCTGATCCAGTTCCTTTGGAGTCATCGAATTGGTTTTTCGCTTTTTCCGGGCTGCCAAGGCCTCCACTTTGCGGACCCGGTCGTGGAATCGTCGGGTGGCGTCCCGCAAAGCGGTCTCCGCATCGACCTTTCGGTGTCTCGCAAGATTGACCAAGGTGAACAGGACATCGCCGAGTTCCCGGGAGAAAGCGGGGCCCTTCGATCCGGTTTGGGCCAGTTCCCGAAGTTCCTCCCGGATTTTGGCCGGAACTCCTTTTTTCGGGTCCGGCCAATCAAAGCCGCCGCGGGATGCCCGCCGCTGGAGGTTTTGGGCGTAAAGCAAGGCAGGGAGACTTCGGGGCACCCCATCCAGGCAGCTTTTTCGCGAGGGTTTTTCCTGCTGCTTGAGCTGGTGCCAGCGCCGGAGGACCTGCGAAGGATTGCGCAGTTTTTCACGGCCGAACACATGGGGGTGCCGGCGGATGAGTTTCTCCGCCAGCTCCCGGGCGACCCCTTGGAAATCAAAAGCCTTCCTCTCCCGGGCGAGCTGCGCATGGAAAAGCACGTGGAGGAGGACATCCCCCAACTCCTCCTTCAACGCATGGTCATCTCCCTCATCAATGGCTTCCAGAAGCTCATAAACCTCCTCGAGGATCATCGGCCGCAGGGAGCGGTGGGTCTGTTTCCGATCCCAAGGACATCCCCGGGGACTCCGCAACCGGGCCATGATTCGAGTCAAAGAGTGGGCTTCGCGCATTCTCTTGCACTACGGGGGTCGCGGCGGTTCGTCGAGCCGGAGCGTGACGAATTCCCTGAAATGGTTATCATAACCCCTTGAGCAAATTTATTTCCCCGCAGGCCTCTTGGCCCTCCCTGATCGAACAGCACCGGAAAGCCATTCCGGAGGCCTATGGACCCGAGGGCAATCTTTACAACCTGATCGGTGGGAAGTGGGGGCAACCGGGGCACGGGAAACTCTTCCTCAGCCCGGTCGATGCCACGCCGCTGGGCCGGTATCCGATGATCAGACTGGAGGCAGCCCGGGTCGCCGCAGAAGAGGCCGAGAAGGAGTTCCACACTTGGTCCCAGGTGGATTTGGACGAAAGAAAACGGCGGGTGGCGGAAACGCTGGATGACATCGAGAAGCACGGGGACCTTCTGGCCAAAACGCTGATTTGGGAAATTGGCAAGCCGTACCAGCAGTCGAAGGTCAGCGTGGAGCGGTGTGTTTCGGGGGTGCGCTGGTATCTGAAGGAGATCGAGAAAATGATGGAAGGGCGCCGCCCGATCGGTCTGATTTCCAACATCGCCTCGTGGAACTATCCGCTATCGGTGTTGGTCCATGCGGTGCTGGTGCAGTGTCTGGCGGGTAACTCGGTCATCGCGAAGACGCCCACGGATGGGGGAATCCATGCGGTGACCCTGGCCCTGGCTTTGGCCCGGAGACACGGACTTCCGGTGAGCTTGGTCAGCGGTTCCGGGGGAGAGCTGAGCGACGCCCTGGTGCGCAATGATGCGATCGCCTGTCTGGCCTTCGTCGGCGGGAAAAACAACGGGCGGGAAATCGCCAACGCCTTTTACGACCGCTCCAAGCGCTACATGCTCGAGATGGACGGGGTGAACTGCTACGGGGTCTGGGATTTTTCCGACTGGAAAAGTATGGCGGCGCAGATCAAGAAAGGGTTCGAGTACGGCAAACAGCGCTGCACGGCCTACCCCCGTTACGTGGTGCAGCGGGCCCTCTTCCCCAAGTTTCTCGAAATGTATCTCCGGGTGGTGCAGTCATTGCAGGTGGGGAATCCCTTGCTGGTGGAGAAGGCGGAGGATCCTTTGCCGGCGCTCGATTACGGACCGCTCATCAACAGCCGGAAGGTGGAGGAGTTGCGGGTGCAGATCAGCGAGGCGGTGGCCGGCGGGGCGGTGGCTTTGTATGAGGGTGCCCTGGATGAATCCCGTTTCACGCCGAACCAGGACAATTCGGCTTACCTGGCTCCCGTGGCGCTGCTGAACCTGCCGCGCAACTGCAAATTATATCACGGGGAGCCTTTCGGTCCGGTGGATTCCGTCGTCGTGGTGGACAGCGTGGATCAGATGATCGCGGAAATGAACGTCTCGAACGGATCGCTGGTCTCCAGTTTGGCCACGGACGATGCCCAGTTACCCAAGCAGGTGGCGGGGGATCTCCGCTGCTTCAAGTTTGGGCACAACAAGGTTCGTTCCCGTGGGGATAATGAGGAGAGTTTTGGCGGGTTTGGACAGTCATGGAAGGGCTGCTTTGTCGGAGGCCGCTATCTGGTGGAGGCGGTGACCGCCGGTCCTGCCGGGGAGCGGTTGAAGGGGAACTTTCCGGATTACGTGCTCCTGCCGGAGCAGCGCTGACGGCTTAGCGGGCGCCGCGGCCCGTTGGTCGGCGGTTGATCAGCCAGAGGCTGACCGCGACCAAAAGAATGATCAGGCCGCTGATGACCAACTCCACCATGTAGTGCTGAAACTTCAAGGGGTCGAGGGTCTGGCCTTCCGTCTCCGTGACGGAGAGCGAGGCGCCAATGGTGAGAATGCGGCGGGTGACGCTGATTCCGGCAATCACCAAAAAAGGATTCAAATCCTGAATGCCCACATCGTGGACGGGGGAAACGAGCAGACGGGTGACGGTGCGGAGAAGCTCCATCACGATCATGATGAGGAGCACCTCGTTGATCAGGGTGATGAGGATCGAGAAGAACGGTTGGTTGACCGAGGTAATGAGGAATTTGACGAGATA
>JBBAWG010000024.1:0-1732 GCA_040397305.1 Methylacidiphilales bacterium | reverse complement strand
TGAGGATCGAGAAGAACGGTTGGTTGACCGAGGTAATGAGGAATTTGACGAGATAGGCGGCGATCGCGCCGGCGAGGAAGAGAAGAAGCAGGGCCACCCCGCCATAGGTAAAGGTTTCTCCCCGGTGAATCAGGCGGAGCAGCTTTTGGGCGGCCGAGGGGCGTGGGACCAGAGGAGGCACGCCTTAAAGCTGGTCCAAATCAGGCGGGTGGCAAGAGGCGAGTCTTGAAAAAAGGAAAGGGCGGACGGCTTTGGGTTGGGGGGGTGGGCGAGTTGCGGTAAACTACGGCCATGTCCCAAGTGACCCTGTTTTACGATGCGGACTGTGGCTTCTGCCAAGGGAGCGTGGAGTGGTTGCTGGCCCGGGCTCGGCCCGACACGTTTGATCCTGTGGCCTATCAGGATGAGCCGGGGTTGCGGAAATTTCCGATGGTGGACCGGACTCTGGCCGACAAAGGAATCCAGGCGTTGGGGCCGGATGGGAAGCTACGACGAAAAGCGGAGGCGACAGGTTACTGCCTGACTTTTGTGCCCGGATGGCGGTGGCTGGGGAGGCTGATCCTGTTTCCGCTGGTCGCTCCCTTGGCTTCTGTGGGGTATGCGATCGTGGCCCGGAACCGGCATCACATCTCTCGTTGGACGGGGCGGGCCTCCTGCCGGATTCCTCCCCGCGCCGAAGGGTGAGTCTGGAGTCTCTTCGGCGGGAGATCACCGCCTGTCGCCGATGCCCCCGGTTAGTCCGCTGGCGGGAAAATGTGGCGAAAGAAAAAAAAGCGGCTTACCGCGGGGAAACTTATTGGGGCAAACCGGTCGCGGGGTGGGGGGATCCGGCGGCCCGGATTGTGGTGGTAGGGCTGGCCCCGGGGGCGCACGGGGCCAACCGGACGGGGAGAATGTTTACCGGGGATGAGTCGGGACGTTGGCTCTACCGGGCCTTGTGGCGGGCCGGTTGGGGGAGTCAGCCGGAAAGCGTGGGGTGGGATGACGGATTGAAACTCCAAAACGTCTGGATCACCGCCCCGGTGAAGTGTGCTCCCCCGGACAACCGACCGACCCCACGCGAGAGGGATCATTGTGCCGGTTTTTTTGAAAGAGAACTTGAGCTTTTGGAGTCGGCCCGGGTCTTTTTAGCCTTGGGCGGTTTTGGATTTGAGGCGTTGACGCGGTTTTTTGGCCTGCAGCCGAAGCCCAAGTTTCGACACGGGGTGGAGGTAGAATTGCCGGGGGGGAAGTGGTTGGTGGGGTCCTACCATGTCAGTCAGCAGAACACGTTCACGGGGCGGCTGACGGAACCCATGTTGGACGCGGTGATGCAGAAGGCCGCCCGGAGGGCTGGCTTGTCAGAAGGAAAAGGCTGAATTATCATTTTCCTTTAAGCGCTCGTGGCGAAACTGGCAGACGCACTACCTTGAGGTGGTAGCGGGGCAACCCATGGAGGTTCAAATCCTCTCGAGCGCAGCGCAGCAAGCGAGAGAGTCCCATCCCGCGGAGCGGAAATGCGATTGGCGCCGGGGTAGGTGTGCGGGGCGCAAATCCTCTCGAGCGCAGCGAATCGAGCGAGAGAGTTCACCCTGCCGGAGGCGATTTCGATAAGCGCCGGGGTGCGTTTCCAAGGTGCGAAAGCCCCTTCACCAACAAACTGGCAGGGACGCCGCCAAGTGCAGGGGCGGGTGCACTGGGCGCAAATCCTCTCGAGCGCACTTCAGGATGAAGTAGTTTGGGTCCATGCCTG
>JBBAWG010000023.1:0-29427 GCA_040397305.1 Methylacidiphilales bacterium | reverse complement strand
GATTTCAACAGTCCGGTGCCGACGGAGGAGTTTTTTCACCGGTATGCGGCGGGAATCCCGAATTGGCAGATCGACCGGCCACAGCCGGAGGTGGTGAGACTTGTGGAAGCCGGAATATTGGAGAGCCCGGTTTTGGATCTGGGTTGCGGGGCCGGCGACAATGCCATCGAACTGGCCCGGCGTGGCTACCGGGTGTTGGGGATCGACCCGGTGCCGGAGGCCCTGCGCCGGGCGCGGGAAAAAGCCGCCCAAGCAGGTCTAGAAAGGCCCCCGGAATTTATGGAAGGCGATGCGTTGCATCTTGAGGAGAGCGGGATTGAGGTGGAAACGGTGCTGGATTCCGCCGTTTTCCATATTTTTTCCGATGCGGATCAGAAACGGTATGTTCGGGGAGTGGAAGCCGTACTGCCGGCGGGAGGCAGGCTGCACCTTTTGTCCTTCAGTGAGTTGGAGACCCGGGAGCCGGGGCCCCGGAGGTTGAGCTTGGAGCAGATCCGCCGGCCTTTTGGACCCGGCTGGGAGATGGAGGAGGCGATTCGATGCCGCTACGCAGACCTTTCCCGGCCAGATGGGGCGCATGCCTGGAGGGTAACTTTCCGAAAGAGCTGATTCTTAAGGATTCGGGGTTGTGAAAAAGGTTGGGATGGCTTCTTGACGCTGACCCTCAATTTCTCAAGTATCTTTCTTCAACTGCAGACCTTTCCAAGACCCTTATGACCCACGAGAATTCCCAGACCGTCATCGGTAAAACCGTCACCATCAAGGGTGAAATTCATGGGACCGAGCCCCTGATCATCGAAGGAACCGTGGAGGGGCGGGTACAGATCGAGACTTCGGTGATGATCCGGGATAGCGGGTTGGTGAAAGCGGATCTGGATGCCGCTAACCTCAACATCGCCGGGGGCGTGGTCGGCAACATCGCGGTGAAGGAAAAGGTTGAAATCGTCAATGGGGGTTACGTGGTGGGTGATATCCGGGCTCCCCGGGTCGTGATCAACGACGGGGCCAGCGTGAAGGGGCACATTGAAATGGAAGTGGATCCGGAAAAGGCTTCGGCGCGCCGTCATCAGAACGGGCATGCCAACCCGACGGCGCCGACGGCCGGTGGTTCCGAAGAGCAGAAAAAGCCGGGATCGTTGGGCGGGTTGTTGGGTCGGAAGCCGTAAGCGTTTTTTTCTTTAAGCGCAGCTTCAGCTGCCGGGGAGTTCTTTTTCCAGACGTTCCGCGAGCCACTGCTTCATCATCGACTGGTAGTTGAGATATCTTCGGGCCGCGATCCGCTTCAGGCGACTCAGCATGCGCGGATCCATCCGCAAAGTGATGGTGGTGGAGTCCTGGCCTTCGCTGCGGGAAAGGGAGCCGGCCATCAGGCTCGAGTCCAGCTGATGATCCTTCCAGTAGGCGGCCTCTTCCTTCGGGTTGGGGAAGAAAGGAACCTCTTCCCATTTTTTGATCACCCCGGGAACGCTCACAAAGCCTCCTTGGCCTTGCGCTCGTAGAAAAAGGACTCGGCCTCCGTGGTGGGGCGGGAGGCGATGGGGCGCATTTTGCGCCCGTCTGAGCTGTAGAGGGAGAAGACCGCCTTGCCGGAAAGGCATTTTCCCAGACAGAGAAATCTAGAGTGTTCCGCCAGCGGTCCGCCGCCGGGGAGGATGCGGAGGCAGAACGGATCCTCAAAACTCTCCTGCACCTCGGTGGGAGGAATTTCCGGTGTGGAGTAGAGGGACCAGTCAAATTCCATGGCGGTAACGGGACATTGTCTTCAATTGATGTTGCGAGTGCGGGAGGGCGGGTCAAGATGCCGTCTCATGGGTCGGGTACTTTCCCTGAAGGAACTTGCGGATTGGCGGCGAGATGAAAAAGCCGCCGGTCGGCGCGTGGTGGTGACCAACGGCTGTTTCGATCTTTTGCATGTCGGCCACGTCCGTTTCCTGCGGGAGGCCCGGAGTTTGGGGGATTCCCTGGTGGTCGGCCTGAATGGGGATGTCAGCGTCCGTGCCTTGAAGGGAGCCGGTCGGCCCGTGAATCCGGAGGCGGATCGGGCGGAGGTGCTGGCGGCCCTGGGCTGCGTGGACGTGGTGGTGGTCTTTCCGGAAACAAGGGCGACCCATTTCCTCGGGGTCGCGCAGCCGGACGTGTATGTGAAGGGTGGGGATTATCGGCCCGAGGATCTGGATGCGGACGAGCAGGCGGAGGTGAAAAAGGCGGGGGGGCAGATCCGGGTGCTCAAGCTCACGCCCGGCAAATCGACGACCGCCGTCCTGGCCAAAGCGAAATCGTGAAGCCCTTGCGGCTGGGGGTGCTGGGCTCCGGCCAGGGCAGTAACTTTGTGGCCCTGGCGGACGCTATCGCCGAGGGCCGGATTCCCGCGGAGGTTGTCCTGGTGGCGAGCGACCTGGCCGACGCAAAGATTCTTGGCCATGCCCGGGAGCGAAAGCTCCCGGTTTATGCGTGCCGGCGCAGCGCTTTTCGGACCAAGCTGGAGCCGGAGATCGAAAAGGAGCTGGCCGCGGCCCTGACGGCGGCGGGCGTGGAGCTGGTGTTGCTGGCTGGCTACATGCGGGTGTTGAAGGAGCCTTTGCTGGGTGCTTTTCCCGGGAGAATTCTCAACCTTCATCCCTCGCTTTTGCCATCGTTTCCCGGACTGAAAGCGTGGGAACAGGCGTTGCGGGCCCGGGTGACGCAGACCGGTTGCACGGTGCACTGGGTCAACGAGACGGTGGACGGTGGGGCGGTGATCCGGCAGGCCAAAGTCAACGTGCACCCGGGCGATACGGCGGAGTCCCTGCACGGGCGGATTCAGGAGGCGGAGCACCGGTTATTCCCGGAAGTGATTCGGGATCTGGTGGAAGGACGGATTCCGTGGCCAGAAGATCCGAGGAAGAAATAGTGGAAGGTGGAAGGATTAGGCGGGAGGAACGCTGGGGCTTTTGAATTGTAAAAAGCCTTCCACCAAATTAGCTGCCGGCCCTGGACTCGAACCAGGAACAGCCAGATCCAAAGTCTGGAGTGCTACCATTGCACCAGCCGGCAATGATCTCAGTTTAAGCGATTCGGCATCGAATTCGAGGATGTTTTGGGTGTTGGCGGGAGGTGGAAAGCGGGAGGCGGGAAGACCCTGAACATTCAGCCCTGATATTTTATTACCCCTTCCACATCCCGGCTGCTACTTGGCGGGCCACCGTTTTTTGGAGGAGGCGACTATAAAGCCAAAACGGGCAGGCCGGCGGCCTGGCGGATGGGGGTGAGGGCTTCCGTGCCGAGGCGGATGGCGTCCTCGGGAGTGGAGGCACGGACAGTCAGGTGGCCCATCTTTCTTCCCGGACGAGCCTGAGTCTTGCCGTACAGATGAAGAACCCCGCCGGGGAGGGCGAGGACGGGGGACCAGTCGGGCTCCCCCTTGCTCCAAAGGTCACCAAGGAGATTGAACATGGCGGCCGGGCAGAGCGGGGTGACCAGGCCGAAAGGGAGACCGCAGACAGCGCGGATCTGTTGCTCAAACTGGCTGGTGTGGCAGGCCTCCACGGTGAGATGGCCGGAGTTGTGGACCCGCGGGGCGAGCTCATTGATGAGAATGTTTCCGTCCGGAAGTTCGAACATCTCCACGCCGAGCAGTCCGACGAGCTGGAGTTTTTCGGCGATCTGGCGCGCGAGGGCGAGCGCCTCATTGGCCACGGCATCCTTGAGTCGGGCGGGGAAGACGGTGCGTTCCAGAATGCCGGCCTGATGGCGGTTTTCCATGGGGGGGAAGGCCAGGGTGCGACCCTGGGCGTTGCGTGCAACCAGGACCGAAAGTTCCCGGACGAAGGGAACATGTTCCTCGAGAATCGCCCGGGGCACATTGGCCTGGGCCCAGGACTTTTGGGCATCAGACCCGGGATCCAGGGCAAGCTGGCCTTTGCCATCGTAGCCGAAGGCGGAGGATTTTAGGCGGCTTTTGCCCGGGAACTTTTTCAGGGCGTTGGCGAGCTCGGCGGCGGATCCCACCAGTTCGAACTTTGGGCAGGGAAAGCCGGAGGACTGGAGGAACTGCTTTTCCCGTTCCCGATGCTGGCAGATGTGGAGGACGGACGGGTCGGGGAAGACCGGACGGATTGAGGCAATCTGCCGGAGGGATTCTGCGGGAATGTTTTCAAACTCATAGGTCACGACGTCGCTCGCCTCGGCCAAACGGCGAAGGGCCTTGGAGTCATCGAACGGGGCGGTAAGGGCGAGGTCGGAGACGGGGCCGGCGGGGCAGGCAAGTTCGGGGTCGAGCACGGCGATGCGGTAGCCCATCCGGCGGGCGGTGAGGGCGAGCATCCGGCCAAGCTGGCCGCCCCCGACGATTCCGATGGTTTTTCCGGGAGGGATCATCGGGTTTCTTTGAGCAGGGCTACGGCAAACCGGGCCGCGGCTAGGGCGCCCCGGCGTCCGATGGAAAAGGTGGCGACGGGAATGCCTGCCGGCATCTGGGCGATGGAAAGGAGGGCATCGAGGCCGCGGAGGGCTTTTCCGGGAATCGGCACGCCGAGCACGGGCAGGGATGTGAGCGAGGCGGTCATGCCCGGCAGGTGGGCGGCGCCGCCGGCTCCGGCGAGGATAATGCGGAGACCACGCCGGCGGGCGGAGCGGGCATAGGAAAAGAGGCGGAGAGGAGTGCGGTGGGCGCTGACCACGCGGGTTTCCACCGGGATGCCGTGGCGGCGGAGGTAGGCTTGGGCGGGGCGGAGGTGCGGCCAGTCCGAGCGGCTGCCCATGATGATGCCGACGAGGGGGCGGGAAGACTTCAAGCGGCCAAGATGAAGCGAATTTCTTTCGGTGAGAAGTCTTTAGGCACAGGCCAGACGGTGGATAGGATTGACTGATGAGGCTGTGGGAACGGTTTTCCGGGGCGGGGTTTGCCTGGTTGATTGCGGGGACGCTGTGGCTATGGACCTTTTGGGCCTGTGCCGGCGAATGGCAGAACACCGAGGCCTACTCCTACGGCTTTTTCGTTCCCTTATTGGCGGGCTATTTTTTCTGGAGGCGTTGGCCGGAGTTGAAGCCCATCAAGTTGGCCGATGCCGAAGCCCAGCGGGCCTGGTGGGTTTTGGGTTGTGTGGTTTTGCTGGTGGCTCCCCTCGAGTTGCTTCGCCAAACCCCGCTCTACTGGCGGCCGATCCTCTGGGCGATGGGAGGGTTGGCGGTGCTGGCCACCGTCTCCGCCGCGTTTCTGACCGGCGGCCGCGCGGGGGTGAGGGGGCTGTTGTTTCCGGCCTGTTTTCCGCTGATCGGAATTCCGTGGCCGGGTCAGGTGGAGATTGGGACCACGGTGGCGTTGCAGGGGTGGGTGGCCGTGGCCACTGGTGAAATTCTGAACTGGCTGGGGGTCGCGGCGGTGGTCGAAGGGAAGACCATTCGTGTCGCCAACTGCGTGCTCGGCGTGGAGGAGGCCTGCAGCGGGCTGCAGAGTCTGCAGTCGTCGATCATGGTGGCGTTGGCGGGGGGTGAGGTGTTCCGGCGGGGGGTGGGGGCCCGGTTGAAGTTGCTGATGTGGGCGGTGGGGGTGGCGTTGGCAGGAAACCTCGTCCGCGCGGTGGTGCTGGGGTTGATCGGGGCCCGATCGGGGCCGGAACGGGTGGAGTACTGGCACAATCTTTTGGGCATGGGGATTCTGCTCGCGGTGGTGCTGGTCGTCTGGCGGGCGGCCTGCCGCGGGCATGGAGCCGAGCCTGCCGAGCTGAGCGCTGGCAAAAAATTTCCCAATCCCGAACAAGGTCGGCGGGCCGGGGCGTTGGCTCTGGCTTGGTTGTTGGCGTCCGGAGGACTGGTGCATGCATGGTATGCGCGGCCGCAATCGGCGGGAAAAGAGCCCCTCCTGGAATTGGGTCCGGGAGTGGTGAAGGAGCAGGTTCCGCCGGAAGTGGCCGGGGTGTTGCGGCCCACGGAGGGGAGTTATCTCCGGGGCGAGGGGACCGCGGGGTATCATTTCTGGTGGGCCCCTTCGCGTGGCAATGCCAACCAACTTTACCATCGGCCTGATGCCTGCATGCCGGGGGCGGGTTGGCGGCAGTCGGGTCCCACCCGTGAGATGGTCCTGGATCTGCGGGGGAGAGAGACCGTTTGGACGGCCTTTCCTTATGAGCGGCCCGGGCAGGAGGCCGTGCTGCTTTGGGCGGTGTGGCTGGACGGGGAACCGTTGCGGCTGGGGGCGTATGACCAAAACCGGCAGGTTTATCTTCAGAGGGAGCTCCTGGCGGAGTTTGTGAAGCGGGGGAAAAGAATTTTTTCCTTTGAGGTGGCCGCCTGCCTGGTTCCGGGGCGGGAAGTGGACCGGGCTGAGGCGGAGCGTCAGTTGAGGGAAATGTTTCTTTGGCGGGATGGCGTCCGGTAACAATCCCTTTTAGGCTATTTCTCTTGAAGCCCTCCGTCCGGCAGCGGAAGAGCGGCCCCGGGTTGTTGTCCCGGGTGAACTACTTTTTGTCGATGAGTCTGATGGATTTTTTCCTGCTCTCGGTGGTTTTTGCGGCTTTCCATATTTATCGACGGGGAGGGTTGCCGAGCTTTTGGCCGGTGGAGGCGTTTCTCGTCACCTTTCTATTTTGTTGGGCGGCCATCTTTGTCGCGGGAGGCTACAGCAACCGCACGGACAAACTTTCCCTGGAATATTCCACAGTCCATCTGACGGCCTTTCTGGTGGCCTTGCCGATTCTCCTGAGTTTTGTGTACGTCTTCACGGCTTACACCGAAACTTATAAACCTTCCCGAGGGGTGGTGATTCCCGGGGTGATCAGTCTGGCGCTGGTTTCCCTCGCGATACGGCGATCGGTCGAGCAGCGGATGACCCGGCAACGCCAAGGCCGGTATTTTGCCATCCTGGGGAATCCGGATGATTTGCGCTCCCTTTGGCATGAACTGCTTGAGAGACCGAGGGAGAAACTCCTGGAGTTTCGGTTGTATGACGCTGTCGGGTCTGCTGCCGGGCCCATCGCGGGGGAAAAATCCCCTCGGCTCCAGCCCTGGAATCCCCAGCTCCTTGAAACGGGGTCGGATGAGCTGGAAGGAGTGGTCATGGCCGGGCATGCCGGAACGTTGCCCGCCGGGCTCCGGAAAAGTCTGGCCCAAGCCCATCTGGATGGCTTGCGGGTGTACACGGCAGAAGCTTTTGCCGAGGCGGTATTCCGCAAGGTTCTTTTGCGGGAGGTGGATGATGAGTGGGTGCTGGACCGCGAACTGGCCCTGGCCCAGAGCGCCAGCTATGCCCGGGTGAAGCAGGCGCTCGACCGCGCGATTGCCCTGGGGCTGCTTTTCATTTTTCTGCCGGTGATGCTCGGGACGGCGTTGGCCATCCTGATCCTGGACGGGCGCCCGATCCTTTACCGGCAAAACCGTTACGGACAAAAGGGCATGGTCTTTTCGCTTTTCAAGTTCCGCACCATGAAACGGAGAACGGAGGAGGGTTCGATCTACACGGCGGAAAAAGACGAGCGGATCACCCCGTTGGGCCGGATTTTGCGTCCAACCCGTCTGGATGAGTTGCCGCAGCTGTGGAACGTGCTGGTGGGAGACATGAGCCTGATCGGACCGCGGGCGGAGTGGGTGCGATGCGTGGAAAAATACGAGGAGGAGATTCCTTTTTATCATTTACGGCACGAGGTGCCGCCGGGTTTGACGGGTTGGGCCCAGGTCAATTACCCGTATGGGTCCAATCTGGAGGACACCCGGGAGAAGCTGCGGTATGACCTCTATTATATCCGCAACCACTCGTTCCTGCTGGATTTTCAGATCGTCCTCAAGACGGTGTATGTGGTCTTGGCGAAAGTGGGCGGAAAATAAACCCAGCGCCCAAAAACCAAACTAAGACGGAGAAATTCTAGCAGCCAGGAGTTGGGAGATAGAAAATAGGGAGAGCCTCTAGCGAAGGGATTCGAGGACTAGTTTTGGGGTGAGAATTTCGGGGAGGAGGACGGGGGCGGAGCCGTCCGGGCGGAGGAGGACATAGGTGGGGACGCCTTCCCGGCCATACTTTTGCAGGGCGGCGGTGATGGCGGGGTCGCGCCGGGTCCAGTCGGCCACGAGAAAGGCGATATTCTTTTCGCGGAACGCGCTCTTAATTTCCGGACGTGACAGCACGACCCTTTCGTTGACCTGGCAGGTGAGGCACCAGGCGGCGGTAAAGTCGATGAAGACGGTGCGCCCGGCGGCGAGTTGGCGGGTCACTTCCTTCTCCGACCAGGCAAGGCGATCGGGGTGGCGGGAGACCAATTCGGTCGTGGCGGTCTTCAAGGCGGTGGCAGGGATGACGGCGGCCAGAAGAACCAAGGCGAGACCGCCCCAGCGGAGTTCTGCTTTGGGCGGAAAGGTGCGTTGACTTCGGCCGTAGATGAAGAGTCCGGCTGCCAGATTCGCGCCCCCGACCAACAAAATCCAAATGGCGGCGGATCCGGAGATGCGGAAGAGGACCCAGCCGAGCCAACCGACGGCCAGGAGCATCGGCAGAGCCAGGAAATTCTTGAAGGTGTTCATCCATGCGCCGGGTTTGGGCAGGAAGGAAAGAAGAGCCGGGAAGAAGGAGAGAAGCAGGATGGGAAGGGCGAAGCCGAGAGCGAGAGCGGTGAAGACGGCGAGGGTGCCGACGGTGGGCAGAGCAAAGGCAGCCGCGAGGGCGACCCCCATGAAGGGGGCGGTGCAAGGGGAAGCCACGGCGACGGCTAGCAAGCCGGAGGCGAACGAGCCGGCCCAACCTTGGCGTGGCCCTTGGCCGGAAAAGTTACCAAGCAGGACGTTGAACTCAAAAAAGCCCAGAAGATTCATCGAAAGGGCAAAAAGAAGCGCCAGCAAAAGCCAGACCACCGGTGGGGACTGCAGCTGGAATCCCCAGCCGAGGGCCTGGCCGGAGGCGCGCAGGGCAAGCAGCAGGGTGGCCAAGGCCAGGAGGGACAGGAGAACGCCGGAGGTGTAGGCGGTACCTTCCGCGCGGGCGGAGCTTCGGTTTTCACCGGAGAGTTGGACGAGATGAAGGGCTTTGAGGGAGAGGACGGGAAAGACACACGGCATGACGTTCAGGATCAGACCGCCGAGGAAGGCAAAGAGGAAAATGAGTGGAAGGTGGAGGTTGGAGGTGGAAGGAGATTTTAGAGCGACAGAGATTTTCAGCGCCCGTTGGCCGGTGGCAACCCAAGGCTTTTCGGAAACGAGGAGGCCGGAGATGGTGTCGGGGAGTTTGGCGTCTTTCTTGAGCGGGATCCGAAGGAGCTGGTGGTTGCCATCCTTCCCTGTTTGGGCGGGTTGGAATTCGTCGACATAGTCCCCTTCATCGGGAAAGAAAACGAGGGTTCCTACCTCGGGTGCGTGGGCGACCGTAACCTCCATAAATCCGTCCTTTGGTTTGGCACGGACGGAGATGGAAGGAATCTGGACGGGCATCTCACGGCGGATTTCGTCAAACAGGCCCTGGAGATCGATATTGTCCTTGGGCTGGGTGGAAAGGATGAGGGTGAGGCTTGCCTTGCCCGGAAGGCAGATCTCCTTGCAAACGAGCCAATCCAAGTCGGCACCGATCTGGACTTTGGGCGGGAGAGGTTGTCCGGGGGGCGGGGTGATTTCGGCGAGAAGCAGGGTTTCGAGCTCGTAGCCGTAGCTGACCAGGGGAGGAACGAGGATTTTTTCAGGCAGGGGAAACTGGAGAGGGCCGGCGGTGTAGCCCGGTGGCAACTTCCACTGGACGGAGGGCGCCATGCCGGAATCGCCGGGATTTTGCCAATAGATGTGCCAGCCGGGCTCCGGTCGAAACCGGAGGCCGACGGTGAAGGGCTGACCGGGTTCGATGGGCTTGGGCTCGGCAATCAGGTCCACGGTCAGTTGGGCGTCCTTGAAAATCGGAGCGGCCCCCAGGCTTTCCGGGCCGAGGAGGGTGATCAGGCCCAGGAGAAGGGCAAGAGGGATTGGGCAGGCCATGAGGTTAGGTTAATCTTCTTTTGGGCCATGGAAACCGTTTCTGTCGAAATGACCAAGCAGCTGCGCGATCTGCCGCACCGGCCGGGGGTGTATCTTTTTCGCGACCGGTTCCACCGGGTGATTTATGTGGGCAAGGCACGCGATCTGCACCGGCGGGTGAATCAGTATTTCCATCCCTCGCGGCGGTTCGTGGCGGATCTCAAGACCAAGGCCTTGCTCCAGAGCATTGCGGAGCTCGAGACGCACGTGGTGCGCAGCGAGCCGGAGTCGATTCTGCTGGAGGGGCGGCTGATCAAGGAGTACCGCCCGCGGTACAACGTCAGCTTTCGGGACGACAAACGGTTCCTGATGGTGCGGGTGGACTTGGACGAGCCGTTTCCGAAGTTTCAGCTGACCCGGGCCAAAAAGGAGGACAAGGCGCGCTACTTCGGGCCGTTTGCCCATGCGGGGGCCTTACGGCAGACGCTCGCCCTGATGCGGAAAAAGTTCGGCCTGCGTTCCTGTCGTCCGGAAATTCCCGGAGAGCGGGATTACCGTCACTGCCTCGATCACGTGATCCAGAACTGCAGCGCCCCGTGCATCGGCCAGATTAGCCGGGCGGGCTATGCGGAGCGGGTGCGGCAGGCTTGCGAGTTCCTGGAGGGACACACGATCGAGATGCGGGAGTCGCTCAAGGAGCAGATGAAGAAGGCGGCGGAGCGGCGGGATTTTGAAAAGGCGGCGTCGCTGCGGAACCTGCTGGAGGACTTGAAGAAGACGACCCGGCCGGTCCGGAAGTTTTTCCGTTCGCTTCCCAGCACAGTCGTCCCGGAAAAGGAGTTGGAGGCCTTGCGGGATGTGTTGCGGTTGCCGGCGGTGCCGGCCCGGATCGAGTGTTTCGACATCTCCAATATTTCCGACACCCACAGTGTGGCCTCCATGGTGGTGTTCCGGAACGGGCGCCCGTCCAAGCCGGCGTACCGGCGGTACCGGATTCAAGGGGTGGAGGGGCAGGACGATGTGGGCTGCATGGCCGAGGTGATCCGCCGGAGGTGTCGCCGCTTGAAGGCGGAGGGAGTGGAGCCGCCAGACCTTTTGGTGGTGGACGGAGGCAAGGGACAGCTGGGGGCGGCGGTGAGGGAGTTGCAGGAGGCGGGCTGGCAAGAGGTGCCGGCGATTGGCTTGGCCAAGCAGAACGAGGAGATTTTCCGGCCGGGCCGGCCCGATCCGATCGCGCTCCCTCAGGAGCACCCGGCGGTACGCCTTCTGCAAAGAGTCCGTGACGAAGCCCATCGGGTGGCCAACGGTTACCACCAGCTGCTGATGAAACGGAGAATGGAGGAGAGTGAACTGGACGAGGTGCCGGGGGTGAGCGCGGTGCGGAAGCGGGCGCTGTTGCGGGAATTTGGGTCGGTGGAGAAAGTCGCCCAAGCTTCGGTGGAGGAGTTGGCCAAGGTAGAAGGCGTGGGAAAAAAGATCGCCGAGGAGATCGCGGCGTATTTCAGGAAATGAAGCTGTTGGAGGTTTAAAGGCGGGAGGTGGAAAGAGGGCTTCCCCAGACTGGGTCCTTCGGGAAAAGTGAGGGATTCATGGCAGCCAAAAACACCGTGTTGATTGTCGGCAACGGAGGGCGGGAACACGCATTCGGTTGGGCGTTTGCCCAAGATTCACGGATCAGGAAAATCTGGTTTGCTCCGGGCAACGCCGGGACGGCCGAGGTGGGGGAGAATCTCCCCTTTGCGGCGATGGACGGGGAGGGGCTCGCCGCTTGGGCGGCCAAGGAAAGGCCGGGTTTGGTGGTGGTGGGGCCGGAGGCGCCCCTGTGTGCCGGATTGGCGGACCGGCTCCGGGCCCAAGGGTTGAGGGTATTCGGGCCCGGCCGGGAGGGGGCGCGCCTCGAAGGAAGCAAGTCGTTCTGCAAGGAGCTGTTGGTAAGCCAAAACATTCCGACGGCGCGGGCGGGCAGTTTTCAAAAAGTGGAAGAGGCCATCCGGTTCAGCGAGTCGTTGCCGTGTCCGCAGGTGGTGAAGGCGGATGGGTTGGCGGCCGGCAAGGGGGTGGTGATCGCCGGTTCCCACGCCGAGGCGGCGCAGGCCATCCGGCAGATGATGGCGGACAAACTGTTTGGCGATGCGGGGGCGACGGTGTTGATCGAGGAGTTTCTCGACGGGGAAGAGCTGAGCCTTCATGCAGTGACCGATGGAAAAAATCTGGTGATTCTGCCGGGGGCACAGGATCACAAGCGGGTGGGGGAGGGGGACACGGGGCCCAACACAGGTGGGATGGGCGCCTATGCGCCGGCGCCCAAGGCGACGCCTGATCTTTTGCGGGAGGTGAAAGACCGGATTCTGGTGCCCACGCTCCGAGGTCTGGCGGATCGGGGGATCGATTACCGAGGCGTGTTGTACGCAGGGTTGATGCTGACCCGGAGCGGACCGAAGGTGCTGGAGTACAACTGCCGGTTTGGCGATCCGGAGACGGAGGTGCTGCTGCCGCTGATGGAGACCCCGCTGTGGGATTTGCTGGGGGCGGCGGCGGACGGAAACCTTGCCGGCCTCCCGGTGAAGATCCGTTCCGGGGCGGCGATGACGGTGGTGTTGGCGGCACCGGGTTACCCGACAGCGCCGGTCCTGGGCCAAAGGATCCGGATTGGCCCGTCCCAATCCGACTCCCATCTCTTCCACGCCGGCACCAGGAGCGGCGGCCAAGGAATCGAGGTGGCGGGGGGGCGGGTTATGGCGGCGACGGGGTGGGGGAAGGATCTGAAAACCGCCAAGGAAAGGGCCTACGCCTTGGTGGGGCGGGTGTCCTTTGAGGGAATGCAGTTTCGGCGGGACATTGGCCACCGCGCGCTGGGAACAGCGTCGTAATAGCGGGATCGCAAGCGGGCTTGGGGAAGATATAACTTGAGGCCTTGCCGATGAAGACCCTGCGGATTCTCCTGCTTCTCTTTTTGGGAATTGGCCTTGGTATCGGGGTGGCGCCGTTCCTGCCCGGGATGAAAGCGCACTGGGACGGGATCGTGGCGAAGATGCAAAGCCGGAAGGAGCGTCGGGCCGAGGCGGCGGATTTGGCGCCGGCCCGGCCAGCCGCGTTGCCGGCACCGAAACCGGTCAGTCCTCTCAAGCCGGCGGAGGCCTCGGAGATCGCCAAATGGCTGGGTACGGACGCCGCCGCGGCCGAGGCGAATCCCGGATCGGTGACCCGGATGCTGGATCAGTCGGCGGGTCGGATCGCAGTGGGGGAGGCGCTGAAGCTGGCCTCGCCGGACCGGCCGTGGGTGGCGGAACTTTTGCCGGGCCCGATTGCTTACTGGCGAGTGCGGACAATGGGGGCGACGTTGGCGGAGGCGATGGGCAGGGATTGGGCGGCCTGGCGGCAAAAAAATCCGCTGGGGGCGGTGTTGGATTTACGGGAATGTTTGCCGGCGCAGAGCCTCGAAGCGGCGGCCGAGTTGTGCGCCCTCTTCGTGACGCCGGGCGAGGTTTTGTTCACCTGGCGGGATGGAGCCGGGAAGGAGAAGGTGTTCCGGTCCGACCGGCAACCGTTGGGACTGAATCCTTCCACGCCACTGGTGGTGCTGGTGGGGCCAAACTTACGCGGGGCGGGGGAACTGGTGGCGACGATTTTGCAGGAAAGAGGCGGAGCGATTTTGCTCGGGCAGGCGACGGCTGGTCAGGCGGGGTGGTTGGCCGAATCGCGTCTTTCCACCGGCCGATCGCTGTTTCGGGCGCGGGGTGAAATTCTGCTGCCCGGCGGGCGGACGGGGTCCGGACAGCCCCTGCCGCCGGATGTGGTTCTGGCGGGACTCAACTACACCGATTCTGAAATCTGGACAGGGGGGGAAATGACGATCGCCAGCACAATTGCCGAGGTGCCGCCGATCAAGCGGGCACGCGAGTCGACTCTGATCAACGAGGACGAGGCGGATGTGGAGGAGATCCTGTCTTCCTCGTTGTCGGAGAAAGAGTTAGAAGTGAAGCGCTCCCCTCAGGACCGGGGCCTGCAGAGGGCGGGGGACCTGCTCCGGGGACTTCGCAAGATGCCCCCAAGCCGGCGGGCATAGATTCAGGCGCGGGATTTTCGAAACCCCTTTTTTCCGCTAGGCTTCCACCGGTGAAACGAATCGTTTTTGTCTGCACTGGCAACGTCTGCCGTAGCCCGATGGCGGAGGAGTTGTGTCGCCGGGAGCTGAACGGGGAACGTCAGATCGAGGTGGAATCGGCCGGCATCGGAGCCGTCACCGGACAGACGCCAAGCCCACACGCCGTCGAAGTCATGCGGGAGCTGGGGAGTGATATTTCCCGCCTGCGGAGCAAGCCGATCACCGCGGAGCAGGTCCGCCGGGCCGATCAAATTTTTGTGATGACCTATGGTCATCTGGATTCCCTCTTGCTGCTGTATCCGAGTGCCGCCGACAAAATTTTCCTTCTGCGGGAGTTTCAGCCCGGGCTTGCGCCGGAAGAGCGGGAAGTTGACGACCCGATCGGCCAGTCCCGCGAAACGTACCGCTTCTGCCGGGACCAGATCCGCCAGGCGATTCCCCATTTGCTGGAAGTTGTGCGCAACGGCAAGGCACCGGCGATGGCCGGATCCGCCGCCGGGCAGATGACGGTGGGGTTGGGCGGTGATGCGACGGCCCGGATACTTTTGGCGGAGGCCACGGAGGTTCTGCGGCGGGAAGGATGCGCCACGCTGAGCCTGCCCTCAGGCGACATGGTGGAATTTCCGGAGATTGCCAAGGCGGCGGCGGAGGCGATCTCCGAGGGGCGGATTCAAGGGGCGGTGCTGGTGGGGAGGACGGGGATCGGGTTGGCCATGGCGGCGAACCGTTTTCCGAAAGTGCGGGCGGCGGCAGCGGACACGCCGGAGACGGCCCGGCGTTCCCGGGAACGGTATAACGCGAACGTCCTTTGCCTGGGGGCGGATGAGTTGGGCGCCTCGGACGCCCGGGCCTGTGTGCAGGCTTGGATTACCGGTTCGTTTTCGGCGGGTCGGTTTGAGGGGCGGGTGGAGCGGTTGGCCTCGCTGGGGGGTCCGGGACGGGGCGAGGCCGCGGGGCCCGATTTGGCACGGACGGATCCGGTGGTGGCGGAAGCGGTCCGGAAAGAGCATCGGCGGCAGTCCGAAAACATCGAGCTGATCGCTTCGGAGAACTTTACCAGTGCGGCGGTGATGCAAGTGCAGGGCAGCTGCCTGACCAATAAATATGCCGAGGGATATCCGGGCCGGCGATGGTACGGCGGTTGCGAGCATGTGGATGTGGTGGAGCAGGCGGCGATCGACCGGGCGAAGGAGCTCTTCGGGGCGGAGCACGCCAATGTGCAGCCGCATGCGGGGGCGACGGCGAACGCGGCGGTCTACTTCGCCTTTCTGAAACATGGCGACAAGATCCTGACGATGGATCTGGCCCATGGTGGGCATCTGACCCACGGCCATCCAAAAAACTTTTCGGGAATGTTCTACACGGTTCGCCACTACGGCGTGCAGGAGAAGACCGAGCTGGTCGATTACGATTCGTTGGAAAAAGCGGCGCTGGAGTTTCAGCCCAAGATGATCACGGTGGGGGCCTCGGCCTATCCGCGGATTCTGGATTTTGCCCGGATGCGGGAGATCGCCGACAAGGTGGGGGCGCTGCTCTTTGCAGACATGGCGCACATTTCCGGCTTGGTGGCGGGCGGAGTGCATCCCAGCCCTGTGCCGCATGCGGATTTTGTCACCACGACCACGCACAAGGGCCTGCGCGGACCGCGGGGCGGGATCATCCTCTGCAAGGCGAAGTATGCGAAGGAGATCGACGCGATGGTGTTCCCCGGGGTGCAGGGCGGCCCGCTGATGCACGTGATTGCGGCCAAGGCGGTCTGCTTCCTGGAAGCGTTGAAGCCGGAGTTCAAGACCTACCAGGCGCAGGTCGTGCGGAATGCCCGGGCGTTGGCCGAGGGTCTGAAAAAGTGCGGTTACCGGATCGTCTCCGGCGGGACGGATAACCACCTCATGCTGGTGGATCTGCGGCCGGCGGGGATGGACGGAAAGATCGCGCAGGAGGCCCTCGACCATGCCGGCATCACCGTGAACAAGAACTCCATCCCGTTCGACACGGCCTCGCCGATGCGGCCTTCCGGAATCCGGCTGGGCACGCCGGCGATGACCACGCGGGGCATGCGGGAGTCGGAAATGTTCGATATCGCCCAGCTGATCCATCAGGCGTTGCAAAAGCGCAACGATCCGGCGGGGCTGGAGGCGGTGCGGGGCGAAGTCCGCAAGCTGACCGCGCGGTTCCCGCTGCCCGCCTAAGGCCGGACGTTTGCAGGCGCCCGCCGATCTGCAGGTCATCGGCTCCGAGCTCGCGATCCGCTGGCCGGACGGTCAGGAGAGTTACTTATCTTTGGAGGGGCTGCGGAAGAGATGTCCCTGTGCGGCGTGCTGCGGGGAGCCGGGGTTGACGAAGCCGATCCCGGGAGCTGGGGACAAGTTGAGGGCGGAAAGTTTCCGGCTGAAGGGGATGCAGACGGTAGGGGGGTACGCCATCCAGCCGACGTGGGAGGACGGGCACGGCACGGGGATTTATTCGTGGGAGTATTTAAAAAAAATCGCGAGTTCGCTTTCGTAGGTCGTGGCGGGAGGACCGAGATCGGAACAGTTTCCAATGGTCTTGGATCGGGCTAATTCTCTTTGGATGATTCGGGAACCTTCAGCGGCGGTGGTACGGGGGGATTACGGAGGAGGTGTGGTGTATTTGGGGCAGGAACCGGAGAAGGTGATTTCGGGTCGGGGCGGGGAGATGGCGGAACTGGAGCGGGCTTTGGCCGAGAGAAGTCGGGCGACGGAAGGCTGGGACCAGCCCCATCCTCCGGGAGGGGCGATTGGGGCGTTTGATTTTGAGGGGAACTGGCATTTCTCCTTTTTTCGTGAGCTTGAGGTGCGGCCGGCTTCCGATCTTTGGCCCGAGGGCGGTCCGGCCGCCATTTTTCCGTGGGGGGAGGAGGAGTGGACCTGTAGGACCAATCGGGAAGGTTATGCCGCGATGGTGCGGGCGGCGCAGGAGGAGATCCGAGGGGGCGAGATTTATCAGGTGAACCTGGCGAGATTTCTTCACCGGAAAGTGGGGGCGATCGAGCCGTGGGATTTTTTCCGGTGGTTGTGGCGGATCGGTCAGGCCCCGCGAAGTTTTTTTTACCGGATGGGGGGGAAGACCCTGGCGGGAGCCTCGATGGAGCTTTTTCTTGGCATCGAAGGGAATCGAATTGTGACGCAGCCAATCAAGGGCACGCGGGGCCGGGAAGCCACCCGCGAGGGGGATGAACGGGCGGCTTTGGAATTGGGGACCAACCCCAAGGAAGTGGCGGAGCTGATCATGATCACCGATCTTCTACGGAACGATCTGGGGGCGGTCTGTCAGTACGGGAGTGTGCAGGCGCGGGATCTGGTCCGCCGGCGCAGCTACTCCCATGTGCACCATCTTTACTCCACGGTGGAGGGGAAACTTCGGCCGGGATTGGGGGCGGTGGAGGCGGTTCGGCAGTGTTTGCCGGGTGGATCCGTGACCGGCGCGCCCAAGCGGAGGGCGGGGGAAATTTTACGCCGGTTGGAAGCGGAGCCGCGGGGTCATTACACGGGAGCGGTGGGTTATTTTGGTTACGATGGCACGGCGCGGTTTTCCATGGGGATCCGGATGGCGGAGATAGAGGAAGACCGGGTGCGGTGCGGGGTGGGGAGTGGCATCACGGCGGCGTCGGATCCGGAAGGGGAGTACGAGGAGACCAGGATCAAGGCGCGGGTGCTGACCGAGGCAATGGCGGCCTATCTGGCGACGCGGACGGTGCGGGTGTGAGGGGTGCGGAAATGGTGCCGGTTTCTGATGCCGGCTTTCGGCACGGGGTCGGCGTGTTTGAGACGGTGCGGGTGCAGAACGGGAAAGCGCCGTGGTGGCAATGGCATTGGGAGTCGATCCGGGAGTCGGCTCGGGTGCTGGGACTGAAAGTGGCGGAGAAAGAGCTGCAAAAAGTTCCTGCCGGGGACGGTTTATGGCGGTGGTTTGTGACCGAGACGGGAACGCGGACTTGGTGGAGTGAGGGCATCGAGCTGCCGCCGGCGTCCTATGTGCTGGATCTGGCCGAGACCGGGGTTTGGTCCAACTCATGGGAGGCACGCTACAAAACCTTAAGTTATCTCAACCGGATTCAGGCCAAGCGGGAGTCTCTCCAACCGGATGGGGAGAGCGTGATGTTGAATGAAAAGGGTGAGATGGCCTCGGCTTCCATGGCGAATCTGTTCTGGGTCACGGAGGGTAAATTACGGACTCCGGCGCGGGAGTGTGGGTGTCGGGCGGGGACAGTGCGGCGGTGGGTCCTGGAGAGAAGCGGACAAAGGGTGGAGGAAGGAAGATGGCAAACGGCTGAGCTCGATCAGGCCGAGGAGATCCTGATTACCAATGCGAGAATCGGGATCAAACCGGTGCGTTTATGGAAGGGGAAAAAGCTGGCCGGGGTGGGTTTGGCGGAGGAATTGGCCAAGGCCTTTTGGAAAGATGGGGGTCAGGTCAGGGATTGAGGCGGAGGGTCGGTTTCCTTAGCGTGTGAGTTCCATGCGTTGGACCCAAGCCCTTCTCAACACCCTCCGGGAAGCCCCGGCAGAGGCGGAGATTGCCAGCCACCGGTTGATGCTCCGGGCGGGCCTGATCCGCAAGCTGGGGGCGGGGCTTTACAGCTTTTTACCGCTTGGGCTGCGGGCTCTCCGGAAAGTGGAGAAAATCATCCGGGAAGAGATGGACCGGGCGGGGGCGCTGGAGGTCTTGATGCCTGGGCTGCAGCCGCCGGAGTTATGGGAAAAAAGCGGTCGGATCACGGCGGCGGCGGACGTGCTCTTCCACGTCAAAGATCACCAAGACCGGAGGTGGGTATTGGGGCCGACCCACGAGGAGGTGGTGACGGATCTAATGGCGGGTGAGGTGCAGAGTTACCGGCAGCTGCCGCGGACGCTCTATCAGATCCAGACCAAGTACCGGGACGAGATCCGGCCGCGGTTCGGCCTGATGCGGGCCAAAGAGTTCCTGATGAAGGATGCGTATAGCTTTGATGCCGATGAAGCCGGAGCAAAGAAGAGTTACGAGGCGATGGTGGGGGCCTACCGAAAAATTTTTGAGCGGACGGGCTTGAAGGCGCTGCAGGTGGAGGCGGACACGGGGGTGATGGGCGGGGCGAGCTCCCATGAGTTCAACGTGGAGGCGGAGATTGGCGAGGGCGAGGTCGTGACGGAGGAAAGCGGATCCTATGTGGCCACGATCGAAAAGGCGGAGGGCAAGCCCTCCGCACGGCAGGGCGTGGCGGGGAGTCTGGAGAAGTTTCCTACCCCCGGCATCCGCACGATTGCCGACCTAGAAAAGAAACACGGGGTGGCGGCCCAGGACCAGGTAAAGACCTTGGTTTTCACGAACGGCAAGGAGACAGCGCTGGTGTTGGTACGGGGGGACGACGAGGCGCAGGAGGCGAAGGTGGCGAGGGCTTTGGGGGGGGAGTTCCGGGCTTCGGCCGATGCGGAGATTAAAGAGGCGTTGGGTGCGTCGCCGGGTAGTTTGGGTGCGGTGGCATCCACCCTGGCCGGGAAAAAGATCACCGTGGTGGCGGATCTGGTGCTCAAGGGTCAGGTTGGGATGGCGACCGGGGCGAACGAGAACGGATTTCACTTCAAGGGAGTGGAGGTGGAGCGGGATCTCAAGATCGACAAGTGGGCGGATGTGCGGACGGTGCGGGAAGGGGATCAATCGGCCGCCGGGAAAAAACTAAAGGTGAGCCGGGGGATTGAGGTGGGGCACGCCTTTTTGCTGGGGACAAAGTACAGCACGGCGCTCGGGGCGAAGTTTCTGGATCCGCATGGCAAAGAACAGCCGGCGGTCATGGGGTGCTATGGGATCGGAGTGACGCGGACGTTGCAGGCGGTGATCGAGGTGCATCACGACAAGGACGGGATTCAGTGGCCGGCGGCGGTGGCTCCTTACACGGTCATGGTGGTGACTTTGGATCTGGCGGATGCGGCGGTGAAGAAGGCGGCGGACGAAGTGATCGCCTCGCTCGAGAAAGCAGGAGTGGATTATCTGTGGGACGACCGGGACGAGCGGCCGGGGGTGAAGTTCAAGGACGCGGACCTCTTGGGCTTGCCCTGGCGCATCACACTGGGAGCGAAATCGTTGGCGGCGGGCGGAGTGGAGATCAAGTGCCGCCGAACCGGGGCGATGGAAATTGTGCCTGCGGCGCAGGCCGGCACTTGGGTGCTGAACAAGCTGCAGGGTTAAGCTGCGGCGGCGGGCAGATTATTCCGAGCGTTTGCGCTTGGTGTGGTCGAGGATCTTTTTGCGGAACCGAAGGTTCTTGGGCGTGACTTCGAGATACTCGTCCTCGGCCAAATACTCCAGTCCCCGCTCCAAACTGTGCTTCAGCGGAGGGCTCAACTGAATTCCTTTACCGTCTCCCTGGGAACGCATGTTGGTGAGATGTTTGGATTTGCATGGGTTGACCACCATGTCGGCGGGTCGGGAGTTCTCTCCCACCACCATGCCGGCGTAGATCTCTTCCTGGGGACCGACGAAAAGGGTTCCGCGCTCCTGCAGGCCGTCGAGGGCGTAGGCGGTGGAGGTCCCGGGCTCCAGGGCGACGAGCACTCCGTTGATTCGGGCGGGAATCTCACCGCGAAAAGGACCGTATTCGCGGAACAAGTGGGAAATGACGCCCATGCCCTTGGTAAGGTTTTGGAGGTCGGTTTCAAAGCCGATCAGGCCGCGGGTGGGGATGGCGGCCCGGATCGAGGTATTATCCCCGTTGGGCTTCATATCCTCAATTTCGGCTTTGCGGCCGGCGAGGTTGCCCATGATGTCGCCCAGGGCGAAGGAGGGGATTTCAGCGTAAAGGGTTTCGATGGGTTCGAGCACGGAGCCGTCCGCCGCTTTCTGAAAAATGACCTCCGGCCGGGAGACAAGAACTTCAAAGCCTTCCCGCCGCATCTGTTCAAGCAGGATGGCGATCTGCATTTCCCCGCGCGCCTTGATTTCAAATGAGCCGGCGGAGCCTCCGTCGGTAAAGCGGAGGCTGACGTTGGTGCGAATTTCCTTATCGAGCCGTTCCCGCAGATGGCGGGCGGTGAGGAACTTGCCTTCGCGACCCGCGAGCGGGGAGTCGTTGACGAGAAACTGCATGTGAATGGTGGGCGGATCGATGGCGACGTAGGGAAGCGGGGTGCGGTCCGGCTTGTCCGCGATGGTCACGCTGATTTCGGGGGTGGCCAAGCCGGCCAAGCCGACGATGTCGCCGGCGGAGGCACTCTCGATTTCAATGCGCTCGAGGCCACGGTGGGAAAAAAGCTTGGTGACTCGTCCCGTTTCGGGTTTGCCCTCCGGATTGAGGGCGGCGACCGGATCCCCCATTTTGATGGTGCCGGAGACAATTCGGCCGATGGAAATACGTCCGACGAAATCGGAGTGGTCGAGGTTGGCAACGAGCATGGCAAAGGGTGCTTCCAGATCTCCGGGAGGTGGGGGCACCACCTGCAGGATGGTGTCGAAGAGCGGTTTCATGCCCGCGGCCTTGATTTCAGGGGTGACTTTGCCTTCCCATTTCAGGGTGGCGTAGCCTTCTTTGGCGGAGGCATACACGGCAGGGAAGTCGAGCTGGGCGTCGGTGGCTTCGAGTTCCAGAAAGAGCTCAAAGACCTGGTCGAGGACCTTCTTGGGGTCGGCATTTTCGCGATCGATCTTGTTGAGGACGACAATGGGTTTGGCCCCGACGGCAAGGGCTTTGCGGAGGACGAACTTGGTCTGGGCCTGGGGCCCTTCGGCCGCATCCACGACAAGCAGAACTCCGTCGATCATGCGGAGGATCCGTTCGACTTCGCCGCCAAAGTCGGCGTGGCCGGGGGTGTCGACGATATTGACCCGGGTACCCTCGTACTCAAAAGCGGCGTTCTTCGCCCGGATGGTGATGCCGCGTTCCCGCTCAAGATCCATGGAGTCCATCATTCTTTCGGCGACGACCTGGTTGGAGCGAAAGGTGCCGGCTTGGCGCAGGAGCTGATCCACCAAAGTGGTCTTCCCGTGGTCCACGTGCGCGATAATCGCAATATTTCTGAGTTTTAGGTTCGCCATAAAAATCCCAAACTAGCAGGTTTCGGGGCTAGGGCGAGACCGGATTTGGGAATTTCGGCGGTTCCCCGCCCCAAGGAAGGGGGGCATAGTTGGCTTCTATGAAATCCACCCGTTACCTGATCGTGTTTGCTGCCCTGGCTGCCATTGCCGGGCTCATGTGGCTCTATAAAGGAAAGGACTGGCTGATCCGGGACGCGATTGTCAGTGCCACGGAAAAGGCCACGGGGGTCCATGTTCACCTGGGGAGCATCCGAGTCGAGCTCACCAAGGGGGATGGGCAGTTGAAGGATTTTCGTCTGGGAAATCCCAAGGGATTTAGCCGGGATGAATTGCTGGCCATCGGCAAAGGGACGGTGGATCTGGATCTCAAGTCGATCACCGGGCCGGTGGTCCGCGTGCAAAAAGTGGATCTGAACGACGTTTCCATCCTGTTTGAGGGGAGTGGGAAAAGAAACAACATGAATGCGTTAAAAGCCCAGGTGAATGAGCGGTCTTCTCGGCCCCAGAAGGGCAAGGCCGATCAGGAGAAGAAAATCCGGATTGCCTCCCTCGTGATGAATAATGTGAAGCTCGATGTGCGGATGTCGGGAATTGCCAAAGTGGGTAACCTGAACCTCGGTACGATCCGCATGAGCAACCTGGGCGGGGCCAACGGGGCGCCCGCCTCCGAAATCGCCGCCCAGATTTCCAATGAAATCAGTTCCCGGGCCACCACCGCGGTGATCCAGAACATGGCGCAATTGGCCGGGCAGATGGGGCAGGATGTGACGAAGATGGCGGAAGGTTTTGGGATGGAAGTTCCCGGCGTGGTCCAGGAAGCCGCCGGATTTCTCCAGAACCTTTTCAAATAAGAATCCGTTCCGCGGGATGATCCGGCCGGAGGATTCGCTCGGTTGGGCGTGCGTGCGGGGTCTGGCCCGCGGGGCCAGCCGGCTGGTGCTGGTCGATGCCGGGATGGGGGGCAGAAAAATCAAAGCTGGGGTGTTGCTGGGGGCGGGTTTGGCCTTGGCCCGGCGTCTCAGGAAAGAAGTGGCGGAGGAACGAGTCGGGATCCTGCTTCCCCCCGGGGCGGGAGGGACGATCGCCAATCTCGGTTGTGTTTTGGCAGGGAAGACTCCGGTCAACCTGAACTTCACGTCGGGCCGATTGGCTGCGGAGTCGGCCGTGCGGCAGGCCGGAGTCCGGACGGTGATCACCGCCAAGGCGATGGAGGAAAAAGTGGGGGAACATTTTCCCCGAACCGACCGCAAACTGGATCTGGCGGTTACCCTGAAGGAGGAGAAAAAATCGGCGGTTTTCTGGTCTCTGATGGCTGTCTTGTTGCCGGCCAGGGTTTTGGCGCAGGTGGCCGGGGTTCCGAGCGAGGGTGGGGACCGGGAAGCGGGGCTGCTGTTCACCAGCGGCAGCACGGGTGAGCCCAAGGGTGTCGTTCTCACGCATCGAAATCTTTTGGCGAACCTAGCTCAAATTGAGGGTGTTCTAGGGGATCTGAGGATCCAATCGCTTCTCGGGTGTTTGCCTTTGTTTCACAGTTTTGGTTTCACCGTGACCCTTTGGTGGCCAATGACCGGCGGGCCGCGGGTGGTGACGTATCCAAGCCCGCTGGACCCGCACGCTTTGGGGGAGGTGATTCACAGCCATCAAGTGGAGCTGGTCGTCACGACGCCGACTTTTCTGCGGACGCTGATGCGGAGGGCGGGAAAAGAAAAGCTCGGGTCGCTCCGGATGGTGGTGACGGGGGCGGAGAAGTTGCCGGGATCCCTGCGGAGTGAGTTTGAGGAGAAGATCGGCGTGAAGGTCTATGAAGGGTATGGGATGACGGAGGCATCGCCGGTGGTTTCGGTGAACGTGCCGGGGGCAGAGCGGGCAGGGTCGGTGGGGAAGCCGGTGAAAGGAATGGAGGTGCGGACGGTGGATGAGATGACCCGGCAGGTGTTGCCGGAAGGCGGGGCTGGGATTTTGGAATTCAAGGGGACCAATGTCTTTCCCGGATATCTAGGCCGGCCCGATCTGACGGAAAAAGTTCTCCAGGAGGGGTGGTATCATTCCGCGGACTATGGGCGGCTCGATGGGGAAGGCTTTCTTTTCATCGAAGGACGGCGGGCGCGGTTTTCCAAGATCGGCGGGGAGATGGTTCCTCACGGCGTGGTGGAGGAACACCTGGCGGCGTGGTGTAAAAAGCATGGGCATGGCGGGGAGGGTGGACTTGAAGTGATGGTGACCGCGGTGGAAGACGAGAAGAAGGGGGAGGCTCTGGTCGTGCTCCACTGCTTCGATCTGGATCCGGTGGAAGTGGAGAAGGCTTTGCGGGAGGCGGAGCTTCCGAATCTGTGGATTCCGAAAAAGTTCAAACGGGTGGAGAAGATTCCCCTGTTGGCGAGTGGCAAGCTGGATCTGGCGGTGGCCCGGAAATTAGCGCAGAGTTAAGAGAGTCAGGCGCTGTTAGCTCAATTGGATAGAGCATCTGACTTCGGATCAGAAGGTTAGAGGTTCAAGTCCTCTACGGCGCACTTGGGAAGGGTTAGCGGGTTTGGCGGAAAAGAATTTGGGGGAGGAACGGAAACGCCAACGATAGATGCCAGCCCAACGATTGGCCGAAAGGATGAAGCACGGCCTGCTGGAGCCGGCGGGCCCAGCGGAGACGGGAGGTAAAGGTCCGGTCGAGGGTCTTGGCGGCCTGATCCGAGCAGGAGGTCCAATCCAAGTCACCCCGTGACCAACCGGCCAGGGGTTCTGCCGCCAGAAAAGCCCCTTCAACCGCCATCGACATGCCGTTGCCGGTGAGCGGGGGAATCATGGTCAGGGCATCGCCCAAACGAATCCCGGATTGTTCCGCTGCCCGGCGAGGAAGCAGAGAGATGGCCGAGACACTGGAAAAGGAGTCTTCATCCCAGCGGACTCCTTGAAGCCGGTGATGAAGAGCCGAACCCGGTTCACCGCCAAGCCAGCTTCGCCATTGGCGGGCGAGATCCGGAATGGTTTCACGAGTTCGAAAGAGGCCGCAGACGTTCACGCGGTTTTCCTCCACGGCACACAGGCCTACATAGCCGTGCGGGGTCAGGTGCATCTCCAAGTCGTTGCCCGGCGAGAGATCCAAGGCGTGGGCCTTGAGGCCAATCCAGCGCCAGCCTTCTTCCCGGACAGCCGGTTGGCGACCCGTGGCGGTGATCCAGCCTTCCCCAGTCGTGGGCGTTTGACGGGTCTTGAGATGCAGGTGTCCTCCGGCGGACCTGAAATGGTCCGCAAGGAGCTGATCGAGACGATGGCGGGAAAGGCAGAGAGCGGGGCGAGGCAGGGTTTTGCCGGGGAGAGAGTGGCGGCCCCGGAAGACCCGGAGTCCCGACGAGGTGCGGGCTCCCGTCTGCGCCAGAGTTGCCGGCGAAAGCAGGGAGCGCAGAAGGTCATGGCCGCGGCCGCTGAGATACTCCCCGCAAACGCGGTGGCGGGGATAGGTGCCGGCCTCGTACAGTTCGACAGGAACGTTGAGCTGGCGAAGCCGTAAACCCAGGGTGAGTCCGGCCAGTCCGCCGCCCACGATGTGGACGGGCTTCATTCGTATTTTTGAGCAGAGAAAAAATGGGTGAAGGGTCCGGCGGCTTTTTCCGTGAGGTGCCAACCGGTCCGGTTGGGCCAGAGAAGACTCAGTTCATTCCCCTTAAATCCAGCTTCCACACTAACGCGGGCGTCGTGGCGGGTGACGGGATGACAGCCGATCAGACCGAGACTTTGGGCCGTCCACCAAGCCAGCCGGCCCCGCCGGGGTTCCGCCGCAGAAAAGGAACCGGTTTTCCGGGCCAAGGCCGAAAACAGACGCGTGATTCCCGGTGCTTCGAGGTGATGGAGAAAGAGGTTGGCCAAAGCGGCGTCGAGGGCGGGCCCCTCCTCCACCCACTCGGACACATCGGCCGTGATCACGGTCGGAAGCCAGTTACAGCGACGCAGGTGGGTGAGGGTGGATTCCGGAACGACGGGCTGGCGATCGACAAAAAAAATCCGGGCTCCCTGTCCTCCCTTTGGGTAGGTGCGCAGGAGAACCATGCCGAGAAGGGAGCCGTCACCGGCACCTAGGTCCGCCAACGAGGAGGGTGGCCGCACGGGATATTTTTCAGAAAACCACCGGGTCCAGAGGGAAACCTGTCCCAGGAGGGGATGGAGGCGCTGGAGATCCCGGCGGCTGGCTTGGGCAGCGGGATCGTCGGGGGGGAGGGAGTCGAGGAGTTCGGGGGTGAGGACGCGGGCCTTCACCTTCGCACCTCCAGGAAGGCCCCGAAGCTGGAAAAACCGGCTCCGAAAGAAGCAAGCCACCAGATTCCGTCCGGCACGCCATTTTGGAGGGCGGCGTCGAGGGCGAAGAGACAAGATGGGCTGCTCATGTTTCCGTGGTGCCGGAGAACCGAAGAGCTGGGTTCGGTATCCTTTTCCGTCAGACCGAACTCCCGCCGGAGAGCACGCAGGACTTCACGCCCGCCGGCGTGCCAGATCCATCCGGCCACTTCCTCCGTTTTCCGCCGGTGCAGACTGCAGGCGCGGTCGAACACCGTGCGAGCATGTTGGGCGGAAAGGGTGGGAACTTCCGCCGAGAGGAGATTCCGCAGAAGTCCGCGGCGATGGTCGAAGCGAAGATGTTCGCGGTGTTCCGGAGCGGAGTGGCGGGCGGACCCGGTCCAGCGAACGGAAGGCCCTGCCATGGGAGCCTCGGGGCCAAGCAGGACGGCCGCGGCGCCGTCGCCAAAGAGGCAGGCACTGATCAGGACCCCGGGATCGTTATCGAGATAGGATGCGGCCGTACAAATTTCCACACAGGCGACTAGAATATGGCGGGCCCGACCGGACTGAAGAAGGGCGGCGGCTTGGTCCAAAGCCGGCAGGGCGGCGCCACATCCTTGCCCCACCAGATCGAGAAGGGCGGCGGAAGGGGGTAGGCCCAGACTTTCGGCAACGTAGCTGGAGAGGCCGGGGCAGAGGTATCCGGTGCAAGTGGTGACGAAAAGGGCGTCGACGTTGCCCGGGGCGAGGCCGGCCTTGGCCAAAGCCTGGCGGGCGGCACGGGTGGCCAACTCCGGAGCGTGCTGGCGAAAGCGGGCCATCATGGCATCGGGTTGAAAGACAAAGGCCTCACGAACTTCCTCAAGGGCGAGGTGCCGGCGTTCGATGCCGTTTTTTCCGGAAAGCACCTTGCGCAGGAGGTTTTGGGATTTTTCGGTCAAGCCGGCGAAGGTGTCGTCGGCCTCCAAGGTTTGGAGGACCTCAGACTGGGCAAAGGAGCGGTGGGGTACCGCGAGGCCAAGAGAATGGAAGAACATAGTGGGTGGAAGGCGGGAGGTTTAGGTGGAAGGAAAAGACTGAAGCAAGAAATGCCAGAGGCAAAAGGAACTAGAGAAGTTTCTTTAGCTGCGTAAGGGTGCGGGTGTTGACGACGTCCTGGGCCCGTAGCCAGCCCTTGCGGGCGATGGTCACGCCAAGGTCGAGAAAACGAAGATGTTCCGTCTTATGGGCGTCGGGATTGATGCAACAGAGGACGCCCAGATCGCGCGCGCGGTGCCACCAGCGCCAATCGAGGTCGAGGCGCCACGGGTTGCAGTTGAGTTCGATCCAGGTGCCGGTCGCGGCGGCAGCTTCCAACACCTTGGGAAGATTCAAGGGATAAGGTTCCCGTTCCAGGAGAAGGCGACCCGTGGGATGGCCCAGACAGGTCACGTGTGGATTTTCCATGGCGCGGATGAGGCGGTCGGTGTTGTCCTTTTCGTCCGAGCTGAAGCCGGCGTGGATGGACGCGATGACGTAGTCGAGTTCCGCAAGAACCGAGTCGGGAAAATCCAGCTTCCCGCCCTTGAGGATGTCGCATTCGGTGCCGGCCAGAAGAGCGCAGGCCGGCTTCTTGCGGTTATAGGCGCGGATGGCCTCCACCTGGGCGAGGAGTTTTTTTTCGTCGAGCCCGTGGGCCTGAAACGAGGAGCGGGAGTGGTCGGCGATGCCCAGCCATTCCAGTCCGAGTTTGGCGCCCGCCTGGGCCATGGCCTCCAAGGTGTCCTGGCCGTCGCTGGCGACGGTGTGGTTGTGGAGGCAGCCGCGAATCTCTTCTCGGGTGAGTAAAGCAGGAAGCTTCTTATTTTCGGCGGCCGCGATTTCTCCCTGATCCTCGCGAATTTCCGGGGGCATGTAGTCCAGGCCAAGGGCGCGGTGCAGATCCTTCTCCTCCTTGAGGGGCATGGCCTTTTTTGATCCCTCTTTGAACAGTCCCCATTCGCTGAGATGGAGGCCCCGTTCGATGGCGCGCTGGCGCATGGCGATGTTGTGCTCCTTGCCGCCGGTGAAGTGGGCGAGGGCGGTTGCCCAGGATTCGTCGGGGACGACGCGGAGGTCGCAGGGCAAGCCGTCGGCGAGGATGACGCTCGACTTGGTTTCGCCGTGGGCGACGACCTTTTCCACCTGGGGTGCGGACGTGAAAGCCTTCATGACTTCCTTGGGGCGTGAGGAGGTGGCGATGAGATCCAAATCCTTGACCACTTCCTTGCCGCGGCGGAGGCTGCCGCCGATTTCCGCTTTTTGCACCGCCGGGCATTTTTTTAGATAGGCGAGGAGATCTTGAGCAGCGGGCAGTGCATTCCCCAGCCGGTGGAGTTTTCCGTAGGCGGCCCGGCGGGCCATCGCCTCCAGCAGGTTGGCAGCGGTTTTCTCGCCAAAACCCTCCAACGAGGCCAGGCGACCATCGCGGCAGGCTTTTTCCAGGGCTTCCCGGGATTCGATCTTCAGTTTTTCCCGGAGGATCTTGAGTTTTTTGGGGCCGAGGCCGGGCAGGTCGAGCAGGGAGAGCAGGCCAGGCGGGATCGAGGCGCGCAGTTTTTCGAGGTAGGGCAGCTTGCCGGTGGTGACCAAGGTGGTGATTTTTTCGCGAAGGGCTTCGCCGATTCCGGGGAGGTCTCCCAGTTTGCCGGAGGCAACCAGTTCCGAGAGGTCGGCCGGGGCGGTCTCGAGCGTACGGGCGGCGGTGTGGTAGGCCCGGCATTTAAAGGGGTTTTCCCCCTGAAGCTCGAGGATGATGCCGATCTCCCGAAGAGCGGAGGCGGCTTCGTCCTTGGTCATGCCTCAAAGATAGGGCGTTTTCCCCATCCACGGGAGACGAAAGGGAGGGTTCCAGTTGCCCGCCTCACGCGGAAGGGCGATGCTTTCGGTGTCCGAACATGAGCGCCGCATTCAACGACTACGTGCTGACGACCAGCCTCGAGCAGGGATGGGTGACCAACGAGCAAGCCGCCCAGGTGCGGGTGGTGTTGGCTGCCAATCCGGCGGTAGCGGCCTTGGATTTGATGGAAGACCAGCAACTTCTGCCTTCCGAGCACGTGAAAACCCTGCGAGATCTGATCGCCCAAGCGGGGGGAGAGGCGGAACAGGATCCCAGC
>JBBAWG010000022.1:14050-31259 GCA_040397305.1 Methylacidiphilales bacterium | reverse complement strand
TAGGCTTGAGAAGCTAATCCCGCTGTTCGGCAGGGATGGGGAGGATGACGGGGTCGGGCGTGGGATCGGGCTCGGAACGAAGGCGGGCTTCGATGCGTTTACGGGAGATGAGGACGACGTCCTTGATCAATCCCAGCTTCTCCATGATCCAGATGGCCCAAGCGGAGGGGTCAGGCTGTTTCCAGCTCATGCCATGGCGGGCCGAGCGAGGGAACGCGTGGTGATTGTTGTGCCAGCCTTCGCCCATGGCGAGGATGCCGAAGAGAAAGTTGTTGCGGCTCTCGTCGGTGGTTTCGAACTGGCGGCTGCCGAAGGTGTGGCAAATGGAGTTCACCGCCCAAGTGATGTGTTGGTTGAAGAAGAGGCGGACAAAACCACCCCAAATCAAACCGGTGAGGGCGCCGAACCAAACCGACTGCCCCATCAGCTGGGCCGCGCCGGCGCCGATCAGGGCGGGGAGGGCGAGACCGGCAAAAACCCAAAGCCAAAAAGTATTGTGGATAAAGACGATGATCGGATCTTTCAGCATCGCGCCGGCGTACTTTTGAATGTCCGGCTTGAAGTTGTTGAGGATCCAGCCGACATGGGCGTGCCAGAGGCTCTTAAGAGGGGAGTGGGGATCGTCTTCCTCGTCCGAGTTGGCATGGTGTTGAATGTGGGTGGCCGCCCAGTGAAGGGCGGGACCTTGCATGGCCATGGACCCGGAGATCAGGAAAAAGGTTTTGAGCCAAGGATGCGCCTGAAAGGCCTTGTGGGTGAGCATCCGGTGGAAGCCGAGAGTGATGCCGAAGGCGCAGACCGTATACATGGCGAGAAAAAGGGCCAGATCCACCCAGTTCACCCAACGATTCCAAAGAAGAGCGATGGCACTGACGACTCCGATAATCGGGAGCCAAACCAAGGCCAGAAGGATAAGCTTTGTCAGGGGGGTCGTCGCGTGGGCGTGGGTAATTGATGTGCTCAAGGAGTAAGTTTCGCTTATATCCCTAACGGGGGCAAGCGAAGTCCGAAGATTTATTTAAATTGTTACAAATCAGTAAAGGGTAGCGAGTAAGGCATTTGGGGTTGTTCGTTTACGTTTACCTTTAGGTTTACGAAAGAATAAAGGAAGGATTCGAAACTACCTGCGCGGGGGGTGACGCATCACCGTAAAGAAAAACAGCATCTCGAGGATGTAAATGAAGATCAGGACCCCGAGGAAAATGTCGAAACGGGCGAGGGGAAGATCGGTTAAAGTTCTCAACAGGCCATAGGCGAGGACCGGCACACCTAGCATTTTGGTGGAAAGAATGAGCCGAGGTTTCAGTTCCCGATATTTCGGGTGAAGGAAAGTCAGCGAAAGGGTCAGGGCCACCGAGCCAATCACGATCAGAAGAAGCAGGACCAGCGAGATCTCCTCGGCGGCCTGCATCTCAGGGATTCGGATTGATCAGCCGGAGCAGTTCCTGGCGGCGGCGACTGAGATCCTTTTCGGACAGGGAAGCCAACCGGTGTAGGCTGAAATCCTCCACCGTGAAGGAAGCGAGAACGGTGCCCTCGATGACGCCCTTGGCGAGCGTCGGCAGGTCCACTCCCTTTTGTCCGGCAAGGTAACCGGCCAGTCCCCCGGCAAAGGTGTCACCGGCGCCGGTGGGATCGAGTACCTGTTCAAGCGGGATGGCCGGGGCGGCGAAGGCACCTTCGGGACCGGCCAGAAAGCAACCATGCTCTCCTTTTTTAATGGCCACGTATTTGGGGCCGCGTTCGCGGAGCCAGCGGGACGCCTTGAGAAGGTTGGGTTCGTCGGCGAGCTGCTTGGCCTCGGAGTCGTTCAGGATGAGGAGGTCGATCCGGCCGAGGAGCTCCAAAAGGCGGGCACGGGCGGTATTGATCCAAAGGTCCATGGTGTCGGCGATGACGAAGCCGGGCTTTTCCATCTGGTCGAGCACGTGGTGCTGGAGATCGGGGGTCAGGTTGCCGAGCATGGCAAAGGGCAGTTTCTTAAGACCGGTGGGCAGGACAGGCTGGAAATCGGCTAGAACATTGAGTTCCGTGGAGATCGTCCGGCGGTTGTTCATGTTCTCCTCGTAGACCCCGTGCCAGCGAAAGGTTTTGCCGGAGGTCACCTGCAGTCCGGTGAGGTCGATGCCCCGTTTTTCCCATACCGCGCGGTGGTGAGCGGGGAAATCCTCGCCGACCACGCTGACCAGACTGACGGGGGCGTGGAAGCTGGCGGCCAACCCGGCGAAGGAGGCGGAGCCGCCCAGAAGGTCGGAACGCTCCCCATGGGGGGTTTCCACCCGGTCAATGCCGACGGTACCAACAACAAGAACGCTCATGGGCGGACAGCATCCTTCAGCGGAGCCCCTGAGCCAAGCCGGGAAAGGATCTCTTGGGCGGCTGCCGTGGGATCTTTGGCGAGCAGAAGATGGGAAACCACGCAGACGCGTTGGGCTCCATGGTGCGCGGCTTCGGTCACCCGGTCTGGGTTCAGGCCGCCGATGCAGAAAAAGGGCACGGTGACTTTACCGACGATCTCCCGGATTTTTACCGGGCCGATGGGGCGGTAATCGGGTTTTGTTCCGGTAGCGTAAAGCGGGCCGAAGCCGAGGTAGTCAGCCCCCACCGCTTGGCCGGCAAGGGCTTGGCAGGGGGAGTGAGTGGAGAGGCCGAGGAGTACGGAGGAGCCGAGCATTTTACGAGCCTCGGGAATGCCCAAGTCATCTTGGCCGAGGTGGCAACCGGCGGCGCCAGAAGGTGCAACGAGATCCGGGTAGTCGTTGAGAATGAGTGGAATCCCCAGTTCGGCGAGGATCGGGCTGAGGATGCGGGCGTGGGTAAGGATTTCTTCTTTGGGCAATTTCTTGGCCCGGATCTGGAAAATACCGGCTCCGCCGGCGACGAGTTGGCGCGCGAGTTCGGGCCAGCGCCCGGGTTGGACGTAGGTGGCGTCGAGGATGGCGTAGAGCCGGGCTTTTTGGAGAGCGGAGCGGGCGATGCCGGGATCCAGGACCGGCGGCATGGGTCAGCGTTGGTTGGCTTCCACCTTCTTCTCGAAAAAGCGCTCGAGGAAGTGGGTGGAGTATTTGCCCCGGCGGAAATCCTGGTCGCGAACGATGCGCTGGCCGAGGGGGATGGTCGTTTTGACACCGCGGATGACGGTTTCGTCGAGGGCCCGCTGCAACCGGGCGATGGCCGTGGCGCGGTCGGGGCCGACGGCGATCAGTTTGCCGATCATGGAGTCGTAGAACGGGGGAATCGAGTAGCCGCCGTACATGTGGGAATCCATCCGGATGCCGATACCTCCGGGCGGGTAGTAGAGACTGATGGTGCCGGGGCAGGGGCGGAAGTCATTGGCGGGATCCTCGGCGTTAATCCGGAACTCAATGGCGTGGCGCTGGGGCCGGAGGTTTTCGAATTCGGAAGGAATGCGCTCTCCGGCGGCGATCTTGATCTGCTCTTTGACCAGGTCGATCCCGTAGACTTCCTCAGTGACGGGGTGCTCCACCTGGATGCGGGTGTTCATCTCGAGAAAGTAGTAGTTGCCGTGGGCGTCGACGAGGAACTCCATGGTGCCGGCGTTCTCGTAGTGAACCGCCTCGGCCAGCTTGATGGCGGCGCGGCCCATTCGTTTGCGGAGGTCGTTATCGAGAAGCGGGGAGGGGGCCTCCTCGAGAAGCTTTTGGTGGCGGCGTTGGATCGAGCAGTCGCGTTCGCCGAGGTGGACGATCTTACCGCGTTTGTCGCCCAGGATCTGGAATTCGATGTGATGGGGTTCCTCAATAAATTTCTCGAGATAGACATCGGGATTCCCGAACGCCTTTTCCGCTTCCATGCGGGCGGCGAGAAAGCCTTTCACCAGGCTGACATCGTTATGAGCGGGGCGCATGCCTTTCCCGCCGCCGCCGGCCACGGCTTTGATCATGACGGGGTAACCGATTTTTTTGGCGGCCTTGATGGCCTCCTGTTCCGTCTGAACCGGGCCATCGCTACCCGGCGGGATGGGGACGCCGGCCTTGCGGGCGTTTTCGCGGGCGAGGGCCTTGTCACCCATCCGGCGGATGGATTCCGGGGAGGGACCGATGAAGCGAATATTGCAGGACTGGCAGACCTCGGCGAAGTGGGCGCTCTCCGAGAGGAAGCCGTAGCCGGGATGGATGGCATCGACATCGCCGACCTCGGCGGCGGAGATGATGCGGTCGATCTTAAGATAGCTTTGCGGACTGGGGCCCGGTCCGATACAGATGGCCTCGTCAGCGGCCTGGACGTGGAGGGAGTCGTGATCGGGTTCGGAGTAGACGGCGAGGGTGCGAATCCCGAGGTCCTTGCAGGCGCGGATCACCCGGAGGGCAATTTCGCCGCGGTTCGCGATGAGGACTTTATCAAACATGGCGGGGGAGGTCGGGAGGGATGGCCTCCCGAGGGCCTCAGATGGGCTTGATGCGGAAGAGCGGTTTGCCGAACTCCACCGGCTTGCCGTTCTCGGCGAGGATTTCAACGACCGTACCCGACATCTCGGCCTTGATCTCGTTCATGACTTTCATGGCTTCGATGATGCAGACGACGGTCTCGGAGTTGACCACCGTGCCGACCTCGACATAGACGGGGGCGTCGGGGGCGGGGGAGGAGTAGAAGGTGCCGACCATCGGAGAGTTGATCGAAGGAAGGGTGGAAGGGGCTGGGGCTGCTGGGGCGGCCGGCGGGAGGGCCTGAGGCACGGTTAAGGGAATCCCAGAGGCGATAGGGAGAACGGCGGGAGCAGGAATCAATCCGGGGGAGCTGGTAACGACCTGAGGTTCCCCGTCGGGTCCTCTACGGATGCGAATCTTGGTGCCGTCTTTCTCGTATTCGAACTCCAAGAGTCCATTTTTTCGCATCAAATCAATGATTCCCTTGATCTCTTTAATATCCATAGAAGGACGCATAGTAGCTAAAATGGGTATTCTAAATCAAAAACAAAATACTTTAATGTTAAAGTTAAACTAAAAATTAGTTATATTTATCTATGGTCAGGATCAGGTCTGGTATTTGAGGCCAGTTAAGGTGGAGGGTCAGGCGGCCAGGCCGGCGATCCGGAGGCAGGCAACTTCGATCGCAAGGGTCTGGTCTACATTACGGGCAAGGGCTTGGCGGAGCTTCTCAAGGGACTCTACCTCCCGGACGATTTCGGGGCGCAGGTCACGGCCAGCCCTTTTCCAGGCCGAACGAACCAGATGGGAAATTACATCCTCTCGCACCCGGACCAGCTGACCTGCCGAAGAGGCGGCCTGGACGGTTTCCTCTTCCTCTTGGCCGTTGGCATCCTCCTCCTCAGCTTTCGCCTCCAACTTTTGGCGAGCGGATAGGAGAAAGGACTGCAGAAGGGCGGCCCGCCGGTAAGCGGTGAGTGAGTCTGCTTGGGCTGACTGTTCCCAGCTCTGAACCAGTTCGTCGATCCCCGGAATCGGTTCGGGATTCAAGCTGGGGATGATGGGGAAGGTGAGGCAGCGGGATCGCACCGTGGGCAACAGACCCTCGGGCCGGTCCGAGGTCAGCAAAAGGAGGCTGTGGTCGGGCGGTTCTTCCAGAGTTTTGAGAAAAGCGTTCGCGGCTTCGGCCGGCGGGATGCACATCCGTTCAGCCTCTAAAATCAGGGCCACTTTGAGAGGGGCGCGGTGAGGCTTGCGGGAAAGGGAATGTTCCAGTTGCCGGATCTGGGCAATCGAGACCCGGCGGGATTTGGATTCCGGGCGAAGAAGGAAAAAATCGGGATGACCCTCGAGATCGGCGTCGAGGAGGTTGGCGGCCAGCCCGCGCCCGAGGGACTCGAGTTCCGCCGGGGGAGCCCCGGTCAGCAGGTGGGCATGGGCCAAGCGGCCTTCCTTGGCGGCCCCGGCAAAGATTTCCTCAACGCGGGAGGGCGGAAAAGGCACGGCGGAGCTCCTCCTGGATGCGGGCAAAGGTCTGTTCGCGGGAACCGGAGGCTTCGATCAGCTTCACCCGCTGGGGCTGATGTTTGGCCAGGGACCGGTATCCCTCAGCCACCGCCTCGTAAAATTTGAGATCCAGATCCTCGAGGCGGTCTTTCTGTCCAGCGGGGCGGGGGCGACGGAGGGCTCGGCTGCGGGCCTCGGAAGGATCCAGATCCAGCACAAGGGTGAGGTCAGGTTCGTGCTTGGCGATGGCAAAGCGGTTGATGAAAGCGACCTCTTCCATGGGTAGGCCCCGGGCATATCCCTGGTAGACGGTGGTGGAGTCGTGAAAACGGTCAGCCACCACCCATTCCCCTCGACTGAGGGCCGGTAGGATCAGATGGCGGACCAGTTCCGCCCGGCTGGCGGCAAAGAGCAATAGTTCCGTCTCCGGCTTCATGTGGTCGCCATCGGCGTCGTGCTTGAGGAGATGGCGGATTTTTTCCCCAATGGGCGTGCCCCCGGGTTCCCTCACCTCGTGCACCTTCAGTCCGGCCGAGCGGAGCCAGGAGAGGGTCAGGCCGATCTGGGTGCTTTTGCCGCAACCCTCGCAGCCTTCGAAAGTGAGGAAGCGGCCTGCCGCCGTCATGCCGGCACGTCGAGGGCGGCGGTGGCGATGGCGGCGATTCCTTCGCCCCGGCCGACAAAGCCGATCTTTTCGTTGGTGGTGGCCTTGAGATTCACCTGGTCTTCCTTCACCCCGAGCGCGGCGGCAATTTTTTTGCGCATGGCAGGGAAGTGGGGCACGAGCTTGGGGGCCTCGGCCATGAGGGAGGCATCGACATTCAGGATGGTTGCCTTTCGCTCTTTGGCCAGACGGGCGGCCTCGGCGAGGAAAATGGTGCTGGCGGCTCCCTTCCATTTCGGATCGGTGTTCGGAAAGTGGGTGCCAATGTCGCCCGCCGCGAGGGCTCCGAGAACGGCATCGGTCAGGGCATGCAGCAGGACGTCAGCATCGCTATGCCCTTCCAGGCCACGATCGTGCGGAATGGTCACGCCGCCCAAGATGAGCGGCCGGCCGGCCACCAACGGATGAACATCATAACCCATGCCTACGCGCAACATGGCGGAAGGATGTCGCCTGCCTTCCCTTGAGCCAACGGTTTTTCTGGAACTTCTTGGCAGAGCGGGAGTCGACAGTGCGAAGAACCCTTCGTAGGATTCTCCCATGCATGTTCATATCACTCCTCGACATCTCCCGTTGACCGACGGGATCGACACCTATGTCAAAAACAAGCTCTCCCACTTGGATCATTTCGAGGGGCGAATTCTCGGGGCTCACGTTGTCCTGTGGCACGACCATAGCGCCCCGCCGAAGAAGCAGTTTCGCGTAAAAGTCCACTTGGCGCTGCCCGGACCGGATCTATTCGCCGAGGCCGGGGAGGACGATCTCTACGCCGCCATCGACAAGGTGGAGGAAAAGCTCAACGGGGAGTTGCGGAAACGGAAAACCAAGATGGTGGATCGCCGCCGGCACGTGGAGGCGAGGCGAAAGGAACGCATCCGGAGATTTGGAAGATAATCAAGAATCGGATGCCTTGCCGTTGATGCTTTGGCCCCAGCGGCCTACTTCGCCAAGCCTACGAAGGCTGAAGAGCGGGGCCCTCCACAATTAAGAGGATTATGGCAGATGCGGCCTACTGGACGGTGGTACACGGGCTGAGGGGATTCCTCTCCTGTTTTTGTCGAACGGAGGTTCATCGAGCCCGGGAAGTCCCGGCCGGGCCCTGGATCTTGGCCTGCAACCATCTCAGCCACTTTGATCCCCCCCTGATTGCCGGGGCGTTCCGTCGCCCGCTGGATTTTTTGGCCATGCGCGAGCTGTTTCAGCCCGCTTGGTTCGGGCTTTTGCTGCGCGCCATCGGCGTCATCCCGGTGGGCCGTCGTCAGGCGGACACCACGGCACTCAAGGCGGCGCTACGTCGCCTCGAGCAGGGCAGGATCGTCTGTGTGTTCCCCGAGGGGGGGCTGCGGGCGGGGGCGACCTCGGTCCTGGGAGGGGCGGAGCTCACCGAAGGGGTCGCGTTGCTCGCGGCGCGCTCGCAGGTGGCGGTCCGGCCGGCGGTGATCGTGGGCAGTGACCAGCTCTATGTGCGGCAGAATTGGATCCGCCGACCCCGGGTGGTGGTGGCGGTGGGCGAACCGATCTCTCCGCCCTCCTCAAAAGAGGATCGCTCCAGCTGGGTGAAACGATTGGGGCAGGAGATGCGCCAAGTTTACGCGGAGGCACAACGAAGACACCAGCTAGCTTCCCACGAACTGCCGCATACCCCGCAGGAGCGCTGGAAGGCGGGACGATGATCCGGTCGTTTCACCGCTGGCAGTCGGAACTGGTGGATACCTCCGCGTTCGCGGGGATCGGGTTTTGGCAACTTCTGGGAAGAGCCGGCCGGCACGGACCCCAGGAATGGGACGCATATGTGGGAAACTGGCAGAAAAAAGGTGTCGGAGAATTTTACCGAAGACCGGAGAAGGTTCCCGCGCCCTTGGTGCCGGGGCGGCAGCAGATCCCCAGCCCCATTCTCTGCGACCATGAGGAGAACAATACCGTGCATCTCCGAGTCTGGCCGGGCAGGGCAGGGTTAAAATCTCCGGCGATGATTCTTCTTCATTCTCTCTTCTCTGCAAGCGACGTGGGATATGTCCATTGGGCCTCCGTGCTGAACCGGCTTGGTTGGACGGCGATTTTTTACGATCTGCCTTATCATTATCGGCGCAGGCCCAAGGGCACGTGGAGCGGGGAGCTGGTCTTTGGGGGAAACCTGATCCGCAGCGCGGAGACGATCCGCCAAGCGGTGGCGGAAACCCGGATGGTGGTGGGGATGGCCCGGGCGGCCGGGGCTCCAAGGGTCGGGCTTTGGGGAATGAGTCTCGGCGGATGGGTGGCCTCGCTGACCCTTTGTCATGAACCGGATTTGGCCTGCGCGTGGTTGGTCCAACCGATTCCGGATGTGGGCACGGCCATCTGGGACTCGCCGGGCGGGTGGGTGATTCGCCGGCAGATGGAGGCCCGGGGGTTAAGCCGGGAGCAGGCCTCGCGGATGCTGCCGATGGTCTGTCCGTCTTCCGGGAAACCGAAACTGGATCCGGAAAAAATCCTTTTGGTTGGCGGTGCCCATGACCGAATCGCTCGTCCGGCCCAACTGCAGAATTTGGCGCGGCAATGGGGAGGGGCCCACTATCGGGAGGTTGGGCAGGGCCACATTGGCTATCAGGCGATGCCCATGGCTTGGCGGTGGGGGACGGGACTGATGCCGGATCTCTTTGAGCGGCAAGGGTAAGCATCGGATCATCTTGGAATTGAAAAGGTCCGTGGTTCGGGCATAGTCACATAGTTTGAGGCAACGCCCGCCGGGTTTTCCCGGTCGGCACAACCCAAGGAGCCCACACGGTGGCAACGGCAGGAGCAAAAAAGACGCGGTCGAAGGAGAAACCGGGCAAGTCCCCGGCGGTTCTGCCTACCCTGACACCTGCCGAGCGCGTCGACCTGCTCCGCAAGATGGTGCTCATCCGGAGGTTTGAGCAGAAGGCCGCCCAAGCTTTCATGCAGGCCAAAATCCGCGGTTTTTGCCACCTTTATATCGGGCAAGAGGCCGTGGCGGTCGGCTCCATCTCCACCCTCCACGAGAATGATGCGGTCATCACCGCTTACCGGGACCACGGCCACGCCCTTGCGCGGGGAATGACTGCCCGGGAGTGCATGGCCGAGCTTTTTGGAAAAATCACCGGCTGTTCCCGCGGGAAGGGCGGCTCGATGCATTTTTTCAGCAAGGAAAAGCATTTTCACGGCGGCCACGGCATCGTCGGTGGACAGACGCCCCTCGCGGCCGGGATCGCCTTCGCCCAAAAGTACCATCAAACCGGTGAAGTCACCGTCTGCTACCTGGGCGATGGGGCGGTGAACCAAGGAGCTTTCCATGAAGCGCTGAACCTCGCGGCCCTTTGGAAGCTTCCCGTGATCTATGTCATCGAGAACAACGAGTACGCGATGGGCACGCACCAGCACCGCAGCTCCGCCGGTTATCCGTTGGTGAAGCGGGCGGATGGCTACGACATGGCCGGCATTACGGCAGACGGTTCTGATCTCGACGATGTCCGCAGCAAGATGTGGGATGCGGTCCAATTGGCCCGCACCGAAAGCCTGCCCTCCCTCGTGGAAATCAAAACCTATCGGTATCGCGGCCACTCCATGTCCGATCCCGGCCACTACCGGACCAAGGACGAGATTGAAACCCGCAAGAAGCAGGCCGAGCCTCTCGCCCTCTTCCGCGACCGGCTCTACAAGGAAAAGGCGCTGACCGAAAAGCAGTACGAGGAAATTGAGCGGCAGTGCGTGGCGGAAGCGGAGGACTCGATCGCCTACGCCGAATCCTCCCCCGAGCCCGAAGTGCCGACGGTGTTTGAGGACATTTTTGCCCCGGAAGACCAGATGGCGGAGTTCCGCCCGCCCGTCGGGAGTTAGCCATGGCGGTGATCACCATGCGGGAAGCGCTTAACCAGGCGTTGAGCGAGGAAATGCAGCGGGACGAGCGCGTTTTCCTGATGGGGGAAGAGGTGGCGGAGTACCAGGGCGCCTACAAGGTCAGCTCCGGTCTGTTGCAGAAGTTTGGCCCGAAGCGGGTCATCGACACCCCGATCAGCGAATCCGGTTTCGCCGGGTTGGGCGTCGGCGCCGCCATGATGGGGTTGCGCCCGGTGGTCGAGTTCATGACTTGGAGTTTTTCGATGGTCGCCTACGACCAGATCGTCAACAACGCCGGCGCCATCCGTTACATGAGCGGTGGCCAGTATTCCATTCCAATCGTTTTCCGAGGTTCCTCCGGGGCCGGGCTGCAGGTGGGGGCCACCCACTCCCACACCCCGGAAAACTGGTACGCGAATGTGCCGGCCCTCACGGTGATCACCCCGGCGTTCCCGGACGACGCCAAGGGTCTGCTCAAAAGCGCGATCCGCTCCAACAACCCGGTCTGCTTCATCGAGAATGAAAAACTTTACGGGTTCAAGGATGAGGTGCCGGAGGGTGATCTGGTGATCCCGATCGGTCAGGCCCGGATCCGTCGCGAGGGATCCGATGTCACCCTCGTTGCCAACAGTGCCTCCACCCACGTGGCGCTCGGGGCGGCCGCGAAACTCGAAGCCGATGGCATTTCCGCCGAGGTGATCGACCTCCGCACGATCAAGCCGCTCGATATTCCCGCAATCCTTGCCTCCGTGGCGAAGACCAACCGGGTGGTGATCGTGGAGGAGAACAAGCCCTATGCCGGTTGGGGAGCCCAGGTGGCTTATGAGATCCAGCACCGTTCTTTCGACAACCTCGACGCCCCGATCGAGCGGGTGACCGGTCTCGACGTGCCGCAGCCTTACGCCAAGGTCCTCGAGCAGGCGGTCATGCCGAGCGAGGCACGGGTGGTCGAGGCCGCCCAGAAGACCCTAGCCTAGGGTTTTCGGAAAATTTCATGGCCAAAGAAATCACCATGCCGGCCTTGAGTCCTTCCATGACGGAAGGGGTGCTGGCCAAGTGGCACAAGAAAGTCGGTGACACGATCAAGCCCGGCGAAGTCATCGCCGAGGTGGAGACCGACAAGGCCACGATGGATCTGGAGGCGTTCGACAAGGGAACCCTGCTCGCGATTGCCGCACCCGAGGGGGCTAAGGTGGCTGTGAACGGGAGGATCGCCGTGATCGGCGAGCCGGGTGAGAAAGTGGAAGCCGTCAGCGCCCCCGCCCCGTCCCAGCCGGCCCCCGCACCTGCCACCACCACGGCCAGCTCTTCTGTCCCGGTTTCCGCGCCGGCTCCTGTCCCGGCGCCGATTTCCACGTCGGGTCGGGTGAAGGCCTCCCCGTTGGCCAAGAAGATTGCGGCGGAGAAGGGGGTGGATCTTTCCCGTCTCGCCGGCAGCGGCCCGGGCGGACGGATCGTCCGCAAGGATGTGGAAGTCGCACCTGGCGGCGGGGCGCGTCCGACGGCCAGCCTGTTTGGTGGCAAGCCGATCGCCCAAGATTCCACCAAGCCTGTTTCCCAGATGCGTGCGGCGATCGCCCGACGTTTGGTCGAAAGCAAGACCATGGCACCCCACTTTTACGTGGAGCGGGAGGCCGATGCGGCCCCGCTGAATAAGCTGCGGGCCTCAGCGAACGAAGCCTTGGAACTGGCCAAGGCGAACCTGAAGCTCAGCGTGAATGATTTTATTCTCAAGGCGGCGGTCGAAGCGTTGCGCCGGGTGCCGGCGGTGAACTCCTCGTGGGAAGGGTCATCGATCCGTCAGCACGGTTCGGTGCACATCGCCTTTGCGGTGGCTTTGCCCGACGGGTTGATCACCCCGGTCATCCGCAACGCGCATGCCAAGGATTTACGGACCATCGCTCGTGAGGCGAAGGAGCTCGGGGCTCGGGCCAAGGCTGGAAAGTTGCAGCCGGAAGAGTACACGGGGGGAACATTCACGGTGAGCAATCTGGGGATGATCGGCGTGGAGAAGTTTTCAGCGATCATCAATCCTCCCCAAGCGGCGATCCTGGCGGTGGGCACCGTGGTGAAGAAGCCGGTGCTGGCGGCAAACGGGGCGGTGGTCCCGGGAGAAAGAATGAGCCTGACGGTTTCGGCCGATCACCGGGTGGTGGATGGCATGTTGGCCGGCGAGTTTTTGAAAGCGCTGGTCGAGCTCTTGGAAAGTCCGGGCGTCCTGTTGATGTAAGGGGGGAATGTGGCGACTTATGATCTGGCCGTGTTAGGGGGAGGGCCGGCGGGCTACGTCGGGGCGATCCGGGCGGCCCAACTGGGCAAAAAGGTGGTGGTGATTGAGAAAGAGCGGGCGGGTGGAACCTGTCTCAACTGGGGATGCATCCCTTCCAAGTCGCTTCTCAAGAATGCTGAGGTCTATCAACACATCCTCCATGCCGAGGACTACGGGATCACGACGGGAAAAGTTTCGTTTGATTTTGCCAAAGTGATCGGGCGGAGCCGGAATGTTTCCGACCGGATTGCCAAGGGCGTTGAATTTCTCCTGAAGGCCAAGAAAGTCGATTATCTGGTCGGAGAGGGAAAGCTGGGTTCCGACCGTAAGATCAAGGTGAAGACGGCCGATGGAAAGAGCCAGACTGTCGAGGCGACGAACGTCATGTTGGCGACGGGATGTCTGCCCCGGGTCCTGCCCGGCCTCAAAGTGGACGGCAAGGTGGTCATGACCAGCCGGGAAGCCTTGGAGATGAAGAAACAGCCCAAGAGCATCATCATTCTCGGGGCGGGCGCGATCGGAGTGGAGTTTGCTTATTTCCTGAATTCGTTCGGAACGAAGGTGACCTTGGTGGAGATGAAGCCGAGGGTTTTGCCGATCGAGGACGAGGAGATTTCCGATCTGTTGGGCAAAAATCTGGCCAAGCAGGGAATCACCATCCTGACCGATACCGCAATGGAGAGTGCCACCGCCTCGGCTACCGGGGTGAAGGTGAAACTGGGCGGGAAGAACGCCAAGACGATCGAGGCGGACGCGTTGCTTTGTGCGGTGGGTGTGCAGGCCAATCTGGACGGGGCGCTGGATGCGGGGGTGAAACTGGAGTTGGACCGCGGCTATGTGAAGACGGATGCCCGATATAAGACCTCCATGCCCGGGGTCTTTGCAGCCGGGGACATCATTGGCCCGCCGTGGTTGGCACACGTGGCTTCCTTTGAGGCAATTGAGGCGGTGAACGGGATTTTTGACGCCAAGTACCAGCCGAAGAAGGTGACGACATTCCCGGGCTGCACCTACTGCCAGCCGCAGGTGGCCAGTATCGGACTGACCGAGGCGGCGGCGAAGGAGAAGAAGCTGAAGTTCAAAGTGGGCCGGTTCCCGTACCGGGCGAGCGGCCGGGCGGTGGCCAGCGGCGATTCCGAGGGGTTGGTGAAGATCCTGATTGGGGAGCCCCACGGGGAGATTCTCGGTGCTCACATCATCGGGGCGGAGGCGACGGAGCTGATTGCGGAGGTGGGGCTGGGCATGACGCTGGAAGCCACCGCGGACGAGATTGCCCATACGATCCACGCTCATCCGACCCTGACCGAGATGATCAAGGAAGCGACCGAAGCAGCCGTCGGCCACGCGATTCATATTTAGTTTGGGTTTCAAGCCCCGCTGCAAGGATCGTGAACGGGTGGAAAGTGGAAGGCGGGAGGTGGAAGGGGAGTTTTAGTTTTAAACTTAGGTAGGGCGGGATCGATGATCCCGCCTCGTCGACAGATTCAGGGAAATGGTTTTAAGTTAGTCGGCCTCATCGAGGCCGCCCCACCTGTGTTTAAAAACCACCATGAACCGTAAAGTACCTGTTACCCTGACAATTGCCGGATCGGACAATTCCGGCGGGGCTGGCATCCAGGCGGATCTCAAGACATTCACGCGCTATGGGGTGTACGGCACCACGGCAGTCACTTGTGTGGTGGCCGAGCATCCGGGACGGGTTTCCCGGATCACCGCCGAGCCACCTTCGATGGTGGCGGAACAGATCCGCTTGGTGTTCGAGGCGTTTCCAGTGGCGGCCGCAAAGACGGGGATGTTGTTTTCCGCCGGGATCATCCGAAGTGTCGCCCGGGAGATGAGGCGTCGCAAAAAAACAAAACTTGTGGTGGATCCGGTGATGGTGGCGACGAGCGGGGCAGCCTTGTTGAGGCCGGATGCTGAGCGGGCCTTGGCCCGGGAGCTCTTTCCCTTGGCCGCCGTGGTGACCCCCAACCTCGACGAGGCGGCGCGGTTGCTGGGACGGAAACTAAAAACCCCGCAGGCGGCGAAGGAAGCGGCGGTGGAGTTGGCGCGGAAGTGGAAAGTCCCGTTCCTGGTCAAGGGCGGCCATCTGCAGCTGGCCGTGGCCAGCGACTATCTCGCCTGGCCTGACGGGAAAACGCGGGTGTTTTCGGCCCGACGCATCAAGGGGGTGGAGACCCATGGGACGGGATGCACTTATTCGGCTGCTATCTGTGCCGGCTTGGCCAAGGGGAAGTCCCTGGAAGCCGCCGGGGCGAATGCGAAGAGATTCATCACCCGCGCCATCCAGCGGCATCTGAAAATCGGTCGCTACACGCCGCTCAATCATCTGATGGCATGAGCTTGGCTTGGCCGGTGCGACGGCCCCTGGTGCCGGTGGCGCTGGCTGGGCTGGTGGGAACCCTGACCGGGCTTTTCCTTTCTCCGAACCCTTGGCTTTGGACGGTGCTTTCGTTGGGATCGGCAGTTGCCGGATGCTTCGGGCCCAAAATCATCCGCACGCCGGCGATCTGGCTGTTTGTGGTTGGGGTTTTTGCGCTGTATGCCGGGGCGCGGACTTTTGCTCCGTCGACGGAATCCTTGCGGGCACGGGCGGGAGCGGAGGGAGGGACGGCGATCCTGCAGGGATGGGTGGCGGAATTACCAGCGGAGCGTGTTTGGGGAGAGGGGAAAAAAGTCCTCGAAACCGAGATGGTCGTCGATTTGATCCAAGGCGAGCAGGGCTGGGAGCGGTGCCTAGGACGGATTTTGGTGCGGATCGACCCTACCCCGGAACACTGGCCCAACGTGGGAGACCGGGTCCGGGCGGCCGGATATCTCAGTCTGCCCGAAACGCCGAAGAATCCCGGGGAGTTCAACCGGCAGACCTGGTTGCGTTCGCGGGGCATCGATTACCAGTTTCGGGCTCGGGCGGAGGCGATACAGGTTCTTGGTGTCGAGCCGGGGGCTTGGCTGGCCCGGACCGCCGGGGCCCTGCGTGCGCACATGCTCCGGGCTACCTCCGCCGGGCTGGAAAAAGATCCCGAGGCGGCTGGGTTGATCGCCGCGATGCTCTTCGGGTACCGCGACGGGGTCGGGGAGGACCTCCGGGAGGATTTCCGGAAGACCGGAACGTTGCACCTGTTTGCGGTCAGTGGCCAAAACCTCGCCGTGGTGGCGGGTTTGCTGTTGTGGATACTGGCCCTGACCGGGGCGGTTCGGTGGCGCTGGGCCTGGCTGACCCTGCCAGCGGTTTTTCTCTTCTGTTTGGCGACCGGTATGGAGGCCAGTGCCCAGAGGGCTTTTGTGATGATTTCGGTGCTTTATTTGGGATGGATTCTGGGCCGGCCGATGGATCCGGCGAACTGGCTGGGGGTGGCCCTGTTGGCTCTGCTCTGGTGGGACCCGGGTCAGATTTTGGACCCAGGTTTTCAGCTCTCCTTCCTCGTGGTCGCGGGCTTGATGGCATTCAGCGGACGGTGGCAGACGAAACTGATCGAAACCGGGCGACCTGACCCCTGGATTCCCCGCAGGCTGGTGGCTCCGGTGCGGAGGTGGGTTTTCCGCGCTTGGGTGGCGGTGACAACGGTGATCGCTGCCTCGGCGGCTGCTTGGGTGGGGTCGTTTCTCCCGGGAATCCTGCTTTTTCACCAGATCACTCCGGTGGCGTTGGTGGCCAATATGGCGGCCGCTCCCCTCGCGGGTGCCGTCACCGTGTTGGCGGCAACGTCCTCCTTGGTGGCCGTTCTTTCCATGAGTTTGGCCATGGGGATGAATCTGGTGAATGCCAAGCTGGTCCATCTGTTGGCATCCGTGTTGGGCTGGCTCGCCACCTGGCCGGGTGGGCAGTTCGCCGTGGCCGACCCCAGGGCATGGATGGAAAAAGATCCGTGGATCCAAGTGGTGTCGGTGGAAAACTCGGCACCTACTCTGGTTTCGGGAAACGACGGCAAATGGCTGATCGATGCGGGTCCCAAGCGAGCTTGGGCCTACACCGTGAGGCCCTTTCTGCACTGGCACGGGGTGAATGCCCTTAAGGGAGTGATTCTAACCGCCGGAATTTCCGACCGGCTAGGTGCGGCGAGCGAGTTGGTACGGGCGATGCAGGTGGATTGGTGGGCCGAGACCGGTACGTCGATGCGTTCACCGGCCCTGAAGGGTTGGCTGGCAGAGTTGGAAAAGAGAAAGGAGGGAAAACAGTTCTGGCGGGCGGGAGAGGGGGCCCTTCTGGGCCTGGATTGGAAAGTGCGGGTCCTCTGGCCCCCGGCCTCGGGCGGAAGCGGACGGAGCGAGGAAGATGGGATGGTGTTGCGGTTGGAGCACGGAGAGGCACGGTTGCTTTGGGCGGGGTCGATCTCCGGCGAAGTGGAGCGGGAACTGATCCTTGAGCATGGGGCCGGGTTGAGGGCCGGTGTTTTGGTGCAAGGTCCGGCCAAGGAAGGGGAAGCGAACCTCACTCGGGATTGGTTGGAAATGGTTCAGCCGAAAACAGTGGTGCGTTGGTCTCGGGCGCTGGAGGAGGACACGTCCTTGTCCGTCGATTTTGCCGAGCAGGCCTGGGTGGAGGGG
>JBBAWG010000022.1:0-13950 GCA_040397305.1 Methylacidiphilales bacterium | reverse complement strand
GGAGGAGGACACGTCCTTGTCCGTCGATTTTGCCGAGCAGGCCTGGGTGGAGGGGATCGAGCTTCTGAAATTACAAGAAACGGGCTGTCTGACTTTTAAGCCGATGGAAGGCGGGAAGTGGAAGGTGGAAAGGTGGAAAAAATAGGATTTTGGATTTCGAATTTGTAATTCAGGAAAAGCGGAAAGCGGAAAAAGTCATTAAATTTTAAGGCTAAACGATTGGTCGCGACGGAGCGCGGCCCGACAGATGAAAAGAGGGCTTCCCCATCTTCCATCCCCGATCTGCCATCTTCGATCTGTATGCTTACCGCTGTGGGGAGATGCGCTGCTCAATTGCCGGGGTATCGGTATCGGCGTAGACGGGGATCGGTTCGCCATCGGGCATCCAGTCATTTCCGGGGCCGCCACCTCGGATGAGGTGAATGGTAAAGGTGCCGTAGCGGAATTTCAGGTGGGCAAAAATAGGGTAGCGGCGTTCGTCATCGGTCATCCAGAGATCTAGCCAGCCTTGATGGCGACGGGAGGCGCCCACAGGTTCACAGCGGAGTTGAATCAGGCGGCGTGGCTCACGATCCTCCAACTCAATCTCCCCGATCTCGGTGCAGGTCATTTTGCCAAAAAGGGGCTCCTTGTTTTCCAGGATGTTCCAGGTGACCGACTCACCCTTCTTCCAGGGGTGGGCGCGTAGGTGGTACAGCATGGATCCGAAGTCCTCGCAGGATCCTTCGGGCAGGTCGAAGTTTTCCTCCGGCCTGTCGGGACCGGGCCAGAAGCGGCCCAGTTTCACGGAGTACTCGGGGACGGTTTTGCGAACGCGGACATTGCCACCCTCGCTCCGGTCCTGTCGGTACTCGAGAGAGCGCCAAGGCTTGATTTGGGTGAGGGAAAGGAAGCGGCTGCGGATGGGGTAAAAGGCCTCGATCGGGCCGCGGGAGCGGAGGTAGAGATCAAACCTTTGCACGCCTTCCTGGCCTGGTTCCGTCGTGGCGGTAAAGGTGCCCTCGGCGGCAGGAATCAAGCCCCACTCGATCAGGTAGGTGAGTTTTTCCCCTTCGGGCCAGGGGAGAGGCTGGGCAAGTAAACGGAAGGATCCAAACAACAGAACCGCGATTGCACAGCTCAGGTGCTGAGGGTTTTTGCCATTCGTCATGGAGGGAATTGAAAACGGGGAACATCCCCATTTTTATTTGGACGCAGTGTTCCAGACGCCAAGCCAGTCCTTGGGCGGGGGAGTGCGGGCAAAGTTGGCGATGCGGGTGAGGAACTCCAAAGAAGGACCATCCTGTTCCCGGATTTTCAGACACTCGCGAAACACCGATTCGGCTTCTTTCCATTTTTGTTCCCGGTAAAGCTGGAGGGCATCGGCATACAGGTTGTTTAATTTGGCGATGGAGGGATCGAGGGTTCCGAGGCGTCCCTGTAACTCGAAGATGCGGACAGGTTCCACTTTTCCAAAGACGGTAACGAGGTCGATTTCCCGGGCCTCCACCTCGTTTTCGGCCAACCGGTAACAGTCCTCATTGATGAGAATGCTAGTCCCATAAATCTTGTTCACCCCTTCCAGGCGGGAGGCGATGTTGACGGTATCGCCGATGACGGTGAAGGATTTGGTGGTATCGGAACCCACCGTACCGATGACGGTGTCCCCCGTGGCGAGGGCCATCCGGGCGTGGAACTTCGGCACATTCCGGCGGAGGCCGGTGATTTCGGAGATCTCCCGGCTGATCTGACGGAAGGATTCAAGAAGGTCCAGGCAGGCGAGGCAGCCGTCCCGCGCATGGGTTTCCCCTTCGGAGAAGGGGCTGGCCCAAAAGGCCATGACGGCATCGCCGATGAACTTGTCGACGATCCCGTGGTGGGCGCGAATGCCCTCGGTCGAGGCGGTGAAGTAGCGGTTGAGGAGGCGGACGAGGTTGGCAGCGGTGAGCTGCTCCCCGATGCCGCTGAAGTTGGAGATGTCGGAGAAGAAGATGGTGACCTTGCGGCGTTCCGCCACCTCCTTGAGCTGGCCGGTGGTGGCATCCACGACGTTGGCGACGATGCGGGGATCGAGGAACTGGCCGAAGGCCTCGCGGAGTTTCTCCTTGGACTTCAGCTGCTCGACCATGGTGTTGAAGGAGGTGGTGAGGTCGCCGATCTCGTCGTGGGAGGTCACGGGGAGAGGATCGGAAAGTTCGCCCTCGGCGGTTTTTCGGAATGCGGCGGCGAGGCGGCGGAAGGCAGTCTGGAGGCGGCCGGTGATGACAAGAAACACCAGGAGGCCAAGAACCCCGGCAATGGCGAAGAGGGCCAAGTTGGCCCGAATGACATATTGGATGTTCTGGTTGGTTTCCTCGAGGGATGCCGCCGCAAGTTCGCCCGCCTTGGTGCGAACCTGGGTATAGATGGGGTTCAAGTCTTCGTACCGGAGCATCTCCGTCAGGGCCTTTTTGGCTTCCGCATTTTTTCCTTCCACGGCCAGATCGATGGCCTCCACGGCAAACTTCATGTACTCCTGAGTTCCTACTTCCAAGGTGCGGACCGTCCCAATTAATTTGGCCATGCCTAGGCGATCCAAAATATCGTTTCGCTCGTCGTTGCTGCCACGCTCGGCCAGCTCCACGGCCTCCTTGAAAATGCGGGTCACGGTGACTCTCAGTTCGTGGGCTCTTTGCTGCCACCTCAGCGCGGCTTCTCGGGTGCGGTCACCGTTCACCACTTGGTGGGCAAGAATTTCGATCTCGAAGGTGTAGATATCGAGCTCGTTCATGCCCTTGTCCAAGGGAAGGTGGTATTCCTCGATCGCAGCGAGCTCCATGGAGGAGTCCTTAATTAAGAACAGCGTGATGCCAAGGGCACCGGCAAAGAGAACCAGGAGGGCAATCGCACCCGACATGATTTTGGCCCGGAGACTTGCGCCCATCCGGCCAATGTAGGTTAAGGAACTATCTGGTTCGAGATGAGAATTGGGCCGGATGGGCGGGGAGATAGGAGATGGAAGATCGTCACAGCCCCAGCACGCTGGGGCTGGACGACCGCTTTGCGGTCGGAGATGGGTGATTCCCCATCTGCCATCTGCGAGACCCCATCTACCGTGGCCGCGCTAGCGGGCCACGAGCCAGACGCCTTCTTCGCCGCAGGGGTCGAGGAAGCGGGCCAATCTTTTCAGGCGGACGAGGCGAAGCCAGGCCTCCACCTGGGGGACGGTGGGACGGCGTGAGGCGAAGACGACGACAGTTGTTTTGGGCGAGATCCACCTGGCCTCGATCCGGGCTAAAGTCCTTTGCTTCGGGTCAGGGAAAACGCCAAAGGACAGTCTGCCTTTCGAAAGGCGGGGTCGGTATTCCTGCACGGCTTTTTCCAGCCATTTCCGGGTGGGGACGTTGTCATATTGGAAAAGAACTTTTCGGGCTCCGGGAAAAGCCGATTTTCCCGGGGCGAGGTTGGCGCTGAAAAGGAGGAGATCGCCGGGCTTCATGCGTTGAGCGATGCGTTGCAAAAGGGGAAGAGGATCGAGGTTGGGAAGTACGCCGAAGAGGGTGAGCAGCTTGATGGAGGAAGGCGGGAGGTGGAAGGCGGGAAGGGGTTTTAATAGGTCGATTTTGAAGGATCTTTTGTGACGGGCGGGGAGGCGGCGGGTGGCGCGGCGAGCGAGGGTGAGGTTGGTGTCCGCGGCGAGCAGGAAAGCGGGGAGTGGGAGTTTTTTGAGAAGATGAGACTCCTTGATTCCATCGGCACAACCGAGGGCGATCAGGGAGTAGGGGCCGGTCAGCTTTTGGCGGAGGATGGCTGCGGGCTTCTGGTAAAGGCGGCGGACGGCGGGTCGACGGAGAAAGGGCGAACAAGCGAGATGGACCTTTTTCCAGAGGCGGCCCAAGGCGGGGGTCGAGTACAAGGCGGAGGCGGGGAGTTCGGGACTCGACCGTTGATGAGCAGGTTTTGGATGCACGGATGGTTGTGAACGTACCACGTGAACGTGAACAAAAACACCATCGCCCAGACCTCTGTTGCCAGAGGGCTGGGCGAGGGGGTCCGAAACCCGGATTCGTCAGGCGAGACGGACGAGGCCGCCGCTACCGACGAGGTTCCGAAAGTATTCCGGGAAGTTCTCCTCCTTGAGCAGGCGTTTGCGGAGCTTGGCGAGGGCACTGTTCTGGATCTGGCGGATGCGCTCCCGGGTCACATGGAGCTGCTCCCCGACTTCCTCGAGGGTGCGCTCCTTGCGATCGCCCAGCCCGAAGCGGAGCTGAAGGATCTGGAGTTCGCGCGGGTTGAGGAAGTGGAGGCAGCGGGCGACCGCATCGCGCAGGTCATCCTTGGTGTGCTCCTCCGTGGGGTCCACGGCCTCCGGATCGGCCAGAAGGTCGACCAGGGTTCCGTCCTCCCCTTCCTGCCCGATGGAGACATCGAGGGAGACGGTGCCGGCGGAAACCTCACGCAGCTTGGTCACCCGCCCGGTTTCCACCTGGAGCTCGTCAGCCAACTCGGCGTCGGTCGGTTCACGACCAAGCTCGTTGCCGAGGGCGGAACTGACCCGGCGCAGGCGCTGGATCTTGTCGACGAGGTGGACGGGAAGGCGGACGGTTTTGCCCTGGTTGGCGAGGGCCCGGCGGATGGACTGTTTGATCCACCAGCAGGCGTAGGTGCTGAACTTCACCCCGCGGCTGGGCTTGAAGCGGTCGACGGCCTTCATCAGGCCGAGGTTGCCTTCGGAGATGAGATCGAGAATCGGCAGGCCGCAGTGGTTGTAATCGGCGGCGATTTTCACCACGAGGCGGAGATTCGATTTGATCATCAGCTCGCGGGCCGACTGCTCGCCGCGGCGAACGCGGCGGGCGAGTTTGACCTCCTCGGTCCGGTTGAGAAGGGGGGTCTCACCGATGCCCTTGAGGTAGGACTGGAGGGCGGCGGGGAGATCCCTCTCCCGAACAACCGGAGCCTTTTCTCTGGTGACTTCCATGTTTGTTTTCATAGAGGGTTAGAACGTCATGGTTGGATAACGTTCGGACTTTTTTTAGGGGGAGCAAATTTTGTCAAGAGGGAATGGTAAAAAAACGTTCATAAACACCTAATGAACAACGAAATAAAATAATCAAAAAAAAGTGAAAATGGGTCATACATTTTTCCCTGGGACCCTCGACACAGGTTTTTTTGGCAGGTCGTTTTCCAAATACCTAGTTACGTTTTTGTGGCGAAACGGGCGCGGGGCGCCTCATTTTGGACGCGAGGTGGGAAGCATCAGTTGGAAAGTGGCGAGGGAGATCAGATTCCTTAAGCTCACGAGATGCCGAAAGTCACCCAGATGACCGATTGGGTGATCGAGCCCAAGGACCGGGGAATTTATCTCCCGCAGGTGGATCTTTGGATGGATCCCCAACGTCCCCAAAAGCGGGCGCTGGTTTCCCACGCGCATTTTGATCACCTCGCTCCCCATGGGGAAATTTTGGCGAGCCCTCCCACGGCCCGGTTGCTGAAGGCCCGCACACCCAAAGGAACGAAGATCCGGGAAATTCCTTTTGGAAAAACGTTTCCGTTGGGCGATGGCGCGGTTCTGAAACTGACGCCGGCGGGTCACATTCTGGGGTCGGCGATGGCCTGGATCGAACGCGCCCGGCCGGGTCGGACCAGTCTCTTGTACACCGGGGACTTCAAGTTGCGGGAGGGAGGTTCTTCCGAATCCTGTCACCCGATGAAGGCCGATGTGCTCGTGATGGAGACGACCTACGGGCTTCCGCGTTATCAGTTTCCGCCGGCCCCGCAGGTGATGCGGGACATCCTCGCCTTTTGCCGGGGAGCGGTCGAGGACGGGGAAGTACCAGTCCTCCTGGGTTACTCCCTGGGCAAGAGCCAGGAGCTGTTGGCCGGTTTGCAGAAAGCCGGCCTGCCGATCCTGCTGCATCCCTCCGTGCACCGGATGACCGAGATTTACCGGGAGTTGGGGGTGAAATTTCCCGAGACGCAAATCTGGAAAAAGGCGGGACGGAAAGCAGAGAAGGTCGTGGTGATTTTTCCTCCTCAGGCGGCGCACTCTGCCCAACTCCGTGGGATCGCCCACCGTCGCGTTGCGGCGGTGACGGGATGGGCGTTGGCTCCGGGGGCGAAGTACCGCCTGGGTTGTGAGGTGGCGTTTCCGCTTTCGGATCATGCGGATCACCGCGAGTTGAAAGAGATGGTGAAGAAAGTGGCTCCGAAAGAAATCCGGACCCTGCACGGATTTGCGGCGGAGTTTGCCGCCGAATTGAGGGAAGAGGGATGGAACGCATGGCCGGTGGAAGGGGACACCCAGCTTTCCCTGAAAATCGGGACCCCGTCTGGAAAGAAAAAGGGAAAGCCGCCGAGGGATTCAGGTTCGGTACCAAAGTCGGAGTTTGGGGCTTTTGTGGAGACGTTGGAGCAGACCTCGGCCACGTTCCGCACCCAAACCAAGACAGAAAAACTGGCGGAGCTGTTCCGATCTTTGCCCCCTTCCTCGCTCGAGACAGCGGTCCGGATGCTGGCCGGCCAGGGCCTGGCGTTGCAGGCGGGATTGGCCCTGATTCGTCGGGCGCTGTTGGAGGAGCTCGAGTTGAATCCGCAAGCGTGGAGGGAGGCATATGGCCGGCATCAGGATTCCGCTCGGACCGTTGGGGAACTCCTGAACGGAAGGTCCAAACCGCAAAAGTGGAGCCTGGAGGCTTTGGGCCGGGAGTTGGACAGGTTGGCGAAGGAAAGGGGACCCCTGGCCAAGCTGGCGATTTTGAAGAAATTGTTTCGGGCCATGCATCCTTTGGAGGGGACATGGCTGCTCAAGATCATGACGGGTGGGTTGCGGGCGGGAGTGCAGGAGGGGTTGGTGGAGGCGGCTTTGGCGAAGGCGTTTGAGCGTTCGGTGGAGGAGGTGCGGCAGGCCCACATGCTGACGGGAGATCTGGCCCAGGCCGCCATCTTGGCAAGGACGGGGAAGTTGTCTGAAGCGCAACTGACTCCCGGGGTGCCGCTGAAAGTGATGTTGGCGAGTCCGGAGAAGGATCCGGGCTCCATCTGGAAGCGTTTGGAGGGCGGAACGGCTTGGGCGGAGGATAAGTACGACGGGATCCGTGCCCAGATTCATTGGGGAAAGGGGGGGGTGCAAATTTTTAGTCGGGACCTGAAGCCCATCGGGGATTCGTTTCCGGAGTTGGTCGAGGCCGGTCGGAAACTCCCCGGGGAAGGGATTCTCGATGGAGAGGTGTTGGCTTGGGAGAAGGGAAGGGCGCTGCCGTTTTCCCGGCTCCAGCGGCGGTTGGGGCGGAAGGAAATGGATCTGTTTTTCCGGCAGGATGTGCCGGTGGCTTTTGTGGCGTTTGATCTGTTGGCGCATCGGGGCACGGGTTTTCTGCAGGAGCCTTGGGAGAGGCGAAGAAAAAAACTGGAGGAGTTGATGGTCAAGGCGCCGGCGGGAATGCTTTTGGCCAAGGCGACGCGGGTGAAGGACGAGGCCTCGCTGGAGGGAAGGTTCGAGGAGGCCCGGGAGGAGGGGAATGAGGGGCTGATCGTGAAGCGGGCGGACAGCCCTTATCAGCCCGGACAGCGAGGGCATCTGTGGCTCAAGCTGAAAAAGGCGTTGGCGACTTTGGATGCTGTGGTCATGGCCGTGGAGTGGGGCCATGGGAAGCGAAAGGGGTTGCTTTCCGATTACACCTTTGCGGTGCGGGATCCAAAAGGGGCCCTGAAGGTGATCGGCAAAGCGTACTCAGGTCTGACGAACGAGGAGTTGGCGGAGTGGACGGAGGTTTTCAAGGATTTGACGATCGAGGTGAAGGGACGGAAGCACCGGGTTCGGCCGGAGAAGGTGGTGGAGGTGGCGTTTGATGCCGTGCAGCGCAGCGATCGGCATGATTCCGGCTTTGCTTTGCGGTTTCCCCGAATCGTCAGGATGCGGACGGATAAGAAAGCGGAGGAGGCGGATACGCTGGCGGCTGTTGAGAAACTGCTCGCGGGCTGATGATTGGCAGGAGGTGGAAGGCAGAAAGTGGAAGGTGGGATAGGGGTTTAGTCTTTTAGCTGTTAGTCATGGAGGGAAGCTGTGCGCCTAAGAGTTCCCTCCATCACTAAAGCCTAAACGACTAAAAGGCTTCCGACGGATTCCACCTGCCCTCTTCCACCTCCCACTAAATCGTGGGCCAGCCAGGCACGGCTTTTTGGAGATACTTCCGTAAACTGTCCCAGGCGGCGGAGTCGCGGCCTTCCTCAGACTCGAGACGGGAGCGAAGCCACCAGAAATAAAGTGGGACCTCGGGCCGTTCGGTCACTTTTTCCAGGACCACGCGGGCTCCGATGAGGTCGCCCTTCTTGCGACGAGTTTCGGCCAGGACGTAAGCGGCGCCGTAGTCGCGCGGACTGCGGTACCAGCGGGACTCTGCCTGATTCGGCGGGCAGGGATCGTCCGGCAACGTGGGCGGGAGCAGGTACTTTTGTGCCAGCTCCACTGCTTCCCTTGTTCTTCCTGCTTTGGCACGGAGCTGGGTCAGGATCGGCCAGCCGGCTTCCCACCAGCCGGTCTTGGTCTCCAGCACCGGGAGGAGGGAGCCGGGCTCGCCCTGCCGGACCCACGCGAGGAGCAGGGCAGCGATCGATTCGCGCGACCAGCCCTGCAGATCCGGGTTGCCAGCGAGCAGGCCATCCAGGGTGGGTCGGAACTTTTCCGGAGGCAGACGGGAGAGATAGATGGAGACCAGGGCAGGTCGGTCCTCCACGAAGGGAAGAATTTGGGGGCCGAGACCTGGGACGCGCGGGCTCATGCGGATCATGTGCTCCACGATGTGTTCCGGCCCGCGGTTGTCGGCCAGGCGGAAGCGGGAGCGCTCCATCGCCGCCCGGTAGGCCTCCATCAGGTCGACCGTGTCGTCGGGGCGGAGCTCGGCCCAGACGGTGGCCTGGTCCAGCGCCACCACGAGCAGGTGCGGCTCCAGCCAGCGCTGGATGGCGAACTCCCGGCGGGCGTCCGGCTCCGAGTCGTCGAAAAAGAGCAGGGCCTTGCCGTGGAGGTAGCGGAGCAGCTGGTCGTAGGGGGCGGCGGCCACGCCTTTTTCCGCGGCGGCGAGGGCGGTTTCCACGTCGTCCTTTCGCCACGCCTCGTTGACGGCCGCCTTGGCCCGCTCGGCGGCAACGGTGGCCGGCCACGATCCCTTGGTGAGGACTCCGTAGGTCCAGAGCAGGCCGATGCCGATCAAAACGAGTCCGGTCCCACGGAGGAAAAAATTCTGCCAGATCGGGGGTGAGCCTTCCTGTTCGGCCAGACGTTTCCGGGTGAAGACGAGGGCGGCGACGGCGAGGACCGGCCAGACTGTGCCGGGTCGGTGTCCGGGGACGTCGGCTAGCCCGTGGATCATGAAGGCGAGGACGGCGGCCGCGCCGGCGGAACGGGTGATCCAACCGTCCTTGTTGCGACCGGGTCCGGCCTGCCGGAAAAGAAGAATAATCCCCGCCGCCAGAGCCAGCAGGGCGGGCAGGCCATATTCGGAGGCAAACCAGACCCAGTCGCTTTCCGGGTGACCGGCGATGGATTGGACCTCGGCGCTGCGGCTGCGGTAGCGGGGGAAGAGGGACTGGTAATTGCCGGGGCCGACACCGAGGAGCGGGTGATCGGCGAGGAGGTCGAGTGAATCCCTTTGGAGGCGCAGCCGGAAATTCCAGGTGGCGGTGGGATTCTCATCAGGCGTTGGTTCGTTTCCGCCAGCATGGGTTTGGATGGAGGCGGGGGAGGTGTTGGTCTTCATCCGCTCGAGCGGTTTCGCGCCTTGATAGAGCAAGGTGGTGGCGGCGAGGGAGGCGCCGGCGAGGAGAAAAATGCCGACGCGGCGATCGGGTCCGACGATGGCTTGGCCGATCGCCCAGGCGAGCAGGCCGAGAAAAAAGATGCCGAGTCCGCCTCGGGAGGAGTTGGCGGCGAGGCAGGTGAGGATGGAAACTAGGCCGAGGAGGGAAAAGCCGGCGGGGAGAAAACTCTTTTTGCGGATGTCGGCGTAGACCGTGCCGGCGAGGAGGATGCCGGCGATCGCCAGCCAATTGGACATGTGGTTGGGGTTGGGAAAGATTCCGTAGGCCTTGGGAGTGGTGAAGGGGAGGGGCCAGCCCTGGACCTTGGCGATGAGGGCAACGATGCCGATGATGGCGACGAACCAGCCGTAGGTGCGGAAGAGGAAGAGACGTTTTTGCGAGCCGAGCGGCTGGGTACTGACCCAGGTGAACCAAGCCCAGCCGGCCAAGAGAAGCACCAGGCTTTCCATGGAGACCTGGAACTGGGTGGCGGAAAATCCGAAAGGGGCGGAAAGAAATTTTTGGGAGGAGGATATAACTCCCAGGACAAAGGCTGGGAGGACCACGAAAACCAGGGAGGTAAAGCGACTCTGAGGAGGCAGAATTAGAAGGCACAAGCCGTTGATGGTTAGAAATAAGCCGCAAGAAAGCGGGTCAGTAATCCCGCCAAACAAAGAGGAAAAAAAGAGCACGGAGAGGATAAAAATGCTATTCATCAACGGTTTATAAAATATATGATTGAGTAAGGTTTAGGCAAATTTTTAATCTTCAAGGGGATTTGTAAATTGCTGATTTTGACACACATTTGACATAATTCCGCCCTTGAAAAATTCCAATATTTGGTTAGATTTTTATTGTGAAGCAAAAATCTTTCTACCTTTTGACGATTACTCTTGGGCTAATTTTTTCCGTGGCAAGCGCGCAGGCGCAAAGAGTCAAAAAGACCACCACGACGACATCCAGTTCCACTTCGACCAATTCCACCGTCACCCTGATCAGCAACAAATAAATTCCTTTGAATTCAGAGGGCCATTTCCCTTTCTAACATCTTCAAGGAAATGAGAAATCCATTCCGCATCCTTTGTTCCGGGAAGGGGGTTAGCCGTTTAGGCGTTAGTCATGGAGGGAAGTTTTTAGCGCCCAGCGCAGCTTTGGTGTTTTTCGCGGCGACGGGTTGGGGGCAGATATTGACTTTTGATTTTGATGGGCTTCGTGGAGGCGAAGCAACTGCCATGTCCAATGCGAACAATGCCAACTTATTTTCATCCACTATTACACGAGGTGCAGGCCTGACAGCCACAGATGGAGATGGCTGGAATCGATTTAACGCTACAAGTTGGGCAACGACTTCCATCGAGAATGCAGTCAGTGGCAATAAATACATGGAGTTCACGATCAACCCTAGAGCCGGATTTCGGTTCACGGTTTCCTCCATAACCGTTCAGTGGAGGTGCTCGGGCACTGGTGGCACCCAAATCGCATTGCGAAGCTCGGTCGATAATTACTCAAGCAATCTGGAAGGCGTGAAGAGTGTGTCTGACAGCATCAGCGCTACAACTTTATCGTGGATCTCCGGCTTTTCCGGCTCCTCCTCATCGGCCGTTACCTATCGCTTGTATTCGTATGTTCAAAATGCAACTGGCCAGGGTGGCCCCGGCGGCGGATCTGGAAATGATATCGTCGTAAACGGCACCGTCATCGGGATCCCAGCGGCCCCAACGATTACCAGCATTACTCCTGGCAACAGGCAGCTTTCCGTGGCGTTCACGGCCGGATCGGATGGCGGGTCATCGATCATGAATTACGAGTATTCCACGGACGGTGGCACTAGTTGGCGGTACACGTCCGGCACAACCAGTCCGCTGCTCATCACCGCCCTATCTACTGACGGCAGCACGGCACTCGCCAACGGCACCAGCTACAATGTGCAAATCCGTGCCGTCAGCATGGTCGGCACCGGCACGGCCACGGCCAGCACGGCGGCCACGCCAAGAACAACGCCTGGAGCGCCAATGATAATGAGCGTGACGCCGGGCAATGGCCAGCTCACTGTCTCGTTCGGCGCCCCGTCTTCCGACGGCGGATCGCCCATCACCGATTACGAATACTCCATCGACGGCGGAGCGAGTTTCATGCCGCGCTTGTCCACCTCCACCACCTTCGTTATCGGCAGCTTGATGAATGGGTCCAGCTACAATGTGCAAGTCCGTGCGGTCAACGCGGCCGGCCGCGGCACGGCGACGTCCAGTTGGGCGGGCACGCCACGGACCACGCCCAACGCGCCGTTCATAAACTACGTGACGCCGGGCAACAAGCAGCTTTCCGTGGGGTTCATGGCCGGATCGGATGGCGGGTCAGCGATCACGAACTACCAGTATTCCACGGACGGTGGCACTAGTTGGCGGACCCACACCACCACGTTTAGTCCCATACTCATTACGACCCTTTCTACGGATGGCACCACGGCTCTGGCCAACGGCACCAGCTACAATGTGCAGCTCCGCGCGGTCAATGCGGCGGGTAGCGGCACGGCAACGTCGAGCACGGCGGCCACGCCGAGAACAACACCTGGAGCGCCAACCAGCCTTGCTCTAACTCCGGGCAACGGACAGTTGACCGCTTCGTTCTTCGCCCCGTCCGACGGCGGATCGCCCATCACCCATTACGAATACTCCATCAACGGCGGATCGAGTTTCACGTCGATCCTTTCCACCTCCACCACCATCGTTATCGGCAGCTTGATGAATGGGTCCAGCTACAATGTGCAAGTCCGTGCGGTCAACGCGGTCGGCAGCGGCACGGCGACGGCCAGCGTGGCAGGCACGCCAACTGCCCAAGCTTCGCAGACGATCACCTTTGGCTCGCTACCCAGCAAGACTTATGGAGACGCCGCCTTTACCCTAAGCGCAACTGGCGGAGCCTCGGGCAATCCGGTGACCTACACCTCCTCTAATCCCGGTGTAGCTACCGTCTCGAGCAACACGGTGGCGATCGTGGGGGCAGGAACAACCACGATCACCGCCAACCAACTTGGCAATGCGAACTATGTGGCCGCTGCGCCCGTCAGTCAGACCCTGACTGTCAACAAAGCCGCCCAGACGATCGTCTTCGGCACCCTCTCGGCGGTGAACCATTCCGCCAACGGAACCGTGAATCTCACGGCCTCCGGAGGTGGTTCCACCAGCCCGGTGACCTACACCAGTTCCAATCCGAACGTGGCCTCCGTGGCCGGCAGCACGGCCACGATCCGCGGAGTCGGGACGACCACGATCACGGCCAGTCAACTGGGCGACGACAATTATGAGGACGCGTTCGATGTCAGCCGCACGTTGACGGTCAATTCGGTCTATAGTCCCGTGTACGGAACGACGGACTCCCAGAATTTTAACGGAGCGGACACCAACAGCACACCGCGTTTTGCCAATGGTTGGACGGCCTCGGAACCCGGCGATATGACCGGCACCTATCCCGATGGGTATCGTTCCGATGGGGCCGGAGACGTATTTGCCTCCATCGGGGGTTACACCACCACCCAACCGAAGGCTCGGCTGACGTACAAGTTCACCCCGGGGAGTAGTGACCGGTTGGTGTTTACCTGGAAACAGAATGTCGAAACCTCCGGACCGGATTTTCCTGCGGTCGATCGCTTTGGTTGGGAGTTTAAAAACGGGACCAATACCCTCTTCTCTCTCAAGATGGTTCAGTTCGTCGACAGTGACGGCAACGGAACCTGGGATCCGGCCAACTCCACCAACAACACCCCAGCCGAGCCCTTGGCGGGCGACATTGTGGCGCTGCAGGACAAGGTGGGTGGGAGTGTGGATGGTAACGGGGATCCGCTGTTTGAGACCAACAAGGTGGTGGTGGTGGGTTTCGCGTCCGACGGGACCCGGTTGACCACCGCAGACCAGCCCAACTTTGCCGTGATTGATCGGGACTCCTGGTATGAACTCCGCGTGATTGTGGATTTGCGGGAAGATCGTTGGTGGGCCCAGATCAGGTCCGGTAGTGGTTACATGAATCTGATGGGAGACGCAGGTGCTCCCTTGCCTGCCGGAACCACGAGCCTGGATCAGGTCGCCGCCCTGTGGGAGTTGAACAACACGAGGCGAGATTCGGACTTTCTGTATCAGGAAGGCGGCTCCAACCAGATGCTGTTTGATGATCTTTCGATCGAAGGCAGAAAGATTGTGC
>JBBAWG010000021.1:26528-31682 GCA_040397305.1 Methylacidiphilales bacterium | reverse complement strand
CTTAACCATCTACTCGCCGACGTTTGGGATCAAAAACAATAGGACGGCTGTTTGGCTTGTGCCCTTATTCCCCTTTGTTCACGAAAGCTTCTTTCAGGGCGTGGTGCACGCTTGGAGTAAAATCATGGGTCACCACAGTGACGGGGGTGATGACCTTCCCCAAACAGAAGCTGGGACAATTCATCATCTGCAGCCTGCTGTGCGGTTCGCTTTCCATCTCGTCGGCCAACGCGGTGGATGCCGAAACCGCCCAAACCATCGCCGACCTCAAGGCCCAAGTTCAGCTCCTCATCGACCGGGTGAAACAGCTGGAAGCAAAATCGGCCGCACCCCCCGCCTCGACCACGACCGCCCCCCCTCCTTCCCCTCCCGCCCGAGAGCCCACACCCCAACAAGCCATGCAGCCCCTGATGGAAATTCCGCAAGGGGGAACAACCGAAACCGCGCCGGCAACCACCCAGCAGGGACCTAGCCCGGTCCCCACCCTGGATATTTCTGAAAAGGGGCTGATTTTTCGATCCAAGGACAATCATCATGCCGTTCGGCTCGGCGGCCTCCTCCAGGCGGATTTGCGGGAATTCGTGGATGAGGGCTCCTCCACCGCCTCCAAATTTCTTATCCGCCGGGCCCGGCCCTACGCCTCCGGATATTTCTACGACGATTGGAACTATCGCTTGGCTCCGGAATTCGCCTTGGCCTCCCCGGTTGCGACCACCTACTCCACGACCATTGCAGACTCCTTCATCAACTATAAGCCGATGGAGGAAATCCAGGTGCAGGCCGGAAAGTTCAAGGTGCCGGTCTCGCTCGAAATGAACGTCGGGCCTGCCTACACCATGTTCAACGAGCGGAGTGTCACCGAAAATCTGACGCCCAACCGGGATATCGGCGTCATGATTCACGGCCTCCTTTGGCAGGGAAAACTCTCCTGGGCCGCCATGGTCGGGGCCAACGCCCGCAACGACACGATCGATACCGGACTCGATATGGCCTCGGGCAACAACGGCTACTTCCGACTTTTTGCCCAACCCTTCAAGGACGAGACCTCGATTCCAGAGGCCCTTCATGGGCTGCGTCTGGGGATCGGGGGAAGCCTTGGATATCAGACCCAATCCAATGCCGGAACCTCCGCCCTCTTTACGGCCTACAGCACAGACGGGGGGAATGCTTTTTTTAACTTCCCGGACGGATTAAACACCCAAGGGGAACGTTGGCGCCTCACTCCCCAGCTTTACTACTCGTACGGCCCCTTCGGTCTGCTGGGTGAATTTATCGCGGAGAAACAAGGAGTCAGCACCTCCGGCGTGGCCCCAGGCGGCGGTTTCACCAATTACGAAAGCACCGCCTGGAATGTCAGCGCCAATTATGTGCTGACCGGCGAGGACGCCACCCTCGATGGGATCGTTCCCCGCGAGCCGTTCGACCCTGAAAATGGAGGCTGGGGAGCGTGGGAAATGGCCCTGCGGTATGATGGGATGGCCCTCGGGGCAAATATGTTTCGCCCGGTGGCCCAAGGGGGGCTCGGCGCCTCCGCCACCGAAAATGCCACTGCGGTCAACGGCGTCTCCTGGGCTATCAACTGGTACCTGAACCGGATCATCCGGCTGGGCCTGACGGTGGAATACAACGCTTTTACCGGCGGCGGCGCCCCTGGAACCGTCGTGGAGAACAATGAGCTCGGATTTCTGACCCGCCTCCAGTTGATGTACTGACGCAGGATCCTTGTGGCACCCCAAAGGCCCTGATAGACGTATTCGATGACCATCCCATCCATCACCGTCTCCCTCCTCCTGATCCTTGGCTTTGCATTTTCCTCCACGGCCGAAATCGCTCCCGAAAATGTTCGGGCCACCCTGCAGACCGGGAACGACCGGTTTCTGAATAACACCAGCAAGGCTCATAACTGGAGCGAGGAAAAGGTGAAAAAGACCGGGACTTTCGGCCAATCTCCCTCGGTGGCTGTTTTGACCTGTTCTGATTCCCGCACTCCGGTGGAGCTGATTTTTGACATGGGCGTGGGGGATATGTTTGTCTGCCGCAACGCGGGCGGCTTCGACACGCCTGAGGTCAACGCCACCTTTGAATACGGGGTGGCAGCCTTGGGTGTTCATACCCTCCTGGTCTTGGGCCACACGAAGTGCGGGGCGGTCACCGCCACCCTTCAAGGCAAGCCCGTTCCCGGAAATATCTCCCTTCTCACCCAATCTCTGCGCCCGGGAATCGAAAAGATTATCAAGGACAACAAGGATTTGTCCGAGGAGGCTAAACTCAACAAGGCGGTGGAAGCCCTCACCCGCTATCAGATGCTTGAGGTTCTGCGGAACAGCGAACTCCTCACAAAAGCCAAGGCTGACGGGAAGCTCCAGATTCTCGGTGCAATCTACGATGTGGAGACCGGGAAGGTCCGCTTCCTCGACTAAGCCTTAGCTTTCTCCCCTCTCGTTCTTCCGTCCTCCCTGCCCTAACCTCAGGGCATGGCCCCGCAACCCGAACTCCTCGCGCCCGCGGGAGACTGGGACTGCCTCAAGGCCGCCGTTATCGCCGGTGCTGATGCCGTCTATTTCGGACTGCCCGCCTTCAACGCCCGACTCCGGGCGGAAAACTTCACCGAGCAGGACCTCCCCCAGGTGATGGACTACCTGCACGCACGGGGCCGGCGCGGCTACCTCACGATGAATGTTTTAATCTTTCCCTCAGAGCTTGCCGAGGCCGAGCGTCTTCTTCGTCTGGTTGCTCAGGCCAAGGTCGATGCCCTGATCGTCCAAGACCTCGGTCTTGTCCGCTTAGCCAAGGCCGTCTGTCCGGAGATCGAGCTCCACGCCTCAACCCAAATGACCCTGACCTCCCCCGAGGGCATTGCCTTCGCCCGCCGCCAAGGCCTTCATCTTGCCGTTCTTGCTCGGGAACTTTCCCTCCGGGAATTGGCTAAATTCCCCCCCGCCACCGACCCTTCCGGCCTCCCCTTGGAGGTTTTTGTCCACGGAGCCCTCTGCGTGGCTTACTCAGGGCAATGTCTGACCAGCGAAGTTCTTGGCCGCCGCAGCGCCAACCGGGGTGAATGCGCCCAGGCCTGCCGGCTCCCGTATTCCCTCGAGGTCGACGGCCAGACACGCGACCTCGGCGATCGCTCCTATCTACTCTCCCCCCAGGATTTGGCTGCGGTCGACGAGATCCCCGAGCTGATTCGGCTCGGTCTCCGCTCCTTCAAAATCGAGGGACGACTCAAATCGCCCGACTACATCACGGCGGTGACCTCGGTCTACCGTAAGGCGATCGACCGAGCCTTAGCGGCTCAACCGGCACCCGCCTCGGCGGAAGACCGATATCGACTGGAAATGACTTTCAGCCGGGGCCTTTTTTCCGGCTGGTTCCATGGCGTCGACCACCAACAGCTCGTCCATGCCCGGTTCGGAAAAAAGAGAGGCCCCCTCGCCGGCCGGATCGCCCGCACCGGCCCCGACTGGGTGGAACTGGAGGAGTCCCTTGTCGCCCTCAGCCCTGGCGACGGAGTCGTCATCGACCGGGGAACCGACACCGAAAAAGAGCCGGGTGGATTCCTTTTTGGGGTGCAGGGAAACCGTCTCCTGTTCCGCCGAGGTTCCCTGCCGGCCAACACGGCCAAGCCTGGCGACCGGGTCTGGAAAACCAAGGATCCCCAGCTGGAGAAACAGTTGAATGCCGAACGGTCCAAGGAAGTACCTGCTACCACCACCGCCCTCGAGCTCCAGATCTCCGGCCGAATCGGCCAACCTCTCAAGATCCAAGCCAAGGTCGACAACCGGGTGGAAGCGATCCAGTCCTCCATCGCTCTTGCCGCCGCTAAAAATCGCCCCCTTACGGAGGACTCTTTACGGGAGCAGTTGGGCCGACTGGGCGGCACAATGTTTCATCTTGGCCAACTTACCCTCGATCTGCCCGACCCGGTCATCCTTCCCGTTTCCGAACTCAACCGCCTCCGCCGGGACCTTGTCTCCCGCCTCTCCGCCGCTTCACCAACGCGCAACCATTCCATGGAATCTTTGTCTGTTGCCGGAACCCTTTTACCCAGCCTCCTTGCCCCCATCGCCGCCAAACGGACATTTCGACATTCTGCAGAAAGTCGAAATGTCGCCGTGGATGCAAAACTTTCCGTCCTTTGCCGCGACCCCGCGCAAGCGGAGGCCCTCCTCACGGAATCACCCGATCTGCTCTATCTCGATTTTGAGGATCTGCGGCGCTTCGCCCCCACCGTCGAGGTCATCCGCAAAAAGTCCAAGGTCCCGATCTTTCTCGCCACTCCCAGAATCCAGAAGGCCGGTGAAACCGGCTTCTTCCGCCTAATCGAAAACGCCAAGCCCGACGGCGTCCTCATTCGCAATCTCGGCGGCCTCGACTATTTCCGTTCTCTCCAGCTCCCCATGGTTGGCGACTTCTCGCTCAATGTTGCCAATCCGCTTTCCGCCGATCTGTTCATCTCCGAAGGCCTCCGGACCCTCACCCCGAGCTACGACCTCGATATCGGTCAGATCCTCGAACTCCTCCGCTCCGCCCCGCCGGAATGGTTTGAGCTCACCCTCCATCAGCACATTCCGATGTTTCATATGGAGCACTGCGTCTTCGCCGCCTTTCTTTCCCAAGGAAAAGACCACCTCACCTGTGGCCGCCCCTGCGACCGCCACCGCATCGCCGTCCGCGACCGCGTTGGCGAAGCCCACCCCATCCGGGCCGATGTCGGTTGCCGCAATACTGTCTTCAATGCCCGCCCCCAGTCTGGGGTTTCCCACCTGCCTGGTCTTCTCGAAGCCGGGCTGCGAAAATTCCGGATCGAACTGCTGGATGAAACCCCCGAGGAGTCTCTCCGCCTTCTGTGCGCCTACCGGGACGCCCTCCATGGGCGCAGCGACCCCCGCCGCCTCGCCAAAACGCTCAACGCCCGCGACCAGCTCGGCGTACTCAACTCCCGACCCACTCCGTAAACGTAATTGTAAACGTAAACGACCGCCGATCCCCTTGGGTCTGCGGTGCTGGTTTCTATTGCCCTTGTCCGCGACTGAAGCCCGGCTTGCCATCAAAATTGTAAAGGTTCTCAAGCTTGACCCATTCGATACCGGCTTTTTGGATCCTTTCCAGCAAGCTCCGCAACGCTTCATGGGAGATCGCACCCGGCTTGTCCTC
>JBBAWG010000021.1:0-26428 GCA_040397305.1 Methylacidiphilales bacterium | reverse complement strand
AAGGCTTTTGGCCGATCCGTGCCACCACCGCCTGACCAAACTCCTTCGTCCCCACCTTCTGCTTGGAAACCCCCTCGCGGAAAATGTCGTAGGTATGTACCCCGTCTTCGATGGTCTTCAACCAGGCGTTATGCACCTTCTCGGCCACATCGGCCTGACCGATGTGAACCAGCATCTGCACCGCCCCAAGAAACAATCCGGAAGGATTGGCCAAATTCTGCCCGGCCCGCCGGGGAGCCGACCCGTGAATCGCTTCAAACATCGCACACCCATCCCCGATGTTGGCCGATCCAGCCAAACCGACCGAACCAGCAATCTGGGCCGCCACGTCGGAAAGAATGTCCCCATACAGGTTCGGCATGACGATGACGTCAAACACCTCGGGCGTATCCGCGAGCTTGGCCGCCCCGATATCCACGATCCAATGCTCCTTCTCAAGTTCGGCATACTCGGCCCCGATTTCATCGAACACCTTATGAAAGAGACCGTCGGTCATTTTCATGATGTTATCCTTCGTAAAGCATGTCACTTTCTTGCGGCCGTAGGCCCGGGCGTATTCGAAGGCGTAACGCACAATCTTTTCGCAGCCCGGCCGGGAGATCAGCTTAAGACACTGGGTGACATCATAAGTGCGCCGGTGCTCAATCCCTGAATAGGTGTCTTCCTCGTTCTCGCGCACGATGACCACGTCCATCTTGGGGTGCTTCGTCCGGATGTAGGGATCGTAGCTAAGGCACGGCCGGATGTTGGCATAGAGACCGAACGCCTTGCGGGTCGTCACATTGAGCGATTTGAAACCTCCACCCTGCGGGGTGGTGATCGGCGCCTTGAGAAAAACCTTCGTCCGCCGGAGAGAGTCCCATGCGGAGGGCTCGATGCCGGCCGGATTTCCCCGCAGGTAAACCTTTTCCCCAATCTCAATCTCCTCGATATCCAGTCTGGCCCCACCCCCCTTCAAAATCGCCAGGGTAGCTTCCATGATTTCCGGACCGATGCCGTCGCCGCGGGCGACCGTGATGGGGGTGTTCTTTGACATAAGTTGGAAATCCTTGCCCCTCAGCACTCTCGGGTCAACGGCAAAACCCTTCTGCCGAGCAAACTTGAGCCCCGTTCGGGTTAAATCTATTTTCATATGATGCGCACTTGGCTTGTCATCACTCTTGGGACGGTTCTGACGATGAGTCACACCTTCGCCAACGACATCGTCCTGATTTCCGGCGGTCCCGCCCTGCGCTCCCATGAGCGTTTTAAGCCCAACACCCACGACCGCTATTGGGCCAACTTTGTCGATTCCGCCCTGGCCCGGGTCAAGGAACTCCGAGAGGAATTCGGTCCTGACGACCGTGTGACTTGGCTCGTTTTCCGGCCCGGCTACGTGCGGCGCGGAGCCGAGGAAAAGCAGGATTACCTCAAAATCCTGGAAGAGCGCGGCCAACGGCATGGCCTCACCCCGATTTATTTCGACGATAAGGATCAGCTTTTCCGGCTGCTCCGCCGAGACGGCTCACCCGAGCGCCCCAAAATTGCTCGCTTGGAATACTACGGCCACTCCAACAAGAAGTGCTGGATGTTCGACTACAGCAACCGGGTCGATGGGGGCGCGATCGAACCCCTCGTGGTCCACGTTGATGATCTGGAAAAAATCTCAGGCTCCAGCTTCACGCCCGATGCGGTTTGTGTCAGCTACGGCTGCCACTCCGGCGAGGAGTTTTCCCAGCGTTGGCGGATGATCGTGGGCCGTCCCATGGTCGGAGCGGTCGGTAAGACCGATTACAGCGCCGGCGGCATGCCCAAACTTTCCGAAGGCAAAGGTGGCTCATGGGTCTACTAATCCCGCTGGTTTTGCTTTTCGCGACCACCACCTTTTCTTTCGCGCCTCCCCTCGCCACGCGAACAGCCACGGAGCCTTCCGGACCGGACGAACCTTCCGTCAACTCTGCACCGGCTTCCCAGTCGGAAACCGAACCCGTCACCCATCCCGAACCCAAGGAGGACGAGGAAGTCCGGAAGCCAGAACCCGAAAAAGTGCGCCGCGCCACGCTTCCTGCGGCCCTCACCCCGGCGCGCCATGGTCAGACGGAAGGCACGTATCTGATCGGCCAAAGAACGATGGTTGAGGATTACTGCGGCTGGGGCTGGATTCGCAAGGAGGATGAGAACTGGAACAAGGCCCGCTGGATCGCCATCGAATACGATCCAAAAATCTGCCCGGTTCCCCATGCATTTTTACCCAGGCCCCAGGACGATAAGGACTATCTCTACCGCCTTTACGGGGAGTTTGCTCCCTACCGCGCCTATGAACCTCAGGCCGATGTCTGGGTGGATGTCTTTCTGATCAAGGGGTTTGTGAGCCTCGGCCCGGCCAAAGAATCCCTCCGTCGGGATCCGCCCCACCACGGTAGCTCCAAGCCCAACCGCTTTGCCGAACGTGGGGCGAATGTTCGGTAGCCTTGACCCAGACCACCAACCTCGGCACTATTTCAACCTTATGCGTGATCAGATCATTCTCGAGTGCACGGAAGCCAGAGCGGAGGGAAAACCCCCATCGCGCTACTTCGGCACCAAGAACAAGAAGCTCCAGAAGGAGCGGATTGAGCTGAAAAAGTTCAACCCTTTCCTGCGTCGTTACACCGTCCACCGCGAGAAAAAGTAAGTCGGTTGAGGCATTCGCCTCATCGTCCGCGCCGCCCTATCTGCTCTCTCCTTTGCCGGTTTCAGTAGAAACCGGGACTAGCACTGCATCCGCCATGCCGTGGACCAGTTTTTTGTCCACCGGACAAAGCGTGGCTAACCCACCCTTAAGCTCTACCTTGTCTCCGGTGACCAAATAATACGGGCAAAGCCGCAACCTCCAGCGCCCCTCCTCCATCTCCCCGGCAGCATCATTCCAGACCGGATGCTCCACCGTCCCCAAGCGTGCATATCTTTGGAGAAGATGAGGCTGGGTCCCCCATTCCGCGAGCGCCCGGCGGAGTTCAGGCACCCATCTTTCTTTGGGTTGATCGCTGCCCAAGACTACCCCGCGTGATCCCCAGGCGCGGGGGGAAAATCCGCTCACCTTGATCACCAGATCCCGGGCCCGCTGACTAAAAGTTTCCAAATCTGCCCAAGAGTGAATTTCCAACTCAGGCAGCACGGCCTCGGGAGGCAACTCCATCGGCCGCAACGGCCAAGCCCGCGGAATCAGCGAACGCAAATCCCGGAAATAACCTTCGCCTAATTCCCTCCTCCACCAGTCTTCCAGGGGCTTCATCCAAAAGATCGCCCACCACAGCTTCTCCTCCAGGAATGCCTTCGGCGGAGCCTCCATGGCCACTCCCGGGCGCCATCCCGCCCGAACTCCTTCCAGCGACATCCAGTCAAACATCTCAAAAAAGCGGTAGATGGGCCGATCGCCGCATCGGTAGCCCTCCGCAGATTTCACCCTTTCCTTTCCCACCAGCCATTCCCATTCCGGGCGGTAATCCTCGGCCTCCTGCGAAATCACCACCTCTCCCGAACTCCCCACGGTCCTGGTCGCCAAATCCCGCATTCCGTCGGCTCCTCCCACCACGACCTGGCCGATCTTGCTGTAGGTTTCCTGCATCCAGGCGGTTAAGCCAACGCCTCCTGGGACGGCATCAATCTCCGTCAGTGCCCACCCCTCTTCCGTGCGCAAAAGATCGGGCCGCAAAACCCTCGGAATCATGCCTTTCAGTTCCTCCTCCCTCCCCAAACGGACCACCTCCTGCGGCTTCCCTTGGTCCAGCCACTCGGCGATCCATCTGGGCGCATCCCCCGAAACACTGGCCCGATACAGACGGTCCGAGGCCTTCAAAAAGGCCGCCAGCTTTTTTCCAAGGCTCTCGAGAAATTTTGTGTCCACGGAATCCAGAGGCAGCGGTCGGTCAGACCAACGCCAGCTCTTCCCCCGGAACAACCCCCCCGAGGGCAAAGCTGCTTGGAGTACCTCCACCATTTGCCTTTGAGTGGTGCTCATCGTTTGGGGCCGGCCAGCCTGGCCGCCAACTTCACCGCCTCCAGGAGGCTATCCGGGCGTGCTCGGCCTTTTCCCGCGATCCCAAAGGCGGTTCCGTGGTCTGGGGCGCAACGCACCACCGGAAGTCCCATCGTAACATTCACCGTCCGGTCAAAATCCAGAAGTTTGGCGGGAATAAGACCTTGGTCGTGATAAAGAGCCACCACCCCATCAAATTCGCCCTGCACCGCTCGGTGAAACACGGTGTCCGCCGACTCCGGACCAGCAATCGGCAGCCGGGTTTTGGCTCTCAGCTTGCGCACGGCCGGCCCCACGATGCGGCGATCTTCTTGGCCAAATAACCCGCCTTCCCCGGCATGGGGATTCAAGCCGCAAATCGCGATCCGAGGACGCCGAACCCCCATGCGCTTCAAAAGCTCCGCCAAGTGTAGCCCCGCCCGGACGATGGAATCCGCGGTCAGCCCCAAAACGGCACGGCGCAATGAAACGTGGGTACTGGCCAATGCCACCGTGAGCTTAGGTCCCACCATGCACATGGTAACCCCTTCACTCGGCAGGCGAAACTGCCTCGCATAAAACTCCGTTTGACCGGGAAAACGGAAGCCGGCCCGATGTAACCACTCCTTGGAAACTGGGCCGTTGACCACAGCCTGGATCTCTCCTTGCTTCAACAGCTGGACACTCTCTTGCAGGGCTGCCAAGGCTGTTCTCGCCCCGGAAACGGAGGGAAAGCCGGCTCGCCCACCCTGGGGCGAGCCCAGCAATCGCACCCGAATTTTTCCAGCGACCCGTCGCATCACTTTAGCCATAAGCTCCGGACCAATCCCCGCCGGATCGCCCAGGGTAAGGCCGATAACCGGGCCTCTCCGGCTCACAGAAATCTTTCGATATAGGCCCCGCGCTTGAGACGATCGATCCACTCCTGCTGGACCTTTTCGTTTTCCCGGGCCGCCAAGGTGCTTTCGATGGCGTCCCGAATACCGGCCAGAGGTGTCACGGTGGCTTTTTTCACCTCCTCAACATGCAAAATATAGTGGGCGTTTTGACCGTCGGCCGTCGCCAGGGTAATGATCCCACTCGACTGACCGGGACGCAGCTTGAAGGCAACCTCCGCTAGTTCGGACCGCAAAGCCTCCCGCTCGGCCCACCCATTGTTCTCCTGAAACAGCCCACCCCCCGCCTTGTTATAGTCCGAGTATTTCTGTGCCAAGGCCGCAAAGTCGATCCCCTGCTCCACCGCCCCCAGCACCTCCTGGGCAGTGGCCTCTGGATTCGGGCTGTTTCCCGGAGCGATGTAGATCATGCGGAGTTTGACGCGGTCCGGCTGAAGAAAATCTCGGACGTGCTCCTGGTAGTAAGCCTCGATCATGTGGGGAGAGATGGTAATGAACCGCTTTGCGTTAATGATGCGCATTTGTTGGACAATGAAGGTCTCTCGGAGGTTTTTCCTCCATTCGGCGTAGGTGATCCCCCGCTCTTCCAGGGTTTTCACCAACGCCTGACGGTCCCCGCCAAACTGATCCCGAATCCGCTGCCGTTCTTCACGGTCAAAATAGTAGTCAGGAAAATTGTAGCCCTTGGTTTTATATTCCTGGAGGATCAGCCGGGTTTCGATCAGGGAGTCCAGCACCGTCTTTCTTCGCTGCCGAATCCGCTGCTTCCGCTCCTCATCCGTGATTTTACCGGACTGCATCTGGGCCTTGAGATCGTCCTCCTCCATCTGGGTCTGCCGGAGAACTTCAATCAGGGTAATGGCCTCGTTGTTGACCACCGCCGCCACGCCGTTGTTGATCGTGTTAGGGGCCTGGGCGGCAAGAGGAGTCGCGAGGGCAACCAGCAGCGGTAAATAGGCGGATTTCCGCAGAAGTTTTTTCATCTCAGCCAGCCCTCAAGTTGTTGAAGCTTATCGGGGGCGGTGGAACCGGTCAAACGGGGGAGTTTTGTGCCCACCATCTCAAGTTCCAAACCCTTCCAGGCCCGAATCTTTTCCCCATCGGTCTCCAGCCGGGTCACTCCCACGATTCCGGCGGCCACGCGTACCCGATGGTACCCTAAAAGGAGTGCCACTTCGACCGGCCAAGGACCGTACCGATCCCGCCAAACCCTCCCGATGTCAGCCAACTCCTCGAACTTTCCGGCCTCCGCCACCTGCCGATAGGCATCGATCCTCTCACGCACTTCCGGGATATAGCCTGCCGGAACATAGGCCCCGGCCACACCATCCCCGACCTCCGCAGCGCGCAAAGTCAGAAAATCCATCCGCAACTGCACCACGGGGGGTGGTCGCCACTGTCCCTTTTTCATCCGGCTCACCGCCGATCGCAGGAGCCGGCAATATAACTCAAACCCGATCACCGCCACGTGTCCGCTCTGCTCGGTACCAAGAAGATTCCCCGCTCCCCGGATCTCAAGGTCACGCATCGCAATCCGATATCCCGCCCCTAGTCCGCCATGCATTTGGAGGGCCTCCACCCTCTCCCCCGCCTCCCCGCGCCGACGCTCCCGGGGCACCAACAGCAGCGCATAGGCCCGGTTTTGCGCCCGACCGACCCGCCCGCGCAATTGATACAGATCCGCCAGTCCAAAACGGTCCGCCCGGTCGAGAATGATCGTATTCGCATTAGGGATATCGAGGCCGCTCTCCACGATGGTCGTGCAAAGGAGAACATCCGCCTTTCCGCGGACAAATTTTCCCATCGCCTGCTCTAATTCAGCCTCCCCCATTTGTCCGTGGGCAATCTCCACCCTGGCCCCGGCCACCAGATCCTTCACTTTTTTCGCCAGAATCGGCAGCGCCGCCACGCGGTTGTGCAAGTAGTACACCTGTCCACCCCTCTCGATCTCTCGCCGGATCCACTCCCGGATCAGCCTTTCATCATAATCCGCCACCACCGTCTCAATCGGGTGGCGCCCGGGGGGCGCCGTCTCAATCTGGCTCAAATCCCGTGCGCCCAGCATCGCCAAATACAAGGTCCGCGGAATCGGGGTCGCCGAGAGGGTTAAGAGGTCCACCCGGCGGAACCTCTCCTTGTACCTTTCCTTTTGTTTTACCCCGAACCGCTGCTCCTCATCGATCACCACCAATCCCAGATCCTTGAATTCCACATCCGGGGAAAGAAGGCGATGCGTTCCCACGACCACATCGACCCCGCCAGCCGCCAAGGCCCGGATCACCTGGGTCTGCTCCCCCGCGGTCCGAAACCGGCTCAACTCCTCCACCGTGATGGGCCAGTCCGCAAATCGCTCCCGGAGGGTCCGGGCATGCTGTTGGGCCAACACCGTGGTGGGGGCCAGCACCACGGCCTGCTTTCCCGCCATCACCGTCTTGAAAATCGCCCGGATCGCCACCTCGGTCTTGCCATACCCCACATCCCCGCAAATCAACCGGTCCATGGGCCGTTTTCGTTCCATATCCGCCTTGGTCTCCGCAAAGGCCTTCGCCTGATCCGGCGTCGGTTCATAAACAAACTCCGCCTCGAACTTCCCCTGCCACTCATGGTCCGGAGGAAAAGCCGTCCCGGGCAAGGCCTCCCGTTCTGCCGCCGTTCGCAAAAGAGTGGCGGCAAAGTCCTCGACCGCCTTTTCCGCCTTGGCCTTGGCCCTCTCCCACCGATTTCCCCCAAGAGTATCGAGCATGGGCCGCTTTCGACCCACACCCATATAACGGGATACGAGGTAGGACTCCTCCACCGGAACGTAAAGCCGCGCCCCATCCGCATATTTGAGGAGCAGGCACTGACCTTTGCCCCCCGGCTTCTCTCCCAACCCCTCATAGATCCCGATGCCATGCTGAAGATGGACGGCGTAGTCACCCAATTTGAGATCCCCGGGATCAAAAACGGGCCGCCGCCAGCGTTCGGCGGCTGAGCCGGCATGGCTTTTACGAAGGGATCGTCGGGTCTCGGTCCGGCCTAATAGCTCTGCCCCTGTGACCACCACCCACTTGCCTTCCGGCCAGGCAAAACCCTGTCCGAGCCGGGAAATCAGGAAATCCACTCGAGCCACATCCTTTTCCGCCAGATCACACTCCCGGAGCCAGTCCTGCAGACGAGCTACCTCGCCCTCGTTCATTCCGGCGACCTTCACCGACCAACCCAGGGAGAGCCAAGAGCGTATCTCCGCGCCCACCCGGCGCCGTCGGGCCTCCGCCAATCCAGCCTCCCGGATCGGTTCTCCGATAAATCCGTGTCGCACCGGGGCCCCGGGCAACCTCTCCTCTGTCCCCTCCGGCATGGCCGTAAGTTTTCCCCATCCGGCACCAAGATAATCCGCTAGACCTGACCGTCTCGCACCTTCCTCAAGTCGGCCGAGAAAAATTCCTGTCTCCTTCATTTCGGCAATCCCGGTCTGCTCATGCAAATCGATTTCTCGGATCGACTCGACACGGTCTCCACCCCACTCCATCCGGACGGGAAACTGCGCCTGCCGCGAAAAGACATCGACAATTCCTCCGCGCCGCGCCACCTCCCCCCGCTCCGTCACCGTTCCCACATTCCGGTATCCTGCGTTCACCAGGTCCTCCACCAACCGCAACGGGTCCAAAGTGTCACCTACGGCCACCTGCCGGACACCCCTACGCATCCAGTCCGGAGAAGGCAGCGGTTCGGAAAGGATCCGCTCTGTCACCAGCACCAACCGGGGACGACCAGGTCCCGTCAGCCGAACCAGAGATCCTGCCCATTCGGCCTCAAGGTCCGGATCCGGCTTCACATTTTCCGAACCGCGGAAAGCCTCTGGAACGACCAACGCCTCCGCACCCCACGACTCAATCTCCGCGGCCAACTCTTCCTGTTGACGAACATTCTCCGTCACGACCACCCACCCCGGGACACTCTTTCTTTGCGCCAGGATCGCGGCAGCTAACGCTTGGGCCCCCGTGGGCCAGCCGGCAAATGACCAGTCCCCTCCCGTCACCCCGCCAGACACGAACTGCTCCAAGCCGCTTGTGTCTAGGAGCTTTTTCCCATCCCTCCTTGGCCCTGATGTCTCCAAAAACCTGCTATTCTCTAAGCCTGTTTGGCGCTTTGGCCAAACAACCAAAGTCTAACTTAAAATTAAATCGGCAAACCCACCGCCTTGGCCGCTGCGGCTCGTTCTTCTTCCAACTCCCCCACCGTCGCCGCCAGCTTCATTTGGCCAAATTGGTCCAGTTTGAGATCCTGCACAATTTCCCACTTTCCGCCGCCCAAGGCTCTGACAGGGAAAGAGCACATCAGCCCTTTGGGCACACCGTAACTTCCATCAGAACTGACGGCCACGCTGGTCCAATCCCCATCCTTGGTTCCCACATGCAGGGTACGAACCGTATCCAGGGCCGCGTGGGCCGCACTGGCAGCACTGGAAAGCCCCCGCGCCTTCAACACCTCCGCTCCGCGCTGCTGCACGGATGCAAGAAAATCTCCCTCCAGCCAGGCCCGGTCACGAATCAAATCGGTGGCGGGCTTCCCGCCGATCCGCGCGTGCGTGAAATCGGGATACATCGTCGGCGAATGATTGCCCCAGACGGCCAGACGATCCACCTGCCCCACTGGCACTCCCGCCTTTTCCGCCAAACGCGCCTTGGCCCGGTTCTCATCCAGTCGGGTCATGGCAAACCAGCGGTCGGCGGGCAGTTTCGGCCCAGACTGCTTGGCAATCCACGCATTGGTGTTGCAAGGGTTTCCCACTACGAGCACTCGGGCCTGGGAAGACGCAACCTCCGACAAAACGCGGCCCTGTTCCACAAAGATTTTCCCGTTCAACCCAAGCAGTTCGGCCCGCTCCATACCCTGCTTGCGCGGGATACTGCCAATACAGAACGTCCAGTCCGCCCCTTCGAAAGCCTTTCTGGGATCCGAGGTGGCGATCACATCCTCCAGCAGCGGATTGGCGGCATCGCGAATCTCCATCACCACCCCCTGCAGCGCCGCCTCTGCCGCGGGAACTTCCAGAAGCTGCAGCCGGATCTTTTGCTGCGGACCAAAGAGCCCGCCGGAGGCGATCCGAAAAACAATGGCATAACCAATCTGGCCGGCCGCGCCGGTCACCGCCACCCGAATGACGTCACTCATGGTTTTTGATTGGCCTCCATCGAGCCTGCCGGACGTCGAGCCTCTCCCGGCCCCGGGGTGTTGGTAGGGTAAGGCTGGAACTTGAAAATGACCTCCCCGGGACGGGCCACGTTGAGGGTGTCGCGAGACATCCGCTCGACCGTGAAGGGATCATCCTTGAGTCGACCGGCCTCTTCCTGAAGATCCGCCAGCTCCTGCTTCTTGCGGGTGATTTCATTCTGCAGAAACTCCGCCTGCTCCTTGAGGCGCTGACCCCGTTTCCACGCCGGGTAAAAAAGAGCCAAAACCACCGCCACTCCCAACAAGCCGACAAGGGCATACACCCATGGCTGAATCACACGCCAGAACTGTCCCTTGGAGGGCGGCGCTCCGTACCCGCGAGGATCAAACAGTCGCGAGTTGTCCGCCATAGACGGCTTTGGAGCCAAGCTCCTCCTCGATACGCAGAAGTCGGTTGTATTTCGCCAACCGGTCGGAGCGAGAGAAGGAGCCGGTCTTGATCTGGCCGGCATTGGTCGCCACGGCCAGATCGGCAATGGTGGAATCCTCGGTTTCACCGCTGCGATGACTAATCACCGCCGTGTACTTGGCTGAACGCGCCAATGCAATGGCATCCAGCGTTTCGCTCAGGCTGCCGATCTGGTTGACCTTGACCAAAATCGAGTTGGCCACCTTTTCCTGGATGCCTTTTTTCAGGAACTCCACGTTCGTCACAAAGAGATCATCACCCACCAACTGGGTTTTGGCACCGAGCTTTTGCGTCAGAATCTTCCACCCGTCCCAATCCTCCTCCGCGGTGCCGTCCTCAATGGAAACGATCGGATACTTCTTTTGAAGCTGAGCGTAGAAATCGACCAGCTCAGAAGCCTTCAATCGGCGCTGGTCGGACTTTTTAAAGACATATTCGTGGGTCTTCCGGTCAAAAAACTCGCTGCTGGCCACATCCAGGGCAAAGAAGACCTGCTTCCCCAAAGTGTAACCCGCCTTCTCCGTGGCTTGGGCCATTACCTCCAGGGCATCCTCGGTCGACTCCAGACGCGGGGCAAATCCACCCTCATCGCCGACCGCTGTGCCGAGATGCTTGTCATGCAGGATCTTTTTCAGGGCGGCAAAGATTTCCGCCCCGCATCGGATCGCTTCCCGAAAGGTGGGCAGGCCGCGCGGGATCACCATGAACTCCTGAAAATCGATGGGAGCGTCCGAATGGGCACCACCATTGAGAATATTGGCCATCGGAACGGGCAGGACATGCGCCTTCTCACCCCCCAACCACCGATAGAGGGGTTGGCCATGGGCGGCCGCGGCCGCCCGCGCCGCCGCCAGAGAAACCCCCAGGATCGCGTTGGCGCCAAGATTCTTTTTGTTGGGCGTGCCGTCGAGGTCCAACATGACTTTGTCTAGGCCACGTGTGTCAGCCGCATCCTTCCCCTTCAGAGCGGCGGAAATCTTTTCCTTCACATGGGACACCGCCTTCAGGACCCCCTTGCCGCCGAACCGCTTGCTGTCACCATCGCGCAATTCCAGCGCTTCGTGAATTCCCGTGCTGGCTCCACTGGGCACCATCGCCGAACCAAAAGCCCCTCCCTCCAGAATCACGTCGGCTTCCAGGGTTGGATTGCCCCGGGAATCGATGACTTCACGTGCGGTGACGGATTGGATTTTTGTCTTCATCAATTGCCGCCGGGAAACCCGGCCTTAAGTGCGGAACGGCCGAACGGAAACGATCCGCGCTTTGGATTTTCCGCCGCCTTCTGTCGGTAGTTCGGCGGAATCGCCGGGCTTTTTCTTGAGCAAGGCCTGACCGACTGCCGTCTGGTAGGAGATCACGCCATTCTCCGGATCGCTATCCCAAGCCCCGAGAATGGTCACTTTTTTCGCGGTTCCATCAGCGTCCTGATACTCCACCACCGTGCCGATGTCGGCCACATCCCCCTTCACTCCACTGAAATCGGTGCCTTGGGCGGAAACAATCATGGATTCCAACTCGGCCTTGCGGCGCATCAGGACGGCCTGCATTTCTTTGGCCGCCTTAAATTCATGGTTCTCCCGCAAGTCGCCATACGACCGCGCCACGCCAATCTCTTTGCTGTTGGCCGGAATCTTCTTGTTCACGATCTCTTCGAGCTCTTTTTTCCGCTTCTCTAGGCTGTCCCAGCTGACCACCAGCGATTCCGTGGCGGCCGCCTTGTTCTCGCCGGCTACCATGGAGCTGATGTGCGGGTGGAGTTTGACGAGGGTCCCCATCAACGAGCGCTTGTCCAACTCCTCAAAGGCCGTGGAAGCTAGTGCTGCCCGAGTGATGTCTCTCATCTCCTCCGGAGCGGAGGCAGCCAGCAGGTCACGGATGAGCTCCTTGTCTTCCAGCAAGAGATCATGGAGGCGTGCTCCACGCCAAATATCGGAAAGCTGCTCTTTTTCCAAAACGGCCAAGGCGGTCAGGAAAAGAAAGGGGCCGCTTAACTTTTGAAATCCTCCCACCCGGTTTCGGCAAAGCCAAACCACAGTATCCGGGAGAACTTGGCGCTCGCGGAGTAGGCGATCCAGGGCTCCCTCCATTTCGGCGGCCCGACCGGCCTTCTTGAACTTTGCGGTGATGGCGTCCATCAGGCGGCCGGAAGCTTTGGGCAGGAGGGCATTGAAAAGCTCGGTCCAGCGCTCCCCCAATAATTCCGCCATCATCTCCACAAAACGGGGCTGTTTCCCCGCTGACAAAGTCTCTACCACCAAGGCCAAACGGGAAGGATCGGCCGGCAGGATTCCACGGAGCACGGCTCCAGGCTCGGCCGGCAAACCGAGGCCGGCAGCGAATTCGGCACGGGCCAGCGCCAGTTCGGCCACCTGCCCGACTTGGCTCTTGGGGACTTTTTGCCCGGCCGCATCCACCAACTTAAAAATCTCCTCAGCCTGAGCCTTAAGGGCACCAGCCTCTTGGGTTTTTTGCAGTTTTTCCAGGACCTCAATCACCTTCTTCACGCCCACGGCCTCCCGCAACTCCTCCACGCTGGCTGCCTTTGACTTTGCGGCGGCCTCAAGATACTGAATGGGGTCGGTCCGCTTGGAAGGAATGACAAAACGGGCATCTTTCCTCATCGCCCGTTTGGCGGCTTCCCAAAACTTCTTCCACTCCGCCGCTTGGAATAGGTGGGGCACAAAAGCCTCTTCCAGGCGGGTGGTGGTGGCTTCCCGCCCCAGCTGCTGAACCGCCTGCTTCATGAGCTCCCCAGGATCTTTCCCCGCCTGCTCCTTCACCGAGGTCGGATCCTTGAGGATCCGGGCCTCGAAATGTTCCTCGGTCAGGATGCGGAGGGTCTGCGAGGCATATTCGAATTCCATCGCATGCCCCTTCTTTGAACGAAAATCGATGAGGAGGGATCCGATCGCGTCATCGCGGGAGGCGATTTGTCCCACGCCCCAGCTGCGGTGCCGGCAAACCGCACCGGTCACGTAGGACTTTAGTTTTTCTTGGGATGCGGAATCAGGGGCCGACTCATCCGTTGGGGCTGCTTTTTCATTCTCCGTATCTGTCGGCATCCTTCTCAACATACGGATTCCCTACCCCTTAAGGCAACCGGAATCCTCCGATTGGCCCGGAAAATAGCTGCCGTTCTTAGGGGGCCGGAGTTTCGGCGGCGGGCTCGGATTCTAGAATTTTGAGTTTATCGGGTCCCGTAAGATCAATGGAAGGCTTGCCCTCGTGCATCTTGATCTTTCCCGTCACTTCCACCGTCTTGCCTTCACAGGCGGGAACGCCATCCGGAAATTTTTCCGCAAAAGCCCGGCAACTAAAGATTTGGTTCGGATGCCGCCCGCCGAAATTTAGAAAAGTGGTTCCGGAAGAGGCCGTCCGCTGGCCATCCACCTTGCCTTTCACCGTGACAACCTTGCCTTCGTGTTGGGCCGCCTCCTGGGGTGTGACCACCGGTATTTCCGCCGCCTCCTCGGATTGTAAGGTCGACCAACCCAGTCCGAACAAAAGAAAAGCCAAAGAAAGTTGTTTCATACGGAAAGAATGGGCCTCCAAGGCGTGATGCCAAGCCTTCCGGTAAAACGAATTCGATAACTCACGACCCGAGGCTTTCCTCAATCATCTGCAAATAGGAAACCGTCCGCGCATGCCGGGCCTCATCCCCGCGCCGGCTATAGCTGTTCAGTAGATTGATCAACATCCGCTCAGCGGTGTCTCGGGGCGTGGCCCGCATAAACATCGGATTTGCCCAACAACCGCGTTCGGTCCCGAACTTGGCGGCTAGGTCGTCCGCCGAGAGCACGACGCCTCCATGGAAAGGATCGAAAACCACTCCTCCGATTCCCGCGAGATAGTGACCGGGGGTGTTGAGGCCATACACTTCGAGCCCCGCTCGTTGACCGGCAAAAATATAAACCAAGGCCAGGGCCAGGGGGATGCCGAGCTTGGTCTGCAAAACCCGATGCAGATAACTGTTGGAGGGGTGAAAATAGTCATCCAGGTTGCCGCGAAAACCTTCCCTCCGTGCCAAAACTTGACGCAGAGAGGAGATCGAGTCTGTCGGAGAGATGCTCCGCCGTGGGAGGCCCTTCTCCACGGCCTGCCCCAGCTGGTCGAGGTAAGCCATGCCGGTAGCCGTATCCACCTCAGGATTCTCCACCTCGGCCAGTTGCCAGCAGAAGGCCTCCAGGTTCTCCCACGTGGCCAACTCAGGACAGGTGGGCTGCCGCCCGGATTCACTTTTCGCTAACTTTCCCCAGAAACGAAGGATCATCCGGGCCCGGGCCTGGATTTTGGGATCTTGGCTCTTGGCCAACTCTGCAATCAGATGGCCATACCGCCCTTCTTGAACACGGATCTCACGAATGGTCAGGTCGGCGAGGTCGCCATCATCCCCGGCGAAGATCTTTTCCACCGCCTTCGCCTGCTGGGCTTCGTGCGGTTGCATCACCCGCACCTACCCCTTGAATTGGACGGGAATTTCCCCCCGCTGGGCGGCATGCTCCTCGTCCGAACAGCCCCGGTCGGTCGGCACATCGGTGGCAGCACGGGTCGGCTGAACGACGCCTTTCTGCAACATCCAAGCCTCGACCTCCTCCCCGCTCACGTCCGCCAGCATGTGGCCGCCAATCTCCACACAAGGGGAAAGTTCCTGGCCGCTTTTTTGGATCATCTCCACCCGCTGGTGGATGTCGTTCCAAATATCCCGGTCTTCAAAAGCCAGGCCGTATTTGGCCATCACGGCACGCACTCCCCGGCTCCAGCCACAGTGTGGCTTGAGGTAGGCGATGATCTTGGGCTGATTCGATTTTTCGCTCATAAGGGATAAAATACTGGCCCTTAGGAATTTCGCAAGGGGCTGAATTTCAAGCCCCGGGAAGACCCTCGACTTTGACGTGCACTTCGCGCAGTTGCCGGGTCGTGGCCTCTGCCGGTGCCCCGCTCATCACGTCTTGGCCCCGCGCGTTCTTTGGGAAGGCGATCACATCGCGGATGCTGTCATGCCCAAGCAAAAGAGCCATCAGCCGATCAAACCCAAGGGCAATCCCCCCATGCGGCGGGGCCCCAAACTTCAAGGCTTCGACCATATATCCGAAGCGACTGGTCACAATCTCCCCGGGCAGTTTAAGAATCTCCCGGAATAGTTTATCCTGCACCTCGCCTTGGTGGATCCGGATGCTTCCCCCTCCCAGTTCCACCCCGTTTAACACCAGATCGTAGTGCTGACCCCGTACCTTCTGCGGCTCCCGGTCCAACCGGGGCGCATCCTCTTCCACCGGCGCGGTGAACGGATGGTGACTTGCCACCAGATTGGGGTGCTCCGGATCCTTGCGTAAAAGGGGAAAATCGATCACCCAGTGAAAATCCAGATGGGCTGGATCGCGCTTCAGCTTTCCGAGTTTTTCCAGGTATTCGGCGCACCGGATCCGCACCAGCCCCAACACCTCACAAGCCGCCGTCCACTGATCCGCTCCAAAAAGAATCAGGTCCCCTTCCGCGATGCCGAGCTTTTCGGTCAGAGCCTTCTTCTCGTCTTCACTAAAAAACTTCACGATGGGGGACTTCCACTCCCCTCCCTCCACCTTGATCCACGCCAGGCCCTTGGCTCCGTGCGCTTTGGCTAAATTGGTCAGCTCCTCAATCTGTCCGGTGGTGATTTCGGCCAGGCCCTTGGCGTTAAAGGCCTTCACCACACCCCCTGCCGCGACCGCGGATTGGAACACCTTGAAGGCCGATGCGCGAAACGTGTCCGTCAGGTCAACCAGCTGAAGCCCATATCGTCGGTCCGGTTTGTCGGTGCCGAAGCTGTTCATCGCCTCGGCAAAAGTCACCCGCGGGAAGGGGGTCGGCACCTCTACCCCGCGAACCTGTTTCCAGACCGCCTTCACCAGCCCCTCAATCACCGCATAGATGTCCTCCCGGGTGATAAAGGACATCTCCAAATCAATCTGGGTGAACTCCGGCTGCCGGTCCGCCCGCAGATCTTCGTCGCGAAAGCAACGGGCGATCTGGAAATACTTTTCGGCGCCGGCAACCATCAGCAACTGCTTGAACTGCTGCGGCGACTGCGGCAGGGCGTAGAACTTCCCCGGATTGAGGCGCGACGGCACCAAATATTCCCTGGCCCCTTCGGGGGTGCTCTTGAAAAGCACCGGGGTCTCGATCTCTAAAAACCCCTGCTGATCCAGATATTGCCGGATCACGAGCGCCGCGCGGTGCCGAGCCCGCAGGGCTTCCGCCATCGCCGGCCGGCGCAAATCCAGGTACCGGTAGCGCAGCCGCAAATCCTCATTCACCCCCTCCTCGTCCAGCGGGAAGGGAGGGGTCTCGCTGGGATTCAGAATGGTGAGTCCGGTGGCCACCACTTCAATGTCACCGGTCCCCAGGGTGGCGTTTTTCGTCCCGTCCGGCCGGGGCGTCACCTTCCCCGTAACCGCCACGACAAACTCCGAACGCAGCGTGTGCGCCGTCTCCGCGACTTTGGGTTGCGAAGCCGGATTGAAAACCACCTGGGTGATTCCCTCCCGATCCCGCAAATCGATAAAAATGACGCCTCCATGGTCCCGCCGCCCGGAAACCCACCCCGCCAGATGGATCTCCTTGCCGGCATCCCCAGCCCGGAGCGCCCCACAAGAATGAGAACGACGAATCATCCTACCACCTTCGCCCATTCCCCCGGCCCCGGTTCAAGGGAAATCTCACCTTCCGCCGTGATTTGGAACGAAATTCCCCCCTGCTTCCGCGTGGCCACCTCCTTCACCAGCAGCTTGCCCGCGGCCGCCTCCCGTCCTGCCAACAAAGCCCAGCGGGCTCCCTTGGCTTCAGCCAACTCCAGTTGCTTCGCCCACTTGCCGTGCCCCGGATCGTAATCCACCCCATGGCCATGGCGGCGAAGGCCCCCCACCAGTTGCAGCGCCAGGTTCCGATCCCCGGCCTCGGCCACCACAAATATTTCCGTGGGGGAGGACGCCGGGCGCACGAGTTTCTTCTCCGCCAAAAGCTCCGCCAGCACGGCATCTCCCATCCCAAAGCCGGTGGCAGGCAAATCCTCTCCACCCAGTTTCAGCAGAAGGTTGTCGTACCGGCCCCCGCCCGCCACCGCACGCAACTTCCCGGCCCGGTCATGCACCTCAAACACCACTCCCGTGTAGTAGGCCAAGCCCCTCACCACCCTCAGATCCACTTCACACCAGTCCGCATATCCCAGTGCTGCCACGCCCTGCCTGACCTCATCCAGACCCGCCGACCGAACCTCTTTCGAAGCCAGCGCCTGGGACACCGGCCCGGCCAATGGCCCCAACTTCTTGTTCCACTCCTCTTCCGAAGCTCCCTCCAACTTGTCCAGAATCCTCAACACTTCGGCCTTCTTCTCCTCCTTCACCCCCTGCTCTGCCAAAAATGCATCCCACCATCCCCGGTCACTGACCTTCACGACGACATCCTTGGGTCCGAGCCCCATCAGGGAGAGCCCCAGACAAAGGGTCGCAATCAGCTCGGCCTCGGCTGCCGCCGTCTTTTCCCCGACGATGTCACAGTTCCACTGAAAATGTTCGCGATGCCGCCCACGCTGCGGCCGTTCATAGCGAAATAGACGCGGAATGCTGAACCACTTGATCGGTTTGCGGTAATTCCGGTGCCGCGATGCCACCATCCGGGCAAACGTCGGGGTGAGTTCCGGCCGCAGGGCCACATCGCGATCCCCCTTGTCCTTGAAATGGTAGAGCTGACCAACGATCTCCTCACCGGACTTTTCCGTGTAAAGCTCGAGCGACTCCAGCTCCGGCCCTTCATACTCGGCAAAACCGGCGCGGCGGGAGGCCTCTCTCCAGGCCGAAAAGATCCCACGCAGAGCCGCGTGGTCTTCGGGGAAAAAGTCCCGGAACCCCGGGAGGGGCTGACCCGTCATGATGCCGCTCCGCGCGCGGAGCGGTCCGTCAGGACTCCGCCGAGGGGGAGCTGTTCCCGGATTCGGAGACGACCTGCGCCAATTTCGCAGAATTGCGGATTAGCTCCGCCTTCATCTCTTTGCCCGCCTTGAACTTCACCACCGCCCGGGCCGGGATCGGCACATCCGTCTCCGGCTTATTCGGATTCCGACCCACCCGTGCCTTCCGGATCTTAATTTCAAACACGCCAAAGTTGCGGAGCTGTACCGCGTTCCCCTTGAGGAGGGATTCTTTCACGTGATCCAGCGTTAACTGAATGACCTTCAACACGTCCTGCTGGACGAGATTGGTCTCATTACTGATCCGAACCACCAGGTCTCTTTTGGTCAGGTTTTCCATATGTCCTTCTAATTAGGCAGTTTCCATCAACCCGCCAAGTAAATTTTTAAGGGATAACCATTTAGGCATTTTCCCTCTGTAAATCGTTGATATTAGCGTTTGCGCCATTCCACCTTTGGCGGAACCGGATCCCCAACGACTTCCGCAAAGGTACGGAAGTGAGTTTTGCATAGTTTGGCCAATTTTTCCCTTCCGCTCTTTTGAAAGATCTCCTCCGCCTGCTTTTTTACCCCGGCGCCGGATCCCTTGGCCAGTTGAGTCCCCGCTTCCATCGACAATTTCCCCAACTGCCGGACAAACTCCGCCCTCGCCAGCACGCTGGCCGCCGCCACCGCAATGTCGCTTTCGGCCTTGGTTCGTTGCTCCAGTTTCAACTCCACACCCTGCCGCCGCAACTCCCCCTCCACCAACCGTGGGTCTCCAAACTGGTCGGACAAAGCCCGGGGACAATCCGGTAACCGACCATGCAGATTGGCAATCACCTTGCCGTGCGCCCAAGCCAGCATCCGGTTGAGGTTTCCAAACTTTCGGTAAAGCTCGCTGTATCGCTCCGGCCCGATCGTCACCACCTCCAGACCGGGCCCCACCACTTTCCCAATTTCCTCCGCCAGCTCCCAAATCTTTTTATCGCTGGTGATCGTCTTACTGTCCCGCACCCCCGCCGCGATCAGGCGCTCCGCCTTCTCCTCGTCGACATAGACACCTGCCACCACCAGAGGGCCGAACAGGTCCCCCTTGCCGCTTTCATCGATCCCAAAATGCGGCGCGTACATTTCCGGGTTGTGTAGTTTTTCATATCCCAGCCTCGCTTCTCCCAAGACCTCCGGTTCCAAAACAAATTCCACAAACTCCTTCGCCTCCTTGCCTGCCACCACCAACTTCCCGCTGAGATAGGCGCTGATCACGCACTTCCCCTTCCGCGCCGTGAAATGACCGTGTTCCAAAGGCCCTAAGACAAAGCCCTTCGCCCCGACCAACTCCCGCAGGCGCCGGACTTGGGCCTCGTCCAAGGTATGGGTAAACATCGTGTCAGCCATGCGCTCCCACGCTACTTCCCCCCGCCCCGCCATCGAATCCAAAATCCGGCGGGCTTTGCCTCTTTTATACTCCTGGTACCAACAGCATCACCGCCCTCTCCCCTGGCGCACCCGGCCTACCCCCTACCGCACCGCCGTGGCCGAATTCATGTGTCAGCAAACCCGGATTGCCACGGTCATCCCCTACTACCAGCGATGGATGAAACTTTTCCCCGGGTGGCCCCAACTGGCCCGTGCCTCCGCCTCCCGGGTCCTCAGGATGTGGGAAGGCTTGGGATACTACCGCCGAGCCCGCTTTCTCCACTCCTTGGCTCGTGCGGTGATCCGGTTGCCGGGCCGGGACCTTCCCCCCGATCCCGATTCCCTCCGAAAACTTCCCGGCATCGGCGACTACACCGCCGGCGCCATCGCCAGCATTGCCTTTGGCAGACCCGCTCCCGCTTTTGACGGGAACGTGGCCCGGGTGCTCGGTCGCCTCTCCGCCCGCCACGGCAAAATGTCCGACCTTGCGGCTCTCCGCAATCTGGCCGGCCGGATCGTCCCCCACCGAAACCCCGGCCTCCACAACCAAGCCCTGATGGAACTGGGCGCCCTCGTTTGCCTTCCAAAAAATCCACGCTGCCCGGAGTGCCCCCTGAAAAAATCATGCCCCTCCAGGAAAAGACTTCCTGCCGCCTCCCGCCTTAAACCTGCCCCCACGCGTCTGGAGGAAAATATTCTGCTGGTTCGCCAAGGTGCCCGCATCTGGCTCACCTCAACCCATCCGGCTGGCCGGTGGCGGGGCCTCTCGCTTCTTCCCACCACCCATCAGAAGCCCTGTGGACAACCCTTCCTGCAAATTGATTACCCCTTCACCCGCTATCACATTCACGCGGCGGTTTTCCTTGTCCGCCGGCCACCGACCAAACTACCGGGAAAGTGGTTCACCTCGGCGCAACTCCGCCGCACCACCCTTCCGGCTCCCCACCGAAAAATTTTGGACAACCTTGTGATCGGCTAGATTCTTGGTCCTCTTGCCGATAGGCTGACGGCGTGCCTCCCGTGGCCAAACCCAAGAGTCCTGCGCCAGCCGAAAAAAAGCCGGGAAAGAAGAAGTTTGTCGCCTTGGCGGCACTCATCACCTCCACCCCTTTCCTGATCGCGATTGCCGTTCATTTCCTTCTCCTTTTGATTGGAGGAAGCGTGGTCATTTTCAAAGGCGGCAACCCTCTGGCCATTTTCACCAGCCAGGATGTCGGCGGCGATGGTGGGGCCGAGGCGGAAGCCCCCCCTTCACCCGAAGAGCCCACGCCGGAGCCCGAATCCGAACCGATGGCCACGGAGACGGAAGTCGCCCCCACTGAAGTGGAGGAAAGTTCCGATATCCTCGCCCTCTCCACTCCCAGCACGGTCCCCTCCTTCGCCCCGCCGGCCCCCGCCAAAGTCTCTGCCCCCAGCGGGGCCGCCTCGGGAGGAGTAAAAATGGGTGCCGCCCCCAGACCAGTTGGTCGTGCCGGGGGCAAACGAACCGGCAAATCCACCCTGTTTGGCTTTTCGGAAAAAATGGGCGGGGAACTGGAAGGCACCATGTATGACCTCAAGCTCAAAGCGGATGGAAAGAAGCCCTCGGGCATCGACGAAAAAAGCTTCCCCGAGGCGGTGAAAAAAATTGTCCGCAACCGTTTCCGGCCCAACTCCCTGGCGGACTTTTACCGGGTGGATAAAAAATTCTTCGCCACGATGTTTTATATCCCCCTGCAGGAAGCCGGGGAGGCCCCCAAGACCTTCGGGGTCCAGGGCAAGGTGAAGCCCAATAACTTCATCATCCATTACACCGGCTCCTTCGCCGCTCCTGAGGACGGAACGTACCGTTTCGTCGGACTCGGAGATGAAAGCATCATCGTAATGGTGGACGGATCAGTCAAACTGGAGGGCAACTGGGTGCCCTTTCTTTCCTATGCGGAACGCAATGACCGCCAGGGAGAATCAGTTCTGGAGTTCTTTCCCACCATCAAGGCCAACGAGTCCTGGGCCCGTTTACGCGAGGGGGAATGGATCACTCTGAAGTCCGGACAACCACGAAAGCTGGATATTCTGCTCGTTGAACAGGGAGACCCCACGGCCCCGGGCGGGGGGAACTTCGCCTTTGTCCTTTTAATGGAAAAACAGGGCGTGAAGTACGAAACCAAAAAACGCGGAGGGCAAACCGTCACCGTGCTTCCACCCTTTTTGTTGGAAGAACCCGACAGCGGGATGCAAAAAATTTTGCGGGAAAACAAGGACAAGCTGGAGGTCTCGCTTAAGGATCCTCCAGTTTTTGGAACCGCTGCCCCAGCCGCCGCCGTGGCGGATGCCGAACCGGAACCCGCCCCGGCTCCGGTCCCCTCACCCGGCGGCAGGACGGACACCGCCTCAGCTTCCGCCTATGGCTCTGAATGGAAAGACGGCGCCGGCGCCGTTGACGGTTGGGAGGGCTGGATTCTGCGGTCCAACGGCAACCCGGAGAAAAAATCCTACGCCGGCTTTTATCTGGCCAAACAAGAGGAGAAATCGGGCAGCAGCGTCGTGGCCACAGAAGGAAAATCCTGGGCCGTCTTTGCGGATGGCGAAGGCTTCCAGGAAGCCGCTGCCTTCCGCGGTTTTGGCAAACCCTTGGAGCCTAATCAGACCTTCTCGGTGGATATCGTCACCCCCCTTCCGAAATCGAACTCCGGCACCACCGGCTCCATCGGCCTGACCCTGCGAAACGGGAAAAAATCGGATGGTCCGGGAGACTACAACGCTGGCGCCCGCTTTGAGCTAACGGCCCTGGAAGGCCAGACCAACTACCAGCTCTTTGACGGTTCCCAACCCTCGGATTCCGGCCTAGCCGTTTCTCCCGCTGGACTACGGGCGGAGTTCACTCTTAAAACGACCGACACCTACGACGTAAAGCTCTCCCCGCTAAGCGGCGGGACTCCGGTGGAACTCAAGGACCGTAAACTCGGCGGCAGTGCGGGCACTCCTTTGGAGAGCTTGGCCATCTTCAACCGCGATTCAGAACAAAACGCCTTCTTTAACCGCCTCCGCCTCAACCCGTAGGCGGAATTTCCAGCGCCAGCACATAAGGCGACCCCTCCCCGCCTGCCACCAGGACGTGGGTTCCTGCCGGGAGTTGCACTTGGGTCATCCCCGCAGAAGGACCTACCGAAACCCCACTTACCTCTGTTCCGTGCAGGCTTTGATCGTCCCGCAACAGCACCGCACCATTTTGAAATTCCAGGGAAAATTGCAACGGAGCTAGGCGCTGAGGCGGGTTCTCCTCAATCAAAACCAACTCTGTGCCCGCGGGTGCCCCCTGCGGGCCGGGCTCGCGACCAAAAATCATCGGAAGGGTATGCTCGCTGTTCTGCTCCGACCACTGCACCTGCTCGCCCGTTCGCCAACCCATCCGAATCCCCACTTTTATGACAGGGGATGGACTTACGTTCCGGGCCGGTGCCGGGGGCGGGGCCAAGGGAGCAGCTAGTTTCTCCAGGGTGGCTTGGTCCAGCTTTTCCATGCTCTTCCGCAGCCGCTGGGCCAAGACCCGCGAGACAATGGTTCCGGGATGATCTTGCCCATCGGATCTTTTGTCCGCGAGATCGCTCAGGGTCATTCCATACAACCACACCCTTCCCTTGGCGGTGGCGGTTGCGGAGCGGGGCAGATTTTGCAACACGCCCATCTCCCCCACCACTTCCCCCGGACCGGCTTTCCCCAGTTCCGTGGTGGCGCCGTTGGCCTCCCGGGTCAGCACCACCTGTCCACTTCGGATGATGAAAAATTTATCACTGGGTTCCCCTTGCTTGAAAATCACTTGGCCTTCCCCAAACCCCACCGTGGCCTTCCGGATCTCCGCATTCGCCATCTCCGTCCGGATATAGGACCAGACGAACCGGGCGATCATCCCCAGACAAGACCCAGCCACAATGGCCAGACAGTTGGTCACAAAGTCGCCCCCCCAATCGCAACTCCGTCCAAAGAGAGGCTGAATGAGCTCCAAGGCGGCACTCATACCCGCCACCAAAATCATTCCCAAAGGCCAAAGCAGCGGGCGCAAACCAAGGATCATCAGGGCCCCGAGCAGATTGTAGCCGATGAAATGGACGATTTTGTCGGCCTCGATCGCCACCCCTTTTTTCGCCATCAGGCTGCCAATCACCGCGCAGACCATTCCCATCAGCCCCACGACAATCATCACGCTCCTCGTCCGCGGCGGGATGTCCAAATAAGGGGTGGAACCGGTTCGTTTGGGCGGCCCTCCGGCAGAAGGTCGCTGGGCCGGTGCCGATCCGGATCGGGAAGACGGGCGCGATGGGGTTCCGGGCTTCACCGAAGTTTTTTCAACCAAGCCCGCAATTCCGACTGCACCCCCGCCAGGCTGGGGGCCCCGGCGACAGACTGTCTGGCCTGCAACCCCCTCCGCAAACGCGCCGAAGGCGAATGACCGTGGAGAACCTCGCTGACACCCTTCCACTCCTTCCCGTTCAGGCCGGACCAGTCCTTTTCTTCCAGCCGATCGATGCGAGTCCCTTTTTCCTCGGCCATCCGGACGGCTGCTCCCACGACTTGGTGAGCCTTCCGAAACGGCATGCCCGCCTGCACCAAGGCATCGGCCACATCAGTGGCCAAAAGCTCCGGAGCGGAAGCGGCATAAAGGCACGCCCCGGCGTCTACCTCAATGGACCGAACCGCCCGCGCCATGACCTCCAGGGAGTTTCTCCAGGTGTCCGCGGCATCGAATACGCACTCCTTATCCTCCTGCAAATCCCGGTTGTAGGTCAGCGGCAGCCCCTTCAGAACCGTTAACAAGGAGACCAGGTGGCCGGTCAGCCGACCGCTCTTGCCCCGCACCAACTCCGCCATGTCCGGATTCCGTTTCTGGGGCATCAGGCTGGAGCCCGTGGTGAAAGCCTCGCCAAATTTCAAAAATCCGAACTCTGCCGTGGAAAATAAAATCAGATCTTCCGCCAGCCGGGAGAGATGAACCCCACCCAGCGCCAGGGCGGCCAAATACTCCACCAAGAAGTCCCGGTCAGACACCGCGTCCATGGAGTTGGCGCTCAACTCCCGGAACCGGAGAAGTTTCCGGGCGATGTTCCGGTCCAGCTTGAGTGTGCTCCCCGCCAGCGCTCCGGATCCCAAGGGAAGAACATCTGCCCGTTTCGCCGCATCCAACAACCTCCCCTGATCCCTCTCCAGCATCTCGACATAGGCTAGAAAATGATGGGCCAGCAGAACCGGTTGAGCCCGCTGCAGATGGGTGTATCCGGGCAGAATCACTTCCCGATACCGATTGCCCAACTCCACCAAAGCCCGCTGCAGGGCGATGATCGCTGCCACGTCCCCGAGCACGGTTTCCCGGAGCCAGAGCCGGAGATCCGTCGCCACCTGGTCGTTTCGGCTCCGGCCGGTGTGTAGCTTCGCCCCGGCCCGGACCCGGTCGGTCAGCACCGACTCAATGTTCATATGCACATCCTCCAGGGAGTCCTTCCACCGAAACTTCCCTTGGAGAATCTCCCTTTCGATCCGGTCCAGCCCCCTCCGAATCTCCGCGGCCTCCTTGCGGCTCAGAATGCCGGCTTTGGTCAGGACCGCCGCGTGCGCCCGGCTGCCCTCCAGATCGTGCCGCGCCAACCGCTGATCAAAGTGGACGGACCGGCTGAACTTTTCGGCGACCGGATCCGGCCGGTTTTTGAACCTTCCGTGCCCCGCTGCCCTCATGAGGCTGACTCCAGTTTCCGCACTTCTCGTTCGGGCAAAACCCGCCACGCCCCCGTGGCAAGGGTGCCGAGCTCCAACCGGGCGATCCGGGTCCGTTTCAACCTTTCCACGGTAAAACCGAGCTTGCGGAACATCAACCGGATCTGGCGCTTCATGCCCTGCCGCAGGATGACCCGCACCTCCCTTCCTCCCATCAACTCGGCTTTTTCCGCCTTGGCCAATCCCTCTTCCAACCGAACCCCTCTCTCCATCTGGCGCAGGGCGGCCGGATCCGGGACCCGATCCAGCCGGACCCGATACTCCTTCTCCACCTTGTGCCGCGGATGAGCCAGGTGCTGGGCCAAATCACCCCGGTTGGTGAGCAACAGGAGTCCCTCGCTGTCAGCGTCCAACCTCCCCACGGTGAAAAGCCGGCCAAAATGCTTGGGCATCAACTCGGTGATGATGGGCCGCCGATCCTGCGCCGAGGCGGTGCAGATCACTCCCCTGGGCTTGTGCAGGGCAATCACTACCCCGAGCGATGTCCGGACCGGCTTTCCATCCACGGTGACCTCGGCTCCCTCCGGCACGCGCTCGGCCAAGGAGGTTACTTGCCGTTTATTGATTCGGACCCGGCCGGCTTGGATGAGCTCTTCCGTGCCGCGCCGCGAGCCCAGACCGGCGGCAGCCAAAAATCGGTTGAGGCGTATCCCTTCCCCAGACGGGACGGGACTCCGAGACATTATTCGGGTTTGGTTTTGGGAAGCCCGGTGGGCTTCATGCCGGCCTTCCACTGGCCGCGTTTCTTCAGCAGAGCCACGCGCTCGCCGCGCTTCAGCACGTTGCGCTTGGCGGCGGTTGCCCCGCCGGAACGAAGACTGCGATGCAAGGACATGGGATTGTTATAA